>NZ_JACAXE010000035.1:0-41291 GCF_013391565.1 Acinetobacter sp. SwsAc6
AACTCAGAAGTGAAACCTCTTAGCGCTGATGGTAGTGTGGGGTTACCCATGTGAGAGTAAGTCATCGCCAGCTCATTATTCGAAACACCCCCTGACTAGTGCAGGGGGTGTTTTTTTATGTGTGAAATACTTTAGAAATTAGAAAAATTGGAATTTTATAAATAAAGGATATACAGAAAGAGGGCTTGGAGGATGTGATAAGGCATCACAGAATACCGTTAGGAGATAATGCTGTCATTGTTTACATTACCAACTTTTAAGTCCTGCATTATAGAATGTAGACTCATTATTAAAGCGTGACTATTTAGACTGGTTTTTAAAAAAATAAAATATATCAATAATTAGCTGCAGTGAATTGGTATTCGATGTCATATTATTAAGAGCTTATCTTAGAAGTTAAAATACAACTAAATAAGTACTTGCTGAGCTATTGTCACTATATTATTTTCAATTTAAAGAGTGGTGACATTTATATTTTAATCATTGAAATAAAGAAAATACACCATGAGAGAATCTCTTTTATGATCTTTAATAGGCTATATAAGAGCCTAAACAGCATGAAAAACTATTAATATGGTGAGACGTAAAGTAATTTAAATGGATAAGTAAAAGATTTTTTAATTAACATACTTGGTTACGACCTAAATTTTTTGCTTGATACAACCGATTATCCGCTATTTTAAATATTTCTTGTATGTCTTCATTATCTTCAGGATAGAAAGCAATTCCAATCGATATGGTTACCTTCGGCAGATTGTCGGACTGTAAATTTTCCATTCTTTTACGAAGCCTTTCAGCTGCTTTATAAACAGAGTGAGCTTCAGCACTATGTACCAAAACAACAAACTCCTCACCACCTAAACGACAGCAGACATCATTCTCACGGAAATTTTGCTTAATCTGCTGTGCAAGTGAGATTAAGACAGCATCGCCTTGGTCATGTCCGTATGTATCATTAACCTGTTTAAAATGATCCACATCAATCATTAATAATGCAAACTCGCTATGCATTTTTTTTAATTCATTAATAAATAGATCCATACCACGACGGTTAAATAAACCAGTGAGTGGATCTGTATTGATATGTTGATTCAATTCACTAATCTTATCTTTAAATTTTTTAGAACTAAATAGTAAAGCAGTGCGAAAGCGTAAAACCTCAAAGTACCATGGATTAATTTCGCGAATTTTATCATCCGTTTCTGGCTGATTTAATATACCTGCCATTTGCGCAAGACTATGTAACGGTGAGGAAATATAATAAGTTATCCTCCAAATAATTATAAATATGAGAACATAAAATATAAATATTCCAAATGCGGCTTTGAGTAAAATACTATTGGCTTGTTCTAAAAGCTCTTCTGTAGGTTGCTGTGAAACTACTAGCCAGTTCACACTAGGAATATGAGAAAAACCTGCGAGATTGTCTATACCTTTACTATTTACTAAATGAATTGAGCCATTTTTATACTGTTTCATGTAGTCTAGGCCAGTATTTCCGATAATTTTTTCACCAATTCGTGTAGGATCAGGATGGAAAATAATTCGATTATCTTGATCTACGACATACATATAGCTTCTTTTATAATCATAGGAACCAGATAGAAGCTGATTTATTAAATTTTTGCGTTGTAAATATATTGATCCAGTGATCATACCTTGGTAATTTCGGTTTTGATCAAAAATAGGTTGCGTCATTAAGACAATAAGATTATTGGATATTGCTAGATACGGCGGGGAAATATATGTCTTTTTCAGTTTTAATGATTGTTCTATACCGACAGTTCGGTGACTAACATTCGTATTAAATTTAAAATTATGCGGTTCAAAATGTTTGATGATCGCATTTTGATCTACGACAGAAACGGTATTGAAATTATTGGATTGGTATTTAAGTCGATGTAATTCACTTTTGATAATAGTTTGATTACTAAAGTCATGACCAATAATTTTTGCACTATAATTTAATCCTTGTAGCATGCTTTTTAGGTGTTGATCTGCACTAATTGCAACTTTTGAAGCATATTTTTGATTTGTTAAAAGAGAGTTTTCTATTAATTGTTTTTTAATGACATAGTTGATAATGCAAATTGATGCAATAAATAGACAAGAAACACAGATGATATTTAGGATTAAAATCAGCTTTTGTAAATCTAATTTTAAAAATGCCGCAATCTTCTTTAGCACCCGTCATATCCTATGTTTGAGTTGAGTTATCTTAGTATATTTTTAGTACTTCGGCCAATATTTTATGAAACAGATCACATTTTATTCCATATTCTTTTTGTATTCTGAAGACATAGTATATTGTAATGTTTTCCACATCAATAGAATCAATACATAGTGTAATGAATTGAGACAATCTATTTAAATGATGAATCATGCCTGCAAAAAAAAATCTAAAAACGATTTATTTGCTTTATTTTGCTAATTAAGTCACATTTAAGATAAATATTGTTTACTGTACATCAATAAGTTGTATGTGCTTTAGATTGATAGAGGTAAATGATATGAATGCTATTATGTGGGATGAAGAAAGTATTTTTCCAGAAAAAATCGAAAATTTTAAGAAATTCTTAAAAAAATACCTTAAATTAAATAATTGCACTACTTTACTGGAAAATAAGCCTTTTCATTACGATCCCAAACGCGATGAGTTTTTAAATCGAGATATTCAAGAGTATTACCACCTTTGGTCGATGGTCTAACTTATTGAATGACATATTGTAAAATAATGGATTGAAAATATAGCTACTTTACGTCTTAAAATATTAAGTTAAGGTAAATATAAAAAATAGCTAGGATTTGAAAATCAACCGTTTATTATAAAAAGTGGTTACAACTGATGGTGTAAAAATAACAAAACTTTTTGAAGTATTGGGAAGGTTGATGATCCTAATGATTTTGCGGAAATGAAGTTGCTCTTTCTTGCTACAAAAAGTGTGAAAGTTGTATCTTATTTTATAGTAGGTAGAAATAAAATACGGTTACTTGCGGTTGTAATGTATCAGGCAAAGCACGTATACATTCGTTATATCTTTCCCCCATAAAGAATTTGGCAAAGCTAAATTGAATGAGTCTGTATGAATGGGCTTTGTTATATAAAAGTGAAAATAACTAGACCACTTTTATCCAAGTGCTTCAATTTTTTTCAATAACTTATTTGCTCTCGGGACATAACGTGTTGATCTACTAAGGCTTTACATTCTTTATTGCTGGAATGATTAGCTACAAATCTCAATTTAAAAAATTTATCAGCTGTACTTTGTGTGACGGATAAGATTTGTATTGGCTGGATCAAACTGTTCATCAAAGTAAATCTTTGTGCTTGTAACTTGCGGACATTATTTGTGTTGAGCTGTATGCGTATATGAAGGATTTCAGCATCTATGATTGCTCTATGAATATGAATTATCTGGAAGTAGTACAAAAGGTTTACTTGGATAACAATAAATTGTAGGTAGATTTAATTTGTACTGAACATTACTCAGACAAAAAAATGATAAAAATCACATTTTTCACTTATTATGTTGCTAAGTATAAATACTTTGTTGAGCATAGAAGTGAAAAAATTATTATTAGTTTTGAGCATATTTATGTCCATTCAAGCGTTCGCTGTTAACATGCAGTCGATTCGAGGAAATTTTGGTTTTGTTGAACTTGGTGATAGTTATAGCAAAATGCAAGATGTATTGGGTCATCCTGAATCTTCTTATGAGCATACTATTCGTGATGCGAGAGGACGAGCTCATCCAGCCATCACCTATAAATATAAAGTAGATAATTCTTACTATGCTATTACTGTCGTAGATGGAAATATTTACAAGATTGACTGGGAACGTTAAGACGATTTTTTATTGAAATCCTATTTTAAAAGCAGTCGAATCGATATATTTAAAAATTTTCTATAATTTAGAATCAGTAATTGCATAAAATTGGAACTAAGAGGATAACTTGCAATATGTTGTTGATTAGAATGAAGGGAATCTGCAATTTTTAAATTTAACTCGTACCACACGCTGGTAAAGCAAATAACTTCTATCTAGAACTTCCTTATAATGGTTTTTTATACATAAAAACGATAAATTTAGATAAATATAAATACATGATTAATAATGTGTATTTTTCTCTAAAGTATACAAATTTTGAAATAATTTAATTAAAATAAATTTGTATACTGATTTGTATACCTGTTATCTCCTAAAACCGCCTTTTAGATGCAATGCAATACAACTCTAAAAAGTTAATAACTTGTTGTAAATACTAAGGAATATAGCTTAATGCTTAGCATTCCAATCCAGTCCAAACTAGGTGGATTCTACTTTTTCTACTATGCCATTGTTGGTACATTTATGCCATTTTGGAATCTTTATTTAGAAGACCAAGGGTTTAATTATCAACAAATTGGGTTGCTTTCATCCATTGCAATTATTACACGTTTTTTTGCGCCTTTTATTTGGGGGTGGATTGCAGACAAATCAGGAAAGCGTATGTTGCTGGTACGTATAGCAACATGGATGGAGTGTTGTATATGGTTACTGATTTTTATTATTCCTAATAGTTTTCAATCAATTGCATTACTTATGCTGATATTTAGTTTTTTTCAAAATGCGATATTGGCACAATTTGAAGGTGTGACCTTATTTTGGTTAGCAGAAAAAAGAGCACAATTATACGGTAAGGTCCGTAAATGGGGTTCTATAGGATTTATTATTGGGGTGTTTGGCATTGGAGCGTTGCTCGAAATAGTCCCAATATCAATGTTACCGATTATGTTGTTATGTATTGCCTCTTTGGCTTTTCTTTGGTCATTTACAATACGTGAACCAGCTACAGCACCTACATCGCAAAAAATACTAGAACCACTATGGCCCATTTTAAAACGTCCCGTGGTGGCAAGTTTTTTTGTCATAGAACTGATTATGCTATTTTCACATGCACCGTTTTATAGTTTTTATAGTAATTACTTAAAGCAAGCCAATTATAGTACAACAGAAATAGGCTTTTTGTGGTCAGTGGGAGTTATCGCAGAAATAATCATGTTTGCATATGCCAATGTATTTTTTACGCGCTTTTCATGGCGGATGTTGGTGGCAATCTGTTTAATTTTAACCAGCTTACGTTGGATAATGGCTGGACTTTTCCCTGACTTATTTGCAGTACAATTCTTTGCTCAATGCATTCATGCTTTTAGCTTTGGTTTATTTCATCTCATTGCAATGCGGATTATCTTCCAAAATTTTTCGGCGGGACAACAAGGTCGTGGGCAAGCCCTTTATAGTACGATGTGGGGACTTGGCGTGGCTATTGGTAGTATTTTAGCTGGGCATTATTGGGAAATATATACAGGGCAAGTAATGTTTGTTGTGGCAGGTATTGTGGTTCTATGTGGTTTATTCTTTGTAAAAGGCTTACCTAAAGCGGTGAATCTTAGCCATTAAGAAAAAGTTTGAGATCTAAAATGCACGATATTATTGCTTCTTTTAGTAGCTCATTATTACCTTGTTACGGCCTTGTTCCTTTGCTTGGTAAAGTGCAAAATCGGCTTTATTAATTAGATTTTGAATTGTTTCGGGTGATGTGGCTGCATATTGCGTCATGCCTATACTCACGGTAATTGGAATTCTGCTTGGCCATGAATTTGTATTGGTGAAGTTTCGATAATATTTCGCAATCTTTCCGAAATACGCAGAGCTTCATTGTGTTGAATGTTTTCTAAAAGAATAACGAATTCTTCACCACCTAGTCGTGCAAACAAATCTTTATCGCGTAAATGTTGGCGAATCTGTTCGGAAAACTGCTGTAAAACTTGATCCCCAGCATAATGGCCGTATTGATCATTAATTTTCTTAAAATGATCAATATCTAACATGAGTAGCGTAAAACTACGTTTAGGGTGAAGTGTTAAGAGCTCTTCACTGAGTTGGAAGAAGTAACGGCGGTTCATGGCTTGGGTTAAGCTATCGTAATTTGCAAAATAGAGAACTTTTTTATATAAGTGATGTCTATTTTCACTAATGATACACAGCAGTAAGGGTGCGAGACTGAGCATACACAAACCAATCCGCACTGACATGGACGTACTGAGATAAATCTCAGGGGATACAGCGACATAAAACTGGTTGAGACTGTGGTAGGTTGCAAGTAAGGCTAAAAAGTTAATAACAGTGACAGTAAAGAGTCGATAGCTAAGTGCAACCCAAATTAATGCAGCTAAAGGATAGAGTAAAGCACCAGGTCCAGAAAATAGATAAGTTAGGGCCACACAAAAAATAACAGCAATTGCCGGAAAAGCTTTTTGAATGGGGTAGGTTTTAGTACGACGATTATGAATAATTTTTTTGAATTCGTCATAGGTTGGGAATGCCAATACCAAAGGTAAAATTAAAATACAGTTCAACATTTCTCCTGTCCACCACATACTAAAATCGACCAGTAGGCGGTCTGTAGACATGAATGTATTGGGGACAAACGGAACTGTAAAAATAGCAAAGACAGCACTCGCTAAACATCCACCAAAAGTACAAATGCTAAACAAGCCTAAAAAAGTTAGACCTTGATGATATTTTCTATAGTTAATTTGGAAAAATTGTATAAAAAACAATGAAACGGCTGTATTAATTAAATTTGCGAAAGTTAAAATAGTGGTCAGTTGTAGAAAGTTACCCGTGAGTAAGTCTGCAAGCATGTAGCCACAAAAAGCACCTAGCCAGCCACTGCTTGTATTTAAATTTGGATAGCGTAGAAAAATAGCGAGCAAGACAGCATTGGCTGGCCAAAAGAAAGCGAGAAAAGAAAGTGGTCGAGAAGCAATACCAACGAGACAGCTGATCAAGATAATCAGGGCAACGCCCAAAAAAACACTACTTTGTATGATATTCGGTGAGGCTGTACGCATAAATGGATTGACTTCCCTTATATAGCCTAAGTAATACGGTATTTATTGAAGCATTTTACTAAATTAATTATAAATGCACGAGTTGTCTCCGATGAAGCTCATTGTGTGAATACCATAAATATAAGGCATTAAATATGATAACGGGCATTGTTGAATATATTGGTGAAATGATTGTTATAAATTGGTGATTATTGGTGGTTTTTTAAAAAAATGTGTTAATTTAGCACACATGGATAATATGACTGAATAAACGTATGAAAAAGACATCTTTAACCATTTTACTAATGTTATGTGCTGGTGTAGCTTCTGCTTCAGATAATAAAAAAAATGATCAAAATCAAAATGTCACGCCACAGCAAAATGTAGCTAATTCATTTAGGGTGATTACTCGTCCTGAAATTGTGGGTCTATGGGGAATGGAAATTCCAAATAATCGCAAGTGCATCGAATATTATAATTTCAAAAGCGATAATGATGTCATTATTAAAAGCGGTGAGGAGTGGTCATCTGGTATTTACGATTACCAACCTTCAGCACAACCAGACGAACAATTGCCTGCTTTAGTGTTGCAAGTAAAATTTGATAACAACCAAAAAGATTGTTCAGGCCAGCAAGTCGATCAAACTGGAGAAATTTCACAGTATTTTGTGAAATGGAAAAATCCAAGCACAATTAATTTCTGTAGTAATGATCAAGCTGAAAAATGTTTTGCGACTTTATATCGTGTATTGCCATAAGTGATTTAAAGCCAATAAAAAACCGCTCAATTGAGCGGTTTTTTATTTACTGTTGTTTATTCTTTTTCAGAATGACCTTCAACTTGTTTCAACATGTACTTTTCTAAGTAATGGATATCCATTGCTTTTTGGCAGAAGTTTTCATCTTGTAGGATTAAATCTTTATGTAAAGGAATATTGGTTTTAATCCCTGTCAAAATGATTTCGTCTAAAGCTTGCTTCATACGTGCAATACAAGTTTCACGGTCTTTGCCATGAGCAATCAGTTTTGCAATCATAGAGTCGTAGTAAGGCGGAATACTATAACCTTGATAGATATGAGAATCTAAACGAATGCCTGCACCACCTGGTGCATAGAAATGCTCAATTTTACCCGGTGAAGGCATAAAGGTTGTTGGATCTTCAGCATTAATACGGCATTCCATGGCATGACCCTTGCACTCGACATCTTCTTGTTCGATGTTAAGTCCGAGGCCTGCAGCAATGCGTAATTGTTGCTCAATAATATCGATACCTGTCACCATTTCAGTGACAGGGTGCTCTACCTGTACGCGTGTATTCATTTCAATAAAGAAGAATTCATCTTCTTCAAAAAGAAACTCGAAAGTACCTGCGCCACGGTATTGCATCATTTTACAAGCATTCACACATGCTTCTAAAATTTCTGCGCGTGCTTGTTCTGGTAAGCCCGGTGCTGGTGCTTCTTCAAGTACTTTTTGATGGCGGCGCTGTAAAGAGCAGTCACGGTCATACAGATGAATTGCATGGCCATTACCATCTGCTAACACTTGTACTTCTACATGGCGAGGTTTTTGTAAAAAACGTTCCATATAGACTGTATCATCGCCAAACCACATTTCAGCATCACGTTGTGCAGCTTGTACAGATTCGAGTAGGGTATCTACGCGTTCTACAATACGCATACCACGACCACCACCACCAGAGGCAGCTTTTACGATCAGTGGGAAGCCAATTTCTTTGGCTTCAGCCAAGGCATTGTTTGGTGTAACTGCATGAGCAGAACCAGGTACAGTAGGCACACCAGCTTTACGCATTGCCATAATGGCAGAAACTTTGTTCCCCATCAGGCGAATATGTTCTGGGCGTGGGCCAATAAAGATAAAACCTGAGCTTTCTACAATTTCTGCGAATTCAGCATTTTCAGATAAAAAACCATATCCAGGGTGGATTGCATCAGCACCTGTAATTTCAGCCGCTGTAATAATGGCTGGAATATTTAGATAACTTTCACTGCTCGCACCTGGACCAATGCAGACTGCTTCATCACAAAAGCGTAAATGCATGAGGTCTTTATCTGCATCGGAATAAATCCCTACGGTTTTAATTCCTAAAGTTTTGCAGGCCCGTGTAATGCGTAGTGCAATTTCACCACGGTTTGCAATTAAAACTTTTTGCAACATTATTTTTCCCCGAGGTTTTAGGCGCGGTAGCGGAAAAGTGGTTGACCAAATTGAATCACTTCGCCATTTTTCACTAGAATTTCTTCAATCACACCACTTTGAGTTGCCTCAATTGGGTTCATGATTTTCATTGCTTCAATAATACCCAGTGTTTCACCTGCAGACACAGTTTGACCAACTTTTACAAATGGTGCTTCGCCCGGATTTGGTGCTGCATAGAACACACCAACCATTGGTGAAGTTTCAACAGCACCACGAGGTGATTTTGCTGCTGGTGTAGGTGCAGCAGGAGCAGGCATTGCTGGAACAGCTGCTGCTACAACTGGATTTCGACGTGTGAGAGCGATAGATTGATCGCCTTCTTTCACTTCGATTGCCTGTAAGTCAGATTCAATCATCAGGTCGATGAGTTTCTTGATTTTACGGATATCCATGAGACTGTATTCCTAAATTAAGATTGCAAAGTTGGTTGAATTTTGTCGATAGCAAAGTCAAGCGCTGACGCGTAGCCTTTTGCACCTAATCCGCAGATAACACCTACGGCTTTATCAGATAAATATGAATGATGGCGGAAAGCTTCACGTGCATGTACATTAGATAAATGTACTTCGATGAATGGAATTGCTACGCCAAGAAGTGCATCACGCACCGCAACCGATGTATGTGTTAAGGCTGCTGGATTGATAATGATAAATTGAACGCCGTCTTGTTGTGCTTGATGGATTCGGTCCACTACAGCACCTTCCCAATTGCTTTGGAAAGTTTGCAGAGAAATAGAGGCTTTTTGTGCTTGTTCGGTGAGTTGCTGGTTTATATCCTCAAGTGTGAGGTGTCCATAAACTTCTGGTTCGCGCTTTCCTAGCAAATTAAGATTCGGTCCGTGAATGACCAAAATGGTCGAACTCATTCAGCATGCTCCAATTAAAAAATTGCAAAATTACTTTGCAAGATATCTGCAAAGTTTGCGTATTATGGCACATTTTTCCATATTTTATTTATAAATTCTTTGAATTGACATGAATCTAGTGTGCCAGATTTGGGCTATATAATGCGAATTTTGCGGACATTTGGCAATGTTAAAAGATTACAAATTTTATAGTTATGTCTGTTTTTTACATTGTAAGCCGAATTGGCTAAAACTGTTATTATCATTTGTGTAACGGATGTTTTGATGTTGAAAAATGTAAGGAGGAAAATAGTCCTGCTTTAGATCCTATTGAACCTGCGCCGTATAGTGAGTCTATAAGATTGAGTTGAATCGATCGGTTGTTGTACTCACTCTTTCAAAATTTAAATGCATAATTTGATCTATGTGGAATCAAAATTAAACGTTTAAATTTTAGTGTACTTTTATGTTGAGCTTTTCTAAATTCACATTAGATATTAAACATAAATTATGATTAAAAACAGTATTTTGGCTAATTACTCTAATTTAAGTCAGCGTATAAAGAAGAATTTGAATGTTTGGGAAATAAAAAATCTAAATCTGATGTGTTACTTAAAACAATAACTAAGGGCTCATAGTTGATCAATTTTGTACTCACTGTGTGATACAGCACTTTTTAAGAAGTACGAAATTTTGAATAGGTTTGTAGATACATTGCGTATATACAAAATTTAAAAGCCATCGAGTGTACTTCAGAAAAGTTCAAAGCCTTGGATTGACGAATGTGCTCAATATTGTTTATTGAAGTTTCTACTTGTTTGAATGGATTTTAATCACAGGAATGGCAAAAGCACTATTTATGGGATTGGTTTATGTTTCATATATATATTGATGTTATTTCGATGGTATCTGTTTGAGCATTTTTATAGCATTAATGGCAGTCTAGGTTGACGCTATTCATGAGTAAGATAAGGTTTTGAGTGGAAGATGATGAAATGGGGGGAGTGAGAACATCAGTCCAATAGTAGTTTAAAAGCAGTATGTAAATTGTCAGTATTAAAACAAAAGTACATTTTGTCGTGAGTGTTACTGTTTACTTTCAGTCTATACAGAATCTTAAATGGCTCAAATGATTGCATATAATCATTTCAGATCATATTGTTGTGCTGTGTTTAAAATATGAACAGAATGGTATGTAATACTTTATGGAAATAAATACATAAATATTGTCTATTTAAATGTTATGAGGGTGAGCTTGTGAAAAAATACATTTTAAAAAGCCTTGGACTGACCATGGTACTTAGTGCTCTTGTTGCATGTCAGACTACGCCTATGCCTCAAAAGAATGCTGCCTTGGGTTTGTTGATCTGTGAGCCAAATGAACTTTGCCCAATTGTGCAAGTGAGTTGGAATGAGCAAGCTTTAGATCATGTTGGTATTAAAGTATCATTAGATAGCGTACAACAAAATTACGATATCCAAAAAATTACCTTTAGTAATGGTACAGAAGAGTTAAGTTACGGTCCTACTGCGAAGACGACAAATCGTATGTACTTTGGTATGCACCGTTCTCAAAATAATTTTAGTATTCCTACATCGCTTGTTCATACATTGAAAGGAGATAATATTTCAATGTCAGTTCATACAAATCAAGGGACTTTAGAGCGTTATATTTATAAATCAGGCCAAGAGTCTTTAATTTTTCAGCAACTCAAATCTATACGCGTCCAAAAATAAGTATAATCATTGGCTTACATATATGAATAGACTCCAAGTGAGTAAGCTTACTTGGGGTTTTATATTGAGATCTCGAATAGTTACAAACTGTACTTGATGTATAGTCTACACGCTTGAAATCATCCGTCAGCTATCATTTGTAGAAAAAACTCACCGCGATTCAGTAAAGCACTTTATTTTACATTGATAAGAAGCTCAGTCTGAATGAAGCTAAATCTGACTTCACTTGATTGTATAAGGTTAATGAAAGCCTTAAACTGCGTGCATGATTAAACACAGAAAAGAGCTTTAAAGATGGATGCTGATTTAATTGAAGAACAGCAGTTGGTCTGTGAAGAGTATGGTTCGGCATATCGCGCCGTAAAAGAAACAGATACAGTAGCAATTGCCTTGCAAACCTTAAATAAAGAACCTGTAGTTGGTCTGCGTAAACTACCAGATGATAATAATGTATCGTGGTTTATTTATGGTGGTGAGTTAGATGCTTCAGAAGATTTTTTTGAGCTCATTAGTGTAAAAGAATTGATGAAAGAGTTCCCTGAAGCACTTCCATATTTAGCGCTGGACACTGGTTATAGGTTTATGATCGATTCAGATGATTATGAAGATGTGTGGAAAGAAGGCGATGAAGCATAAAAGTCTTTATGCATTTCTGCTGACTTGTACTGTGCTGTCATTAAGTCAGACGGCACAGTCTGAGGTACTAACACAGCAAAATTATGATGCACAGATACAACATTATCTTGATGTAATTAAAGCAACTAAGCCTATTTTGGATGATCCAAAATCAATAGCAGATGCATCGGCAAAAAGTGAGGCTTTTTGCCAACGTATAGATGCCTATCAACGTATAGTGAAGTTGTCTGAAGACAATAGCCAACTCGATATGGCTTCTATCATGCACATGGCAGCGAAAAACTTTTTGGATCGACAGCAACAGAGTTTAACTAAATCTGGTATGACGACTGGCGCAATGTGTAAAACTACACCAGCAAAACCAGAGAAATGATTCAAAAATTGTAAAGAGAAGGCTTAAGTTGAAGCCAACTTGATAAAATGGCATATAACGACACAAAAATAGATAAAAGTGATAACTAGTTCGTATTAATATATAGGCTTAAGCTTAGACATAAATAATACTTCCCTGGTTATTTATGCTCTGGCTGAATAACTTCATCGTCATGCTTGATGTTATTCAATTAGCCACTGAAGAGTGGCTTTTTTTTTGCCTTATTTTTTTCCTAAGCTTCTTGCCTCAAGTATTCACTTCATACACGGCGCTTAGTAGCCAGCTTTGGATGATTTCTAACTAAGCTTTTGAGTTGTTTTTAATAGAATAAGCCTAAGCATCCTTCTTATATCTTATACAGCTTTATTGTTTTATATCGCTTCCAAAGAGAAAGAGTATTGATACGCTTTTAAGTATCTATGTATGGGAGGACGTGTTCTACTATCGCTAATCTGGTATTGATGTACGTGTGCTGTTTTATGGATGCACAATACAAATGACGTTGTACCCGTTCAGAGAGCTGTCGTATTTCATTATTTAGGTGACTTAAGCATTGTATATATCTAATAAAAATAAGATTGAGCGAGTATTTCAGCTCAATTTTGAATTTTATGTCAAAAAATAGACAATAGTGAAGTTAATATGAATAAAAATATATGTTTGTTCGAAATTTCTCGGGGATATATCTCGTGAATTTTAAATATTATTAAGGTTTTTTAATAAAAATATATGGTGAAATTCTATGACAATCGCCGTATTGGCGTGATTAGGATGCCTTAATGGATTTGAATACTTAACAAATAGAAGAAATTATCGAAACAATGGAGTAGAGGTGATGTTCGGTTCATTCTGGAGTGAAATTTTAGCTCAGTTTTCTCATAATTTTGCTTTGTATCGTTATTTAAAACAGAAAAGGACTACTAAGTTAGATTTAACGCAGCACAACTCAATTTATTTATATGATGTCTTTGCATTGCACAATTTAAAAATTAAAGCACTTAAGGATTATCATTTTTATAATAATGAACTTTATACGCATTTCATTTCTCATTTTAAGACCAGTGCCGAGGAGTTAGAACAGTTACGTGCTGTATTAATCCTATATTTGAAACGCAAATATATACTCAATATCAGGTTGATCTTTCAATGTTAAGTGGCTTCTCAAATTCTAAGTCGCCATTACAAGAGTTTCAAACAATTGAGGCATTTGTTGAAAAGCAGTGTCCATCTTATATCAGTGAAATCTCTGCACAGCGACTTGAAGCGATGTTGGCACATCGGGAAATTAGGATCATTCATTCGCCAAATACAAGCACTGATGAGTTTGTGGTTTTTGCTTGGTTAGATAAACTATTTATTTCCAATACGGGAGGCTCTCACCATTTGGCGGCCGCACACTATATTGCAAAGCAATTGAATTATGCGGTGCCCTTAATTGCAAATTTAAGGTGTTATGTATTGGATGAACATTACTTCAAAATATTTCATCAACACTATGCCGCCTTTGTATTGCCAAGAGCTGAATTGGATGATGCCATTCAATATTTTGAGCAGAGTAATATACGCTTTATAAAATTAGTCGAAAGGCATAAAGAATTAGAAATCTTCTTTTTTGCTAGATCTACAGACAATCATAAAATTATTTCTATATTCGAAGAAAAGTATCGTTCACTCAATGAGATGATTTCTTGGTGTGTCGCTAAGCAAGCTCACAACGTCGTATTACAACAAATTCTATCTAAAAATAGTTGTTTATAATGAATTGTTCAAAGAATAGATGAAATAAGACTTGCATAAACAAAAAATATACATATTATAAAAACATATAATGTTTATTGGATCATCACTCCCATGCATGACTTTCTTTGGGCTTTTTTAGGTGGCGCCCTATTAGGCATTTCTGTCGTTGGTTATTTGTATATCAATGGCAAGATTGCAGGTATTAGTGGCATGATTGGTCAGATAATACATCCAGAAGGGCTTTTGCAGAAACCCGCATTTTGGTTTTTACTAGGGATTGTCGTGATCCCATTTATTTACGGTCTATTTATACAACCAGAAATTGTACTTAATGCGAGTATATGGCAATTGATTGTTGCTGGCTTGTTAGTCGGCTTTGGTACACGCCTTGGTTCAGGTTGTACTAGTGGGCATGGTATTTGTGGAATCAGTCGGCTCTCAAAGCGTTCATTAATTGCAACAGGCATATTTATGTTAACCGGTGCTATTACAGTATTTGTGGTACGTCATGTTGTAGGAGCAGGCGCATGAAAAATATTTTTGCTTTTCTGTTTGGTGGATTATTTTCAATTGGGTTAATGCTGTCAGGTATGTCTAATCCTGAGAAAGTATTAGGCTTTTTAGATGTTGCAGGCCAGTGGGACCCGAGTCTGGCATTTGTAATGATGGGTGCAATTTTAATTACATTTATACCATTCCAATTGGCTGTGCGCCGTAATCGACCCAAAACAGTTTTTGGTGATGCAATTGATTTACCACAAGCAACACAAATTGATTCTAAATTAATTTTAGGCGCTGCAATCTTTGGAATTGGTTGGGGTTTAACAGGTGTTTGTCCAGCACCAGCATTTACTTTAATTGGCTTAGGTTATACACAGATTTTATATTTCATTGTTGCGATGTTTATAGGCGTATTTGCCCATAAAAAAATCACAGGACATTAATCACATGGCGATAACACCTTGGATTCAACATTTTTTTGATGAGCGGACCAATACGTTTAGTTATGTTGTTACTGATCCTGAGACAAAAAAATGCGCCGTAATTGATAGTGTATTAGATTATGATGCGGCTTCTGCGACAACGTATACCCAAAGTGCTGATCAAATTTTAGCTTTTGTTCAACAAAATAGCCTAAGCGTTGAATGGATTCTTGAAACTCATGTCCATGCAGATCATTTGACTGCGTCCCAATACCTAAAAGAAAAGGTGGGGGGTAAAGTTGCTATGAGCCACAATATTAAAATTGTGCAAGATACGTTTTCACAGATATATCATTTAGATATGAAAAGTATTAATGCTCAGCAAGTATTTGATTATCTATTTCAAGATCATGAAGCATTTAAGATTGGCAACTTATCAGCATATAACATACCAACACCTGGACATACCCCAGCATGTTTAAGCTATGTGATCGGTGACGCCGTATTTGTGGGTGATACGCTCTTTATGCCAGATTATGGAACAGCACGTTGTGACTTTCCAAAGGGCAGTGCATCGACCTTATTTGACTCGGTGCAAAACTTGTATCAATTGCCTGAGCAGACACGGGTATTTTTGTGCCATGACTATTTACCAGAAAATCGTTCCGAATATCATTGCGAAAGTAGTATTCAACTACAGAAACAGAGCAATATTCATATCAATGAAAATACTCAAAAACAAATGTTTGTTGATATGCGTCAGCGCCGTGATGCGTCATTGAGTATGCCAAAACTGATTTTACCGGCCATACAAGTGAATATGTGTGCAGGCCATTTCCCTGAGCCTGAGCAAAATGGCATTCGCTATTTAAAGCTCCCTTTGAATTATTTTAAGTAACCCATTCAATTTTATAACAAGGCTGATTATTTCAGCCTTTTTTCATTCACTAAAGCTAGTTAAAATAGCCTAAGCAAAAAAAAATAAAATAATTTCACAATTGATTAAATTCTTAATAGACCACATCATAAAGTGTATTCAAAAGTTAGCCCAAAGATAGCGTTATGATTTTAAATTTCGAACATCATGAAAATCCCAAAAGTAATTCAACCCCTATTATTTTTATTCACGGATTATTTGGTAGCTTAAGTAATTTGGGAATGCTGGCTCGAAGCTATTTTGAAACACATGATGTCATTCAAGTCGATGTTCGCAATCATGGTAAATCAGGGCATGCGACTGATATGAACTATGCAGTAATGGCTCAGGATCTTGTAGAAACCTTAGATTCTTTGAAAATTGAAAAATTCAGTTTGGTCGGGCATTCTATGGGCGGAAAAATTGCTATGTATTTAGCCCAACAACATCCGAATCGAATTGAAAAATTAGCAATACTTGATATTGCACCATTTGCATATACGCAAAATCATCATGATCAAATTTTCAAAGCATTAATAGCTGTTGAACAGGTAACTTTATCTACGCGTAGTGAAGTCATTGCATTGATGAAACAATACATTCAAGAAGAAATGGTTATTCAATTCTTATTAAAATCATGGCATAAAGGACAGTGGCTATTTAATGTAAATGCTTTATATACACATTATGCAGATATTATCTCTTGGCCAACTTCTACAGTATTTACTGGACCTACATTATTTTTAAAAGGTGAAAAATCACCGTATATTGAAAAAGATGAACATTTTGAAGCGATTCGTACCCAATTTCCAAATGCAGACATTCAAAATATTGCAGAAGCAGGACATTGGTTGCATGCAGAGCAAACCACGGCCGTACTTAATACATTAAATAGTTTTTTAAAATAATAAAATGAGTTAAGTTGAAACCATAAAGGGTTTCAATATATATGATTAAAAAAAGGGCATCTGAGCTGAATAAAGCGGAATATCAATGTGAATCCATTTATGGATTCACATTGATATTTGAAGCTTGCAACTGACCTTCTGACGTGAGTTTTTCCGCCATTTCACGCGTTTTTACTAGACCAGGCATGCGGTACTCAGTATGTCCATAATCTTGTATCGATTTCCAACGGCCACCCCAAGTTAAACCGACAGATTCTGCTACTTGGCCGTAGAGTTGATATCCGCGCATGGCCCAAGGGTCACGTTCAGAAATAACCACTTTACCATCACGTTTAAATGCAATATCGGCAGCTAAGCCAAACTGATGATAGCTTTGAAATCCTTTGGCACGAGTTGTATTAATATTCGTCGCTAAGTTATTTTGCCGTTCAGGGCTACGATATCCCTCAAGTAAAACCATCTCGTAGCCATGCTGTTCACGCATCGTTTTCATGACCATCAATAAACGCTGCTTAAAACGCGGATTCATCTTATGCCATTTACGATCAGCTCCAGCTAAATCATTATGGCTATGTGCTTCAAATACGGCGTCATCAGGCATCGTTAAATTTGTTGGGACGGTATTGGTTGCAGAGATTACTGAGTTATTCATGCTTTCTAAGGCCAATGCTTCTGCAATGGCATCTTGTACTAGGTTTTCTTCTACTTCGGCGGGTGCATCTAACATTTCACCATTTAGCATTGCAAAAATCTGTGGATCAACTTTTTTTAGATAGTCAGCTTCCATTTTTGACGCAGTCACGGGTTGAGTAAATGCAAATAATAAAATACTGGAAAACAGTACAGCTCCAGCGATTAATATCCACCATTGTTGTAAATGCCAATGCGATTGAATTTGCTCAGGTGAGGCTGCCGAATTCAGCTCATGTGCAAATTGTTTGGCATTTGTCCAACGATCTTTGCTTTTTGGAATTAAAGATGCAAAAAAACTGTGAAGTATTTGTCTAAGCTCATACGACAGCAATAATGCCGAGACAAAGCTTAAAATTACAAAACATGTAAAAAGCAGAATAATCATGATTCAGCTTTGGGTTCTTTTGGTGTTTCCTTAACTGGCGTAACTGTTTTAGTTACAGTCACCTGTAATGAGCCACGTGGAGACTCTGGTTCAGGTTCTTCAATGACGGTTGGTTTAGTCGGTTTTACGGCTGCTTTAACAACGGGCGTCGGGATAGGTGTAGGCTTAACTTGAGTTTGTAAAGGTCGAGTTTGTGCGGGATTAGGTTTTGTTGTTTTAATGGTATTAACAACAATATTTTTAGGTTCTGTTTGGGTCAAGGCAAATGGATCTTGAGTATGACCAGTAGTAGGTTGTGTCCTTGTCAGCTGTTGCGGTTTTGCTGTTGGATGTTTAAATACATTTACAGGATCAACAGCCTGAACATTAGGGTCATCATTTGAAGTATGAACTGTTTGCTCATGTTGTGTTTGCGTATGATCAGCAATATTTTCATCCGCTGTCATGACACGTGCTGGTGCTACATTCGACTCACTGAGTACATGCTCTTGTAACTCTGTAGGCTGACTTGTAAGAAGATCTGTATTTTTACTGTCACTCGCTTGCATATTCATAAAAATGAAACCTGCAATTGAAATCACAGAAACACCTGCTAAAAAACCAATCACAGCGGTTATTAGGGGTGATATTGTTGTCTTTTTAGTCGATTGTAATATTCGAACATTATTTGATTTTTCGTTTGCCATTTTATTCTAGTCTTATGGTAAATGAATGGTGATATAAGCTTGTTCTGCTGGTGCGCTAATTACGTTTTGATATTTAGATAAAGCAGCATCATTTTGTTTACCCAACATATAGTGTAAGCCCACAAAAGAAATTACAGAAAACAAAAGTAAAAAAATCAAAATCCAAAAGAATGGAAGCTCACGATGAATAATATGTTTGATTTGATCAGGTAAAGCAGCAAAAGGAGAAAATGCGACTTTTTTTCCTTTTAAATAATCAATTTCATCACCAATACGTGAGACCAATAGATTTAGATGCTCTATAGATTCAATACGATATTTACCATGAAATCCTAACAACATGCAGTAGTGATAAACTTCCAGTGCAGCCAGTCGTTCTTTACCTTTACTTCTGATCTCTTCTAATTTCTCAAAAAAACGATAGCCTGCAAGTTGTGAGCCAAACAAAGTCAGCTGTAGTGGGTTTAACATCCAATTATTTTGTAAATCAAAAAAACGTGCATCCTGTTGTGTCACAATCGTTTCATCAATTAATGCGCAAAATGCGTATTTAGCATCCTGTATATCATCGGCATTAAATTGTAATTTACGTGCTTGATGATCAAATCGATTTAATAAATCTATAATTTTTTGTTTAAAGCCTTCCGGATCTGATGGTACATATTGATTTTTTAATAAAAAAACAATGTAAAAACCATCATGTAATAAATCAACCATATTTGCAGATGCAGTTTGTGCTTTGACTTCCGTTTGTGTCGGTACATATCCAGTGCCAATCGTGCCATCATCAAACAGAGAGGGTACATTATTCTTCATATTCATTTTTATATTGCCTTATCCATTCATTACTGCAATCAATTCAATTGAAATATCTTGGAAGCCTGTCGGGATATATACACAAATCGCTTCAGAATCCAGCATGCGTTGATACAATTCATTATTTGGTTCAACTTCAAAATAGCTGACACCAGAACGAACTGGAATTGCCGTTGGGACTTGCATTAAATGTTGCAGTGTCACAGCAGGTAATGCCGCCATGACACGTTGTTCTACATCTACTGTACTACCAACTTTAAAGCGTAGAGGGACATAAGAAATTAAATCATGTGTAGGCATAACACCACTTGAAACAGCCAAATACAGGCGAGTATCACGGGTAATTTTGTCAGACTCTAAACTACCAATCCAATAAGAAGGTCGAGTTTCTTTTAAGCTAATACTGATATAGCGATTTGAAATAATCGTATCTAATAAATCACGTAATATTAGATCAAGCTGACCAAAGCTTTCTTCAAGATGGGTGTGCTTATATTCTGGCAAATGTTCGACATCGTAAGCAGTTGAAAAGGTCAACATAGAACCCGTTAAGCGCAACAACTCAAAATATAAGCGCTCTGGATGAATCAATGGATAACGCAGTAAATGATTCAGCGTTGCATGAGCTGTATTTAATGCATTCACCAACCAAAAAGACACAATATCGCCAGAACGGAATTCAATGAGTTTTTGCTCATTTTCACGGTTATTGGCCTGAATTGTCTTAATTTTCGCTTTAATAATATTTAAAGTTCTTTTTAATCCAGCCAATAAAGAATCACAGGCTGAGATATGTAAAATTGGCGGAATAAATTTAGAATCTAAGATAAAACTGCCAGAACTTTGACGCTTTAAACGACCAATTTGGATATATAAATAGCCATCTAAACTTTGAGCTGGTTCATGTGCATGTTCAAACAATTTTAACTCTGCTCGACGCTTTAATAAGGTAATGTCCGCCAAAGATGCATCTGTAAATAAATCATAGGCTTCAGTCAAGTGAGAATGATATCGACTAGACTGCGTATGTTGTTCAAAACTTAAGTTTTTCTTATTGGCTTGCATAATTGGGAGTGCCAAATATACATGCATTTCATTTTTAAGATTTAACTCATCAAGAAGTACTGGCTCTGGCAGTAAATCTTGTGCCGGCGCTTGATAAATTTCACCATCTTGCCAAATCATCTCAACTTTATTTAGAGCCAAAACTTGTGTCGAAAGTTGTACTTCATCAAAATCTAATTGTTGAATGCCATAAGCAAATGGAACAGTAGATCGTACAGTATGATTTAGTCTTTGCTCGTGATAAGCATCTTGCATTTGGAAGTGTTGGGGTCTAAGGAATAGGCCTTCTCCCCATAATATTTTTTCAGCTTTTAACATTTAAGTTACCAATCATTATTTGCATCATTATTTTGTACGCCCAACATTTCTTGGACATTTTCTAACGGATTTTCATTTTTAATGACTTGGGTTAGCCATTCATGTAATGGCATTTGGCCCCATTTAATAGTTTTTTGTAGCATATAGCTAACAGGACTATGAGGCTCATTGACTTGGAAATAATCCGAAATTTCTTGTAATAAACGCATCGCTTGATCACGATTTGCCAAATGACTTTTTTGTTGTGGTTGAAAAGAGGTTGTACTATGTTCAACATGTATATTGGCAGCCTGTTCTACATGGGGTGTTGTAACATTCATCGGTGTATCAATAGGGGTTGATGGACTGCTTTTATTTTGTTCGGTAGATTGTAAAAAAGCCTCGGCTTTATAAATTTTCTTTAAGTTCAAATGAATACTTTCAATTTGGGAGTCAATTCCAGCAAAACTTGGAGCATCTAATCCCATTAGTTGATCCATCGTATCTTTTAACAATTGCCACTGCGTTAGTGTTTCTAAAAAAGCCTGATAGTTTTGATATTGAATGCTTTTGGATGTATTGAAAAGCGCGTGATCAAATTGCTCCATTAAATTAACGGGATTTTCTTGGTCTTCATCTTCTGTATTTAATTTACGTTTTTGATTTTGTTGATGCAAAAAAGATTCGTAGTCAGAAAGGGTGTAGTACGGCGAAACATTTACCACTGGAATACTTTTGCATAATGTCGGTAAAAGATTAATAAATCCTTGCAATAAACCTAAGCGTTGATCTAAATCTTCATCTTCAATTTCGGGAAATAGCTGAAACCAATAGCTATTTAAACTCTGTTGCATTAGAGCGAGGCTTTTATGTAGGCCATCAAAACCATATAAATGTGCCCATGCTTCCATTAACCACGTATAAAGGCGAATATCCTTGCTTTTTTCAGTAAGCAACTCAATGGTTTGTGATTGAACAAAGGACCAATCTGCTTGTTTTGGTTCAGCTACCCAATCACCTTGATCCAATAAAGGGTCATCTTGTGTTTTTGCCTTTTTTATTGCATGAAATTCATTAGAAAATGAATAATCCGTACCACAAGGCTGTTGCTCGCTAATGGGCTGTAATAGGGTTTCGAGTTCTACACTCATAATTTGCCTTTATTTTTTCTGATTCTATTTAAACTATCTATTTGGCAAGAAGTAATTATAAATATCACTCCTAGCCACATTGGGGTCAAAAGTGTTTATTTAATACTTTCAACTTCTGATTTTTTGCTTTTTTTAGGTTTTACTTTCTTTGTTGTCTTCACATCTGCTACGGGATCAAGTAAATAGATAATCTCATCATCTTTCACATGAATTTCGATATGCTTAGGAATATTATTTTCACTCATAGCAACCAAAATTTTCGTTGCTAATGCAGGTAAAATAGTTGCATTCAAAATGTTATCTACATTACGTGCACCACTATCTACTTCAGTACAGCGACTTAAAAGTAATTCAATTAACTCATCGGTATAAGTTACTTGTGTTGCATATTGTTTTTCTAAGCGTGCCGTAATTTTGCCTAATTTATGATGAATAATACGAACCAGTAAATCATCAGACAATGGATAATAAGGCACAATTCGCATACGACCTAAAAATGCAGGTTTAAATTGTTTGTATAAACTTGGCTTAAGTTGCTCAAGTAATGCTTCTGCTGTAGGCCATTCTTCTATAGGTGCATTTAAGCAAGCTTGCATGATGGCACTTGAGCCTGTATTTGATGTAAGCAATATCGTTGTGTTTTTAAAATCAATCACACGACCTTCACCATCTTCGAGTGTCCCTTTATCAAAGACTTGATAAAATAATTCTTGAACATCGTTGTGTGCTTTTTCAATTTCATCGAGTAATACAACTGCATAAGGATTACGGCGCACGGCTTCGGTTAATACACCGCCTTGTCCATAACCCACATAACCAGGAGGTGCACCTTTTAATGAAGATACCGTATGTGCTTCTTGGTATTCGGACATGTTAATGGTGATTAGGTGTGATTCTCCACCATAAAGTTCATTAGCTAAAGCCAATGCAGTTTCTGTTTTACCAACACCACTTGGACCCACGAGCATAAACACACCTTGTGGTTTATTTGGATCTTCAAGCTTAGCTTTCGATGTCTTAATGCCTTGAACGAGTTGATGAAGGGCATAGTCTTGACCCATGACACGTTGTTCAAGTTTTTCTTCTAAAGTTAATATTTGTTTAATTTCATCATTGACCATTTTGCCAACAGGAATGCCAGTCCAATCGGAAATAATTTCATTAATGATTTGAGCATTTACACGTTCAAAGACCAATGGTGTTTGGCCTTGGCTTGCTTTAAGTTGTTCACGTAAGCTTGCAAGTTTTTGAATTTCTGTTTCGTCAGTTAAATCATTTATTTCAAGTTGCTGAATTTCTCGAACCCATTGTAGTTCTTGCATCCATTGAGTTTTAACCTGCTCAATTTCAGATGCTAAGAGCGACAATTGAGCTTTTAAAGCATCTAAGCGTTCATGATGAATTGGGATGTTTTTATGTTCATTTTCTAAAATGCTTAATTCAAGATTTAAATTGTGCTGTTTCGCTAGTAACTGATCCAATTTAACAGGTTGAGCATTTTGTGTTAGGGCAACCCGTGCTGCTGCGGTATCTAAAACGCTAATGGCTTTATCTGGGAGTTGACGCCCAGTAATATAACGGTGTGAAGCATGAACAGCAGTGACAATGGCTTCATCATCAATTTGCAAATTAAAATGTTGTGCCATGACTGGAATCATAGCCCGCAACATATCAATCGCAACTTCTTCGGTAGGTTCTTCAACTTTTACTACTTGGAAACGACGACTCAAAGCCGCGTCTTTTTCGAAATATTGTTTGTATTCAGCCCAAGTTGTTGCAGCGATAGTTCGTAATTCACCACGTGCTAATGCAGGTTTAAGTAAATTGGCTGCATCATTTTGTCCAGCTTGGCCACCAGCGCCAATTAATGTATGAGCTTCATCAATAAACAGAATAATAGGGTGTACTGAAGCCTGAACTTCTTGAATCACAAGTTTTAAACGATTTTCAAATTCACCTTTGACACTTGCACCAGCTTGTAACAAGCCCATATCTAATACATGCAATTGCACATTTTTTAGAGCATCTGGAACTTGGTTGTTTGCAATTTTTAAAGCCAAACCTTCAACTACAGCAGTTTTACCAACACCAGGTTCCCCAGTTAAAATGGGGTTGTTTTGACGACGGCGCATTAAAATATCGAGCATTAAGCGAATTTCAAATTCACGGCCTATGACTGGATCGATACCACCACTTTTAGCCTTTTCAGTGAGGTTAATGGTAAATTGGTCTAAAGCAGGTGTTTTTGCAACTGGTGTGCTCATGACAGTTGAGTCTGCGTGTTCAATATTTAAATTTTGAACTTGAAATTCATTTTCAACACTTTCATGGCATACATCTAAAAATTTATGCTTCATGGTGTCGATAGGGAAGCGTTCAAATAAGTATGAAGCACGCGCTGCAATTTGATACAAATCAGGTGCAGTCAATAAGGCTACCAATAAGTGACCACTACGAATAATAGGATTTTGTTCTGCTGATGCCAATAACCAAGCTTGTTCTAATAACCGTACTATGGATTGTGCGAAAATTGGTGTACGGGCATTGCCCTTAGGGAGTTGTGTAATACTTTCTTTTAAATCTTGACTTAGGCCATCACGCTCAATTTTGTACTTTTCAGTTAAATAATAAAGATCATTTTTTATATTTGATTGTAGTAATTCTAGAAAAAAATGTTCAATTTCGATCTCATAATTTTGTTGCGATATGCAAGTATTTGCCGATTTCTCGAGACAAATACGCGCATGAGGTGACAATTTTGTGATTAAAATTTTTAAATTATTCATAATTTTCTCAATTTTTAGACACACTTCAGCATATTAAAATTGGGTTTTGCTGAGGTACCTGATTCTAGCTGTTTTTAGTATTTTGTTTTAAATCAATTGTTTATATTAAACAAATCAAAACTATGTTGGATATTTTACATAATTTTTTAAAAAAACAAAGATAATTCCATTGCATGTTAAGACTTAAATACAAAATTATTCAAGAGAAACTGACAAAAATTGTTAATTATTTTCTATTTTTGTATTGACTTCATAGCTAGTTCTTTTGTTAGAATTGTTGGCATATTTTTTAATCAAGAATAATTGAGAGTATGATTGCAAGAAATTTGTGATCAATCTCACATGAATAATATTATATAAATTAAAATTAATACCAAGATAGAGGCTATTTTGAATAAGTATAATCTCATTTTAACGTTTGTCCTTACGGCAAGCTTAATGCAATTCAGCTTTGCAAAAGATCAGACGCAAGAAATCAGTAAATCTTGTTTAAAAGATTATCCGGTTGCTGCGGGTGATACAGATGCTGAACTCATTAATTTTTACAACCAACTTTGTGATAAAGGCAATCGAAAAAATGATGTTTTAAAACAAGAACTATCATTAAAAATTGCACAGCGCTATCAAGGTCTAGGTTATAACTTAAAAGCATTAGAAGTGATCAATCAATTGCGTAGCCAAAATGTGAGCTCACGTGAATTAACCGATGTAACATTTTTGGCTGGTGTAAGTATTGCTCAAAATGCGCTAAATCAAATGCGTTCAACAGAATTACGCTCTTTAACTGAAACGAGTTATGCACCTGCAAAACAACTCGCGGAAACCATTCGCTTTGCTCAGCCGACAGTTGAAAAGCCATTAGAATCTGAAGATGAAAGTTTTAAGAGCAAATCAAATAAGTCATCGAAGTCTTCCTTAAAATCAACGACACAATCGAAAAGAAATAAAAGCACTGTATCCGCAGATAAACCTTCAAAACCTAAAACCGTTGCAAAAACTACTGCAACTGTAAAAAAAGAACAACCCGCTGTTAAATCAGCACCTGCTCATTCTGGCTCATCTCCATTTGCGTCATTAAATAAATAAAAAAATAGGAAATTAAATTATGTCAAAGCGTGAAAGCGTTCAAAAAAAATTACAACGTATACGTCCGCCGCGTGTACAGCTCACTTACGATGTTGAAGTAGGTGATGGTAAAGAAGTAAAAGAATTACCTTTTGTTGTTGGTGTATTAGGTGACTTTTCTGCAGCTTCAGAAGTGGAAAAGACCAAGCTGAAAGATAAAAAGTTTATTAATGTTGATTTAGACAATATTGATGAAGTAATGGAATCTTTAGCACCACGTGCAAGCTTTCAAGTCGAAAATACATTGACTGAAGAAGGTGGCAAAATTGGTGTAGATTTGACCTTTACCAGCATGGCAGATTTTACTCCTGAGCATATTGTACAAAATGTAGACCCGCTTCGTAAGCTTGTGGAAGCGCGTGAGCGTTTAACTGATTTGCGTAATAAAATTTCAAATAATGAACGACTTGAAGATCTATTAGATGATGTTTTAAAAAATACAGATCAAGTACGTAAATTAAGTGCGGAGGTTGAAAGTGAATAATTTTAATACCGCTACAGCATCTGTTGCAGAAGTTGAAAACTATTCTTTACTTGATTCAATTGTTGAGCAAAGTCGTATTGCACGTAATGATCAAGAACATGACCGTGCAAAAAGCCTGATTGGCGAATTAGCCAAAGAAGTGATGGCTGGTACAATTACTGTGTCTGAAAATATGTCACTTTCAATTGATAAGCGTATTGCAGAGATTGATGCATTAATTTCACAACAATTAAGCAAAATTATGCACCATGCAGAGTTTCAAAAAATTGAATCAACTTGGCGTGGTTTATACTATTTTTGTCAAGAAACACCTTCAAACTCTTTAATTAAAATTCGTATGTTGAATACAACAAAAAAAGAATTGGTTAAAGATTTCCAAGGTGCTACAGATTTCGATCAAAGTACTTTATTCAAAAAAATCTACGAAGAAGAGTATGGTTCATTTGGTGGTGCACCTTATGCAACTTTAATTGGTGACTTCGAATTTGATCGTACACCTTCTGATATGTATTTATTAGAACAAATCTCACATGTGGCAGCAGCAGCACACGCACCATTTATTTCAGCAACGTCTTCAGACATGTTTGGTCTAGAGTCATTTACAGATATAGATCGTCCTCGTGATGTGAGTAAAATTTTTGAAACTGCTGAATATGTTCAATGGCGTTCCTTCCGTGAAAGTGATGATGCGCGCTATGTTGCGTTAACCATGCCACGTGTATTAGGTCGTTTGCCTTATCATCCTAAAGAAGGCACCGCAACGGAAGGCTTTAATTACGTTGAAGAAGTGTCTGGTGAAAACCACAATGAATATTTATGGATGAATGCCGCGTATGCCTTTGGTACACGTTTAACCAATGCCTTTGATCAGCATGGTTGGTGTGCAGCAATTCGTGGTGTTGAAGGTGGCGGTTTGGTTGAAGGTTTACCTGTTCATACCTTTAAAACCAATGATGGTGAAGTTGTATTTAAATGCCCAACAGAAATTGCAATTACAGATCGTCGTGAAAAAGAGTTAAGCGACCTCGGTTTTATTCCATTGGTACACTGTAAAAATACGGACTATGCGGCATTTTTTGGCGCACAATCAACGCAAAAACCAAAAAAATATGACAGCGATACGGCGAATGCCAATTCAGCATTATCAAGTCAAATTCAGTACATTATGGCTGTATCACGCATTGCACATTATTTAAAAGCAATGATGCGTGACAAAGTCGGTAGTTTTGCATCTGCAGGTAATGTAGAAGCCTTTTTAAACAGTTGGCTCTCACAATATGTGTTATTAGATGATGGCGCTTCTCAAGAAGCCAAAGCTCAATATCCATTGCGTGAAGCTTCTGTAAAAGTTGTAGAAAACCCAGCTGAACCGGGTCACTACAAATCTGTGGTCTTTTTAAGACCGCATTTCCAGTTGGATGAGTTGTCAGTTTCATTGCGACTTGTTACTGAACTTCCTCAGTCTTCAAATTAATTTTTGATGCAACACTATAATAACTTTAAATAAATAGGAAAATTAAAAATGAAAGATATATACGTACAGTTTCGTGGCAAATACAAAATTGATGGTGAGTCGCGTGATACTGAACATAAAAACTGGCTCGAAGTTAATTCATGGTCACACAATATCCGTCAACCTAAATCAGCAACATCTTCAAGTGTTGGTGGCCATACAGCTGAACGTGTAGAACATTCAGACATGATTTTCGTAAAAGACTTAGATGCAACGAGTCCAAAATTATGGGAAGCATGTTCTGCTGGTTATACTTTTGATGAAGTTCAAATCGATTTCTATCGTGCGAATGGAGACAAACGTATTAAATATCTTCAAATTAAATTGAAACATGTTTTAGTTTCAAGTGTTACACCAAGCGTAAATGATGAAGGTGTTCCGCACGAAGCATTTGGTTTGAAATATGCTGCTGTTGAATGGACATACAACCAACAAGATATTAACGGTACGCAAAAAGGTGCTGTTACTAAGAAGTGGTCATTGTCTAATAACACTGCATCATACGCTGCATAATATTTTTAAAAGTAGGGGTTGGCGTCAGCCAGCCTCTATCATTTTGTTATTTAATATATTTGTAAATACATAAGAATGAAATGAATCTAGATCAACTTTATCCTTTTGGATTTCGAACAACTTTGTTCGATCGCATGCTACCTAACGACCAACAAGCGCAAAGTGGCTTGTCATTAAGTGAACTACGTGAATCCGTTGCATCTGATTTAGAAGATTTACTGAATAGTCGAATGGCGAATTTTGGTGAGTTAATTGAGGATTTTCCTTTGGCTAAAAAGTCAATTTTGCAATTTGGCATTATCGATTTTGTTGGTCTGTCAACTGCAAACCCAACAGATTGTGACAAAATTTGCCAATCCATTGAAAAGTCAATTGCCGCACATGAGCCTCGTTTAAAGCAAATTAAGGTTGAAATGTTGATGGAAGGCAACAATATGGGGGCGCTGTGCTTAAGTATTCAAGCATTTTTAAATATTCATCCTTTATATGAGCCAGTTGTGTTTGATGCTTTATTAAAACCGACCACACAACAATATGTTATTTCCTCTAAAAGCTAAGTGAGTTATCCGTGATTGAAGAGCTACTCCCATATTATGAAAAACAATTACAGGAATTTGCACAGCAATCGCGTGATTTTTCAAACAAATATCCAAAAATTGCACAACGCTTATCTTTAAATCAAGAACAAATTGATGATCCACATATCGAACGTCTTATCCAAGCTTTTTCTTTGGTGGCTGCACGTATTGATAAAAAGTTGGACGATAGTTATGAGGTCTTTACACGTTCTATTTATGAGGTGATGTTTCCTCAATATCTTAAGCCTTTTCCAGCAAGTTCTGTGGTGTCATTTGAAGATATCAATAAAATAAAAACATTGACTGAATTACATTTCATTCCTAGATCGACTATTTTAAAAGCGAAAAGTGTTCGTGGTGTTCAATGTGAGTATGCAACCTCATACGATACGGCGATCATGCCTATTTCCTTGCAAAATATACATTTTAAGACGCATCCAACAGCGCAAATGCATCTAAATCATAATGCGACTTTAAGTTTTGTCTTTGATATTTTCAATAAAAGCCATCGTTTACTAGAACAACAACACCTGCCTATTTACTTAGATGCTATTTCGCATTTTCCATTGCAAGTGCTCGACCATATTTTTAGAAAAGGAACGCATTTTAGTATTAAAGCAGGTCAAGAAAGTTATGATATTGCTAATCCTTTTAGCTTAATGGGTTTTGATGAGGCTGATGGAATATTACCGTTAGATCAGCATACGCATCATGCTTATCGTTTACTCATGGAATATTTTTGCTTTCCTGAAAAATTTAATTTTTTAAAACTTAATTTGAATGCTATCTCACATTTAGCTTTGGAACATTCTAGCTTTGAGTTGCAAATTCATTTTAAATTAAATTTAAATGACCAAGCTTCTATACGAAATTATTCAGAGTTAAGCACCGCTAATTTTAAATTATTTGCAACGCCAATTATCAATTTATTTAAAAAGCAGGCAGAACCACAAAAAATTAATCATAAGCGCATGGATTATCCATTGGTCACAGATGCGCATCATCCTGATTATTTTCAGGCGTATTCAATTTTAAAAATGAATATGGTCCGTGAAAAAAGTGCACAAGATGAAGTTATGCATCCTATTTTACCGTTCTTTGCGATGAGTCATTATCAGCATGATCAGGTCAAGTTTTTTTATAGCTTAAAAACTTCAGGTTTAAATAATAAATCACAAGAAATGAGTTATAGCATTATTTCTAAGTCATTGGATCCTGCGAGTACAAAATCTGATTTTATTAGTACTGAACTTTTGTGTACGAATCGTGATTTACCTTATGAAAGTTATAACAAAGACCAAAATATATTAACGCTAAATGATAGTAGTTTGGCGCGACGTGCATTAATGCTGAAACGTCCAACACAACCTTTTTATTTTGAGCAAAATAAGCAAGAACAATGGCGAATTATTTCTCAGCTTTCATTAAATAATATGTCGTTAATGAAAGGGGATTCCGTTGCTCATATTAAAGAGCTTCTAGAGTTATATAACCTACCAAAGAGTAAAGAAAATCAATTAATTATAGATGCGATTAAAGAAATCGACTTTTCACTTGCGCAAAAATTAGTGAATAGCAAACCATTTCCATTATTTGTACGTGGTGTCAAAGTAAAAATAAGCTTGGATTTAGAGGTTTTTCGTGGGTTTAGTGCCTATATTTTTAGTCAGTTGTTAAGTCATGTCTTTAATTTAAGAGTTAATTTGAACAGTTTTGTTGATGTCGAAATATTTGACGTACACACCCAACAGGAGATATACCAATGCGTGCAGAACGTTGGTGGCAAAATGCTTCTGTAATCCAAGGATTGTTTGATCAACCTCAAAGTTATGATTTTGTTCAGGCCGTACGCTTGCTTAGGCACGCACCTGTAAAAACGCAACAGCATTGGTCTTATGACTTTAACTTTCGAAGTTCTCTCAATTTAACATTTCCATTAACTGAAATTGAAAGTTTGAAGCTTGAGGATGAACAAGTCTATTTAACCAATTTAATTATTGGCCTAACGGGCATGCAAGGGGCTCTACCTTATAGCTATACCAATAAAATAAAGCTAAGTGGCCGGCATCAACGTGATGAAACTTTAAGTTTTTTATCGCTATTCAATCATAAGTTAACCGCACAATATGTTGATGCGAGTATTAACTATCAGCTACCGATCCGTTATGAAATTGAAAATGAAAATAGTTATTTAAATATTATTCATGCATTAGCAGGTTATGTCAGTGAACAGCATGCACAGCAAGAATTAGATGATTATTTTGCTGAATTTTCGGGTTTGATGCAGGGGCAAAACAATAATGCACATGCCTTAAAAACCATGTTGAACTGTATTTTTAGTCAACATTTCGATATTACAGAATTTATTTCTGAGAAATTTAATTTAGCACCTGATCAGCAAACTTGTCTGGGGGGGACGCATGATTTTATGCTGGGAATAAATACATTTTGTGGCAGTACAGTTCGTCAAATTGATGAAAAAATTGAAATTGTGATCGGGCCTTTAACACGTGAAGATTATCTAAGTTTTTTACCTCATCAAGAGCAAAGTATAAAACTAAAAAAAATTATTCAAACTTGGTGTACACCGACATTAACTGTAGATGTACGACTTATTTTAAAAAAACAAGAGATTCAGCCTTTGTGTTTGAGTGCAAATAGCCATTGCGGTTTATCTCAAGGGGCTTTTCTAATGCCTACACAACAGCAAGACAATGCTGAAACGTGTTATGCATTAATTGGTGGACAATAACAATGATTAAATTATTTCTTAGCACCTTGATTGGCTTAGTTATTTTAGTAAGTGCCTGTGTGATTTATTTTTGGCGTGATACTGCTTATGACCCATCTGCAATAGATTTAGGTCTATATTTTTTAGCTTTACCGTTAATGATCACGACTGTTATTTTTGCACCTGTCTTCATCATTAAAGCAATGAAGGCTCAAAAAGAAAAAAAGCAACTGCAAGCTGAGCAAGAAGCTTTGCGTTATGAACAACAACAAATTGATGCCTTAGAACGTGAGCGTCCAAAAGAATTACCAAGTGAGAAATTTGAACTGCATATTTATTCTGCACATTCTTGGCATAGTTTTGGTGAAAATACTGAAATCATTGACAGTATTAAAGCGTTTAAAAGTCCTGAGCTGGACCAAAAACTTATGAATAGCTATGGTTTGCCTATTTTAAGTTATCGTATTCAGGACTTAGATGATTTGATTGATTCAACCTTAGATGAGGATGATCTGCCAGTCATGAGTATGAGAGAAAAACGGATCCATTCTTTAATACGTCAGCAATTTGAACAGCATGCTGAAACTTTAGCGATGGTTTCCAATCATTTAAAGCAATCAGCATTATTTTATGATAGTGAATTGGCTTACCAATACAAAATGCATCCAGGCTGGACGCAAGAAAATTTTGTAGATGATCATGAAGATGATAAAACACCTGTACAGGAAGTGCCACGCTTAAATCGTTTTACTGTACATATTTTATTGGCTGAAAACTTAATTCACCAATGGAATGAGCAAAGTAAATTTGAACTTCAGGAAGCATTGAGCATTCAATATGCGATTTTGCCTGAGCAAATTCAGATTGAGCATCATTTTTTTAGTAGCCAAACAGCCTATAGTGAATGGACAAAATTACTCAAAGATGCCGCGAATACAGCCAATGAAGTGAAATTTTTAATTAGTGTAGATTCAGAAATTGATCAGGAATGTTTAGATGAACGCTTTTGGTTAAATGAGCAGTATATTGCCTCTGAATTTGTATCAAGTTGGTGTGTAGCGAATACATCGACAGTATTACTTGATTTACAACCGCTTACTACATTATGGTTGAGCGTGAATGAAAATAATTTTTCGAATTATTTAAAAAATAATCAATTAAATGAATTAGAGCAGTTTCAGCAAGAGCATCCCTTTGTATTGGTATTAGATGATGCGAACGATGTTAAAACAACCAAAACCTTACAGTGCGTATTTGAAGACACTGCGATAGATTTTCATCATTTTTTATATACAAAACAAAATCTTGGACATACACAAAATTTATCAAAAGTATTTGGTTTTATGCTGGGTATGCACCTGCCAGAAGAGATGATCAATATGATTTACAGTACCGAGCAAGATTCAACGTATGCTTTTTTCAAAGCTTATGAATTTGATCAGTCTGAAACAGTCATTACTCAAAATTAAGAAAGTATAAAGAGAATAACGTGAGCACATTATTTTATACCTTGCTTGGCTATGTGTGGCAGTATGTCACTAACCCCAAAGCAATGATGGCACTGTCAATATTTGTTGCTTTAATTGCAATGAATAATTCCGTACCGCCTAAGATTTTTTGGATTTTAGTCGCGATTTACATCATTGGCTTAATTATTTGGGGCATTTATGAGCTAGTTCAATATCGAAAAAATCGCCAACAAGGTGAAGAACTAGCCGAAGCTATTGCTAAAGATACAGAGTCTGAATACGGAAAACAAAAAGATAAAGAAGAATTGCAGTTAATTCATCAGCAAATGAAAGACTCAATTCAATTGATCCGTAAGTCTAAGCTTGGTGATAAAAAGGGCAATGCTGCTTTATATGAATTACCGTGGTACATGGTGATTGGCAATCCTGCAGCAGGTAAAAGTTCTGCAATTTACAATTCTGGTTTACGCTTTCCGTTTGAAGAAACACATCAAAAGATGGTGTCTTCGGGCTTAAGTGGGACACGAAATTGTGATTGGTTTTTTTCAACTGAAGGTGTATTGCTTGATACGGCGGGGCGTTATTCTGTTTATGCAGAAGACCATAATGAATGGTTAGGTTTTTTAGGCTTACTGAAAAAAAATCGTTCTAAAGCACCTGTAAATGGCCTAATTTTGGTCGTTAGTGTGGCGGAATTAGTAAGTCAAAGCCCAGAAAAAACCATTAAATTAGCAAAAAACTTGCGTGCACGAGTGCAAGATATTACCGAGCGCCTAGAAATTTTTGCACCTGTATATGTTGTTTTTTCTAAAATGGATTTGATTGCAGGATTTACTGAATTTTTTGAATGTTATGACAAAGATGAATTTGATCAAGTCTGGGGTGCAACTTTACCTTATGATCCAAATACATCAGATCAGGCGACTGAGTTATTTGAAAAACACTACGGTTTGTTATATGACGGTTTAAAGGGTGTAAGTACAACACATCTTAGTCGCCGCCATTCACAAAATATTTCGCCAAGTGTTATGACCTTTCCATTGGAATTTAAAACCTTAAAACCTGTTTTAAAAACCTTTATTGGCACATTATTTCAAGACAATCCCTATCAGTTTAAACCGGTTTTTCGTGGCTTCTATTTTACCAGTGCTTTACAAGAAGGTACGATTGAAAGCCCAATGACTGAGCAATTGGCGGAAGATTTTCACTTAATTCGTAGTGATGATACCAATTTTGGGGTACCGACCAATTCTATTTCTCAAGATCATGGTTATTTCTTAAAAGGGCTATTTTCAAATGTTATCTTAAAAGATAAAAACCTTGTAAAACAGCATATTAATCCTGCAAGAAAGCGTCAGCGCTTTATGTCATTTTTAGGCGCTTTAATTGCAGTTGCAATTATTTTGAGTGTTTGGGTGTGGTCATATCGAAATAACCAACAGTTAATTGCTGAAGTTCAAGCCGATTTAAATAAAGTCGTGCAAATGGAAAATAATGCTTCAGGAAATTTAGCAACACAAATGGATGCTTTGCTCATTCTACAAGGTCATTTACAACAACTTGATCATTTTGATGAGGATCGACCTTTAAAATACAGCTTCGGTTTGTATCAAGGCAATGCAGTGCGTGAAAAATTGAAGGCAGAATATTTGAAGGGCATCCAACAAATTGTACTTCAACCTGCACAACAGAACATGGCGCAATACTTACAACGTGTAAAAAGTAATGAAGCAACTTTGCGCGAAAATCATGTCAATGTGAAGTTAAATCAAGCTGTTCAAAGTAAGCAACCATATTTAGAACCTTCAGATACAAGCCCACAAGATGCTTATAATGCTTTAAAAGCTTATTTAATGTTAAGTAATCCTCAGTACAGAGAATCAAGTCACTTAAGTGATCAAGTAACGCGTTTTTGGCGTTCATGGTTAGACTCAAACCGCGGTCAAATGGAACGTGGTGACATGATTCAAAAAGCGGAGCAGATTTTATCTTATGCGATGACCTTGGCCAATGATCCGCAGTTTCCACGTATGGATTCTGACACACAATTGGTAGATCAAACACGACAAATCTTAATGTCAGTAAGTACAGGCATACCTGCACGAGATCGCGTATACAACGAGATTAAAATGCGTGGATCGGTTCGCTTTCCTGCACTAACGGTGAAACAAATCATTGGTGAAGCCGGTCAGTCTACAATGTTGGGTTCTTATGCCTTACCAGGGATATTTACTTATCAAGCTTGGGACAATTATGTAAAAGATGCCATCGAACAAGCGGCCAATAGCCCAACCGATTCTAAAGACTGGGTATTGAATATGAACCAATCAGATGATTTGACCTTTAGTGGCAGTCCTGAGCAAATTCGTAAACAGCTTACCGAGTTATATAAGCAAGAGTACATTGCTGAATGGCGTAAATTCTTAAATGCTACGCATTATGCAAAAGGCAACAGTTTTGCACAGCAAGTTAAAATTATTGATGTGCTTGGCGAGCCTGAAAATTCACCAATTCGTATCGTGTTGAACCGCGTTGCGCAAGAAACCAGTTGGGATAATCCAGTCGTACAAGCAGAGTTAGCTGCACCTCAAAAAGGATTTATTGCATGGTTTAAACGCAAAGTACTCAGCCGTGATGAAGCTAAAATTGCACAAAGCAATGCATCTACTGCTACACAAGGTGTGATCTCAAAAGAATTCCAAATGTTCTATCAGTTGGTGCGTAAACGTGACGATTTACAAAATAAATCCTTACTCGATGAATATATGGCAAACCTAGGTCAAGTCCGCAGTAAGTTTAATGATTTACGTAGTGCTGGTGACATAGGCCCAGCCAGTATGGCTTTGGTTAAACAAACCATTAACGACCAAACGTCGGTATTCAACATTACACAAAAATATGTTGATGAAAAAATGGCAGTGGGCTTGAAAGAAGCTGATCAACAGCAATTACAAAAACTTTTGATGGCACCATTAACACAGTCATTTGAAACTTTGGTGATTCCAGCACAAGATGAGTTAAATAAACTGTGGACGATTCAAGCTTATCAACCATTTGGCACCAATTTATCAAATAAATATCCATTTAAAGCTGGTGCAACTGTACAAGCAACAAGCAATGAAATTGGTCAAATTTTTGGTGAAAATGGCAGTATTGCACGCTTTGTAAAAGAGTATCTTGATCCACTGGTTATTCGCCGTGGTTATACCTTAACGTCTAAGACATGGAAAGATTTAGGTATTAGCTTAAATCCACAATTTGTGGCGAGCTTTCAAGCTTATGTTGCGCCAAGTAATGGTGTGGCAACGGGTGAACTAAACCAGAATTCATCAGCACCTGCAGCAACAAACCAATCTAATTTCCAATTCTACCCACAAGAAAATACGCAATTATTGTCTTATACCGTGGAAATTGATGGACAGCGCATGGTGTTTGAAAACGGGGTACAACAGTGGGTGAACTTCATTTGGCCAAATAAGGGCGCGATTCCAGGCGCACGTATTACAGCCATAGATTTAGAAGGCAAAACACATACGATTGTTGATGAACCTGGTGAATATGGTATTAACCGTTTAATTGAAGGGGCAACACGAACACAGTCGGGGAATACCTTTGAAATGTTGTGGCGTAGTAAAGAAGATCCAAAACTGTTTGTAAAAATGAATTTCCGCCTCATTAGTGGTAGCGGAACAGCTGGCATAGGTTCAAATCAGGGCTATAACGGAATGATTTTGGCCGATAAAGTTGTTACGAGTAAAGCAGTGCGTGTTGTGGCAGCACAAACAATAAATACAACACAAGCACCAGTAGCGGCATCTGCACCATCACCAGTACCGCAAGGTCAAACTGGGAGCGCGCCATGATGTATCTAAAATATGTAAACATGGATGTTTGAAGGGGAAAATAGCATGTACGAAGTCAAAACGACCCCTTTGTATTATGGAAAATGCCCAGCCCGAGGTGACTTTTTAAAGACACGCGGGCAGTATTCTCTCATACAATTGATCGATCAATGGATGACTGAAGCGCTTGAACATGCCATGCAAAATCAAGCGTTTCAGGAAAAATATGCGAACCTACCATCGTTGGACTTTTTTATTGCTAGTCCACAAGATAAAAGGTTTTTAGTTGCTAACTTAATTAGTAGTGAAGACAGTTCTGGTCGTCAATTTCCTATGGTGCTATGTCATCTGTTAGAAATTGATGATCCACAGGACAATATTCAATATGCACCATACCGTTATAAACAAACGCTCATTGATTTATATCAACGTAATCGAATTATGCGTTCTATTCGAGATCCAGATATTTTATTGGATAAATTGAGTAAATTAAGTGATGACATTCAAATTTTTGGTACAGATGAAACGGCTTCATTCTATGAACATCATACGGTACATTCGTTCGCCAAATTATTGCATTTAAGTACAGAGCAATTGGCTCAAAGCATGATTGCTCTGGGTTTACTATTACAACCTGTAATAAAACAAGGGACCTCGAAACTAAATAAAGTTCTGATTTTACCTATTAATAATATTAGTTATTGCTATGAAATTGCAGCTTTTTGGGTCAATTTGATCAGCAGGTTTGTGGCAAAGCAAAATGCCGAGCTACTCATTGGCATTTTACATAGCGATGCGCCTGTACTGTTATTTGGTTTCCAAGGTGCTGATATTCGTGCATTAAGTGATATATTCACACAAAATATGCAAAGTGATCATTGGGTGTCGTTAACAGCTACTGAATGGATCGAGCCATATTTAGAGCAAAATGCTGGTTTAGCAACCTTGGAGCAAGGTTTGTGTGAGCGTCAAATGAGTTTGGCTCAAGCATTTAAGTTATTTAGACAAACTTTCATTGAAGTCTAGTGATCACAAAAAAGACCAAATTATGGGCATACTCTCATGAAGATAAATTCTAAAGTAATGGAAAACAATAAATTAATTAGGCAATGGTTGATGCTTATATCTACTTTAAGCCTCAGTTTTATAGCATTTGCACAAGAACCGATTATTGTGGAAGGCGCTGTACCAAATGAGATGGCCAAGCAGGAAATCTTAAATAAACTGTATACCACCTATGGGCGTGAAAATGTCGTCGATAAGATTCAAGTTAAGATGGTCACCGCGCCAAACGGGTGGAGTAGTAATGTCAGTGCCACCATTAATGATGATCTAAAAAAAGTGAAACAAGGTAGTTTAACTGTACGTGGTACACAGGTGAATTTAACAGGGAAAGTCACGAACCCCAATGATATACAGCCAGCAGCACAACGCTTACAAAGTTTAGTACCCAATTATAAAGTAAATGCTCAGTTGAGCGTAAATGCAGCTGAACAACAAATTATTGATGCAACACTCAAAAATCGAATTATTGAGTTTGAATCGGGCAGTGCTGTTTTAGCACCGTCAGGTACTCAAATTTTAGATGAAATGGCTGTAGCCTTAAATAAAGTGGGTGGAAAAAAGGTCAAAATTATTGGCCATACTGATAGTTCTGGAGATCCTGCTAAAAATTTAAGCTTAAGCCAAGAAAGAGCTGTTGCGGTTAAAAACTACCTTGTTGGTAAAAACATTAATGCAGACAGTATGTCAACAGAAGGTTTGGGTTCGAATAAACCTGTTGCAGATAATACAACGCCTGAAGGCCGTAAGAAAAATCGTCGTATAGAATTTGAAGTACTATAAATTTCATACTTTATTCGAATTAAAAAACCGTTCTAAAAACGGTTTTTTAAACAATTATGTAATGACATTTAAATTGCATTGTCATTATTTTGTAGATTTAAAGGTGACAAACATGAGGTTAATCTTGAATTCTGCGCCACGGTCGCGCAGATTCAATTTGGTATGCCAGCTCTATAAGTGTTTTTTCATCACCTAAATTGGCAGAAAATTGCATACCGATAGGCAAGTGGTATTCTTGAGTATAACTCATAGGCAATGAAATGGCTGGTGCACCTGCGATGTTTTGAATCGGGGTAAATGTTACATAATTTTGAATACGCTGAAATAGTTCATCAAACTCTAATTGCGGGGAAATATAGCCGAGTTTTGGCGTTGTATGTGCGAGTACAGGTGAAAGTAAGACATCATAATGTTGGAAAATTTGTTGGTATTGGCTTTGTATTTGTTTTAATCGATAGATAAATAAAGGTGTTTTATAAAAATTACTTTTATAGAGTTGGGCTAAACCACAGGTTAAATGATCTAATTTTTGGCGTTCAAAATCACTTCCAAATAGTCTATTACCAAAAGTAAGTAACATAAAAGAAAGTAAGCCCCAGTAATGACTAAAGTCATCTACAAAGTTTTGAGTAAAGGGCAGTTGATAATATTCAACATGATGGCCAAGAGATTCCAATAACTGAGCCGTTTCTTCTAAGCTTACCGTAGTTTCTAAATCAACATTGCCAGTAATTGATTGCTGTATAACACCAATGCGAAGCTTTCTATTTGTACTGTGCTCAATCTTTCCAATTTTAGGAAGTTTTGGATTCACATAACGTTGTTCCATGCCTGCAAAGAAATGTGCAGTATCCCGAACACTGCGTGTAACAACGCCTTCAGAAATAATATTAATTGGTAACATGCTGGCAGCATCACTATTATAAGTGCGACCACGTGTTGGTTTTAAGCCAATTAAACCACTGCAAGCTGCTGGAATTCTGATGGATCCACCACCATCATTTGCATGTGCAATAGGCACAACACCAGAGGCAACTAATGCTGCTGAGCCACCAGATGATGCACCACATGAATAATCTGTATGCCATGGGTTTTTTGTTGCGGAACCATCTTGGTATTCTGTGGTTGCATTTAAGCCAAATTCAGGCAAATTACTTTTACCTAAAACAATAAAACCTTGATCTAAAATCTGTTGACTAATTTTAGGGTGTTTTTTTACAGCTGTACTATGGATTGCTTGAGAACCATGATGTGTAGGTAATCCTATGAAGTCTGTATTGTCTTTAAAGAAAAAAGGAACACCTGAAAAAATGCCTGTTGATGATTGATTTGAATTAATATTCTCTAATGCATTGTCAAAACGCTCTGATGCAATTGCATTAAGTTCTGGATTTACTTTTTTTGCGCGTAAAATAGATGCTTGAATAACTTCTTTTGAAGAAATTTCTTTATTTTTAATCAGTTGAGCAATTTTTACAGCATCAAAATCTTCTAAAACATCATTAGTGAAGCTGTGTACACGTTTAATTTGTGTATTTTGCATTATAAGTCCTTATTTTTTAATATTTTAAATCCATTTTTATACTTTGACATAATGTATTGTCAAGTTGATTATATGCTGTGAAGGAAAAATAGGCAATGTAGTCAAATATGGTCAGCTTGATTAACTGACTCTATTTATAGGGAAAATTGCTACATGTAAGAGTAAAATTTTAAGACTATGGATCTTTACTTTATATAAGGGCATCAAATTATAAAGCTGTTAAAAACAACTATGCATTTTTAAAAGTAGAGGTTCAACATACTTAAAGAATCTAATGATAATTTTATGGAATTAGAATTTTACTTGCATAAATAGATAAATATTGAAAACTTCAATGTTGAAGCTCTATACATAATTTGTGAACCGTATTGGTACATTAGAGATTTTATCTACGGCTAAGTTAAAAGTTCTATTATTTGTGAGGAATATAGTGAAAGTTGATACTAGCTTGATAGTGATATATTTGTTATTCACCAATTAAAATGTCTATGCGATAAACCATTTAAAATGTCCTGTTTTTAACTGCAAGAGTCAAGAACAGGATTTAAATATCTTTGTTCAATAACAGCTTTCTGAGCTTTACGACTCGGCATA
>NZ_JACAXE010000036.1:0-33499 GCF_013391565.1 Acinetobacter sp. SwsAc6
TGTACACAGCGCATTGGGTTATGTATCGCCTTTTGAGTTTGAAGCAATGTACTATGATAAGATTAACCCGTTAGGTCACGTGGCCTAACTTAAATAAAAATGTCTCCGACAAACCCGGTACGGTTCAAAAGCTTAAAAGAATCAATAAATAAGCAATTATCAAATCTTTGGATAATAAAAAAACATTTAAGTACTTAATCTTCCATTTTTACTTGACCGCTTTAGCTTTCATCCCTAAAATGCGCATCAGATTCTCCAATAGCTCAGTCGGTAGAGCGACGGACTGTTAATCCGCAGGTCCCTGGTTCGAGCCCAGGTTGGAGAGCCATCTATTCTTCCATAGCTCAGTCGGTAGAGCGACGGACTGTTAATCCGCAGGTCCCTGGTTCGAGCCCAGGTGGAAGAGCCAGATTCTAAAAAGCCCACTCATTACGAAGTGGGCTTTTTTATACCTAAAATTTATTGCCCTTATAACAATAATATTTACACTCAATTATGGCACTCATGGATTAGTTCAATCTGCTTATGCATAAATTATGACTTAGATTTCCATACAACACACATAACTTACAATTGGTAAGTAGCTAACTAAAAAATAAATTTCATAATTAAAGCTTAATCCAATATAAAAACATCAATATTAATGCTCAGATTTTACCTTCTTGCCTGTTTTTAAATCATTTAATCTTAAAATATTGCTTTTTTTTATTTACACCCTTGACCCATTCAGCTTTGCCACATAGAATGCGTCTCAGATTCTCCCATAGCTCAGTCGGTAGAGCGACGGACTGTTAATCCGCAGGTCCCTGGTTCGAGCCCAGGTGGGAGAGCCAAATTCAAAAAAGCCCAAGCATTTAAGCCTTGGGCTTTTTTATTGCCTAGCACTTTCCCCCTACTTTAAATACTTCCGTTTCTTATAAAATGCAGCCTATTATTTTATAGATCACTACTCCCTCCAAAGCCATCCATACAACCCAAACGCTGTATTTTCTGCTTTCATCTACACGCTATTCGCTATACCTTAAAGCCATACAGACTTTATAAGGAGAATAAAAATGGAACTTCCATGGCTGAAATCTATGATTTTTTGGACCATCTTAATTATTGCGGTGTTAGGGATTTTTCAATGCACGCAACGCTCTGAAAATAATAAACAAGCCTCTAACCAAATGTATGAGCGCTTATATCAATGCACAAAAGAGCTACCAATCACGCAAAAAACAACACTTAGAACCATTCAAAGCCAAATTCACCCTCAAATGAAGCAACAAGAATTAATGACACTAATTGCAAGCTGTCGTAAAGTTACACCTTCACAAAGTGCTGATGCTTATGTGAATGCCATTAAAAATCTTTCTTAAAAATATTAAATTGAGCATTTTGACTACTTTTAAGACACTTAATTCAATTTTGACTGTTTTTCCTAATCAATGACTTGACCAAAGCACGTTTGCCACATAGAATTCGTTTCAGATTCTCCCATAGCTCAGTCGGTAGAGCGACGGACTGTTAATCCGCAGGTCCCTGGTTCGAGCCCAGGTGGGAGAGCCAAGATTCTAAAAGCCCAAGCATTTAAGCCTTGGGCTTTTTCTTATGTGTAAGTTTTAGCGTGCTCGACTTAAATCAACTTATATTTTTTATTATCGGCTGTTTAGCAAGTTTCACTTTGCTATGTATGCTATTTCCAAAATTCTTTTATCGTAAGCAAAAGTTCTATCCACGTCGTGTCATTACACATTTTGAAAGTAAAATGTATGCGCGCCTGTTAGAAGCCCTCCCACAGCATCATGTGCTGGCTCAAGTTGCTTTTAGTGCACTTATCACCAACCACCAATATAAAATCCGTAATCTCTTTAACCGCAAAGTCACTGATTTTGTGATTTTAGATCATGACTTTAATGTAGTCGTGATTATAGAATTGGACGATCGATCGCATTTAGGCAAAGAAAAGGCCGATGCAGAACGTGATGCAATGTTAGAAGAAGCTGGGTATCGGGTACTCCGCTATACCAATATTCCCAGTGCAATCACCCTCAAAAACGATATTCTTCGTTAGCAAAATCGATATCACAAGAATGATGTGTAATAAACCTCATACACATTACTCAGATGTGCAATGAATTAAAAATTGAAGTCAAAAAAGCCAATCATCTGATTGGCTTTTGAATCAACTTTTTAGCAGATCTCTACATCTACTTTGCAGTGGTTGTCGTATCTGCTTCAGAGCTGGCTTGCGTTGCTTTTGTAGCCTCACGTGCTTGTATACGTGCTAAATTTTCCGCTTTAATTCGAGCATATTCAGCCTGATTCTTCTCATCACTGGTTACTGCTAAATACGCCATACTCATCAAAAAGACAGGGATAAGCAAACCCAATGACATCAAAATAATCATTTTCTTTTGATTTGGTTTTGTTTCGGATGTAGACATCTAAACCCCTACAGATTGTTGCGCTATTCGGTGGCCGTCCAATATAGCAAAAATTAGAAAAGCCACAACCAATATACGCATCTCTAGCACCTATGCGAGACACGTTTGCATTGCAAATCGTGTTCGCATAGCCACCATATTAGGTGCTTAATTGCACTTGATTTAATACTTGTTCTAATGTCGCCACATAGTCAAAGTCAGTTGCAGGTTTATCAGCCATACGCCATGCCACGTAGCCATCTGGACGCACTAACACTGCACCTGCTTCATGTACTTCAGACTTCGTATTCCATGTGCCATACACATCACGATATTCACGTGAGCCGATCTGAACCACATCTAAATAAGGGAGCTCAAGCGCCTCTGCAGCCTTCTTCCAGCCTGTACCAGACAAACCCGTCAATAAGGTAAAACGTCCGTGCCCAGTAATATCTAATGTTGAACGTTTTTGACCTTTTGCATTAATTAACCATGTATGCGGTACTTTTGCACCGGGACGCGTTGTTGCCTGTAAATATAATTGTGGGTCTCGCTTAAAGATTTCTTCAGCACCTTCTGGCACAACAGCACCCGACACATAGCGCTGGTTCAGCTCTGTGCCTTGTGCATTAAATTCATAATGTTTAATCTCTAGCGCTTTAAATAACTGTTCACGGATATGGGCAGCCTCTTCTGTTTCCGCAAAAATACGCTCCAGCATCTGCGCTTGTGTCGTTATGCCCTGATCAAAACCAAACACATCTTTTAAGTGTTTATAATCAAAGCGAGATTGATTGGCACGTGCAACAATCTGCTTGCCTACAGGTGCACGTTCTGCCGTATAAGTCTCTAGCAAGCTTTGTTTTGCCCAGCCTTTCACTGTATAAGCCAGCTTCCAAGCCAAGTTAAATGCATCTTGCATACAGGTATTTGAACCCAAACCACTTGAAGGCGGATGACGGTGTACGGCGTCGCCACCACAGAACACACGACCTACAGAATATTCGGTTGCCCATGTTTGATTCACATACCAATATGACACTTTTTCAATTTCAACATCATCCACTTCTGCACCAACAAAGGCATTTAAGCGAGCGCACACCTGTGCCTCTGTCACTTGCGGTTCGCCTTGATCAATATCAAAGCCCCAGCCCATAATCCACTGATTCCAAGGCGTGATGGCACGTAGTAGCCCCATACCAATATCGCCAAAGCCCGCTTCTGGGTTCACAATCCACTGTAAAATCGCTGGGCGGTGCTGTACATACTGCGATAGATCGGCTTTAAACGTCACATAAACAGTGCCTGCACGTGACATCACGCCTTCCAAAGGCAGATTCAGCTGTTCAACAATTTTAGAGCGCGCACCATCCATTCCTACCAAATATTTTGCACGTAAACTAAATTCTTGTTGGGTTGCATGATTAAAAAATACTGCCGTTACACCATCTTCATCTTGGATATGAGACATATATTCTGTATTGAAATGATAAATTGCACCCCGCTCACCTGCATTTTTCACCAGGAGTGCTTCCATTTTTGGTTGTATTAAATCCACCAATGGACATGGGCTACCTTGAACATAATCACCATGGCGCTCATCTCCTGTGCCCCACGCACTCATGCGTGCAATTTCCTCACCCACTAAGCTGGTAGTAATTAAACTTTCACCCATTTCTTCCCAAGGCGTCGCAATTTCTTTCACTTGCTCTTCAATGCCTAAATCACGCAATACTTCCATCGCACGTTGATTAGTAATATGAGCACGCGGGCTGTTTGCCAACCAGTTAAATTGCGTAAACAATTGCACTTTTAAACCATAGCTTGCTAAGGCCAAACCCAAAGTAGAACCCGCAGGCCCTGTGCCTACCACTAAAACATCCGTATCGTATTGCTTTGACATCTTTAACTCCGCCACTTCGCATCTATAATCAGGTGCCAGCACCTGTCTTGATCACCAAAGTGTAAAAAAGATTTTAAGCACACCAAACATCCAGACATTTAAACGATAGTTGCATAGGCTTTTCATCTACATTGCGCCATAATTTCCATGCTGTATATTTTCACCCTGATCTGCTTTTTTAATTTTCTCCCGCAGAGGCTCGTGCTATGGAATTGCGCCATCTCAAATACTTTGCTGCCGTAGCCCAATACGGGAGCTTTACCAAAGCAGCCGAACAGCTATTTACTGCACAACCCTCACTGAGTCAGCAAATTAAAGATTTAGAAGCAGAAGTTGGTGTTCAACTGATTGACCGCTCTACTAAACAGATCAAATTGACAGATGAAGGACAAGCTTTTTTAGTGCATGCATTAAATGCAATTAAAAGCGCTCATTTAGCGACTGCAGCCGCGCAACAAGTCGCACACCTGAAAAACAATCAGATTCATATTGGTTTTTTAAATGTGGCTGAACTTAAAATCATGCCGCTGATTTTGGATAAACTAAAACGCCAAATCCCCAACCTTGCCATTCACATTCAAAGCCTAACCTGTTTAGAGCAAATTCGAAAATTAAAAAAGTCAGAGCTCGATATCAGCTTTACCCGCTATGCCATTCAGCATGATGATTATGAAAATTTAGCGTTAATGACCGAAAAAATTTATGTGGTGGCTTCAAAAAAACTGCACCGCAGTGGTCATATCGTTAGCAAAGCTTATTTAAGCAAGCAAAATATCATTATGTGTGAGCAAAGCGCTTCCCCTGTATTTTATGACAATATCAATCGAATTCTTAGCTTAGAACATTTGCCACATCAGCAAATGCATTGGGTAACCAATGTACTGCAGCATATCAACTTAATTAACATGGGCATGGGTTATAGCTTTGCACCCGAATATCTACTGAAATTTTTAAACAATGATATACAGATAATAGTAACTGATTTTTCAATCGAACCACTTAAGCTGTATGCCAATTATAAGAAAAAATCTCAACATCAAGCCCTACAATTGATTTGTACAGAGCTTAAAGCTGCTTCTCAGCACAAGCTATAGATATATAAAAAGGAGCCAAAGCTCCTTTTTATTTCGCCAATCAATTAGAGGCTGCTACACCCGTACAATGTGGACTCGTACTAGCATCTTTCTGCGCGCTAGTTAAGGTAATACCCGTACCTGCAGGCATGTTATCTTGAATAAAGTTGACCGCCTCAGCATTTCTACAAATAATGGCCTGAGTATGGGTCGCATTTGGCACGATCTCCATTTTGTAGCCATCTTCATATTTAGCTTGCGGGAAATAATCTGCAGCTTTTGCCTTCATGTTATCAAATAATTTCTGCGTCATTTGCGGCAACACCGCCTGATCAGCACCACCCTGAATAATATACACAGGAGCTTTAATTACCCTTTCAGCTGTTGCATTTGTCGCTGGCTGATTGTCTTTTAAAAATTTCTGTACCACTGGATCAGAATCAATTTTGCTTAAATCAATACCATACTGAGCAATCGTATGTGTTGGATCTTTTAAAAACGCCAGTAAACTCACTTTAAATTGATCTTGTAGTCCTTTGGCACTATTCGGATCGGCATAACTTAAACATGCACCGTCATCCCCTGTGCGACCATAGGCATTTTCTGCAATTGAAGATGCTTCTCCGGTAAAGATATTTTTTAAATCATAGCTTGGGTCATAAGCTTTAATCCCAGATGTCGTTAATGCCGCATAAGCTAAAAGCTCGGCATAGCCATCTGCAATTTTTGCAATCATCGCTTCGCTTTGCGCCACACTAATCTGTTGTTTTGATAACGCAAAACGGATCTGCATTAATTGATCATCCAACATATTATATGTTTTAAATACGCCAGATGTATTTAAAGCAGGATCAAGATAGACTTTAATAATTTCCCCTAAACTAGATGCAGGTGCCGCTGCAACTGCGCCCTTATAACTGCTATCTGTATTGGCAAATTCTGCTGTACCTAAAGATGCATGCCCACCTTGTGATTGACCAATCGACATCCACTGTCCGTTCAACTGTGTTCCATAATGCTCTTTGGCTGCTTTCACTGCCGCCAGCGCAGAATTTGCAGCACTGGATAAATTAAGATATGGATGAACCCCTGTTGTACCTAAGCCCTCATAATCAGGTGCAACAATGACATAGCCAGCTGCCAATAATGTGTCGGCAAGAATTTTAAAACGTGGATGAATTGGGTTTTTACTCGGTGCACACTCATCACCAGCACCAACCGTTCCATGCTCCCAAACTACGACACGATAACCATCTTTAGGTTGTGTCGCTTTTGGAAACAACACCAAAGCGGTTGTTTCTGCCGATTTCCCTTGCAAGTTAGTCATATTATAAGTCATGACTTTAATCGATGAGCTATTGTCTACTGTACCTGAACCATAATTTGCCTCAGATACATAAGTTGGCGGTTGAGTTGAATTGGAATCAGACGTGTCATTATTATCATTACATGCGGTTAAGGACAGCAGTGAAACCGTTGCAGTTAAAGCCAATACTATTTTTGAATGTTTCATAAAATATCCTTTTTTAATCATTATTTTTTAAACATGAATCTACACGCCATTTTATTAATACATAAAAAAAAGCACCCGAATAGGATGCTTTATGCCAACTTATGCTTTTAATACCAACAATCTTAAAAGGTCAAAGCCATGAAAATACCGCAAAAAATTAACAAACCCACCCAACGATTGTGACGAAATGCCCAAAAACACCATTGAGGATCTCGATGACGCGTTTTGCTCCACTGATAAATAAAGTCAATCATCACCGCTAATAATGCAATTAAACCAAATGGCATCAATAAATTTTCTAAATAGAGTGCAGAACCAATGAGCAATATACTTAATACCTGCAATAAAGAGATAATTTCAATATCGTATTTACCAAATAATATTGCTGTCGATTTCACACCAATTTTTAAGTCATATTCACGGTCAGTAATGGCATATTGTGTGTCATAAGCAACCGTCCATGCCAAATTGCCAAAATATAGCAACCAGCAAGTTAAATCAGGCGTTTGCCCAACCGCGGTATATGCCATTGGAATCGACCATGAAAAGGCGGCACCCAAAAATACTTGTGGCAGATGCGTATAGCGCTTCATAAATGGATAAATGAACGCCAATGCCAATGCACCAAAGGACCAATAAAAAGTTTCAATCGGCAAGAAAAATAAGGTACATGCGCTTGCAAGCACCAAAAAAAGAAACACATAAATCGCTTCTTTCGCACTGATCACACCTGTTGCCAGCGGACGGCTTTTGGTTCTTTCAACAGCACCATCAACTTTACGGTCGGCAAAATCATTAATTGCACAGCCCGCAGCACGCATAAATATTGTGCCCAAAATCATTGGTATAAGAATAGCGAGCTGAGGCGTACCTTGATTTGCAATCCAAAGTGCCCACATGGTCGGCCAAAATACCAATTCTGTGCCGATTGGTTTATCAAAGCGACACAAATAATAATAAGCTTCTAAACGCTGACGCCAAGTAATGGGATGCGTTGCTGTCATGACTGTCCTTAACTTGATGTTCTTAGAGAATATTGCTGAAGATACTGTTCAAATGCAGGTAAAAAAGTTTCCTGTACAATAAATTTACAGCCATGCCAAGTATAACAGCTCTGGCGGGTCCAGCCATCTTCTAGCCATAACACACGACGCTCACATACGGGTGTAGTACGTTGAAATAAAAAGTAGCCGATTGGTTTATTGCCAATATGCTGAAATATCCGTGCACGGCCTTGCAAACTCAGTATCGGAAAAATACTTTTAGCTTTCACCCAAGGCTGTGCTTCACAGCCATATAAATAACTTTCACGTACCCACGCTGTATGATGCGCTGGCATTTTAAGCCACTGTGCATCTTTCAAGCTCAAACGCTGAAAATGTTCTGCATTTGGTTTTACTTTAAAGATACCTTGCGCCAAATCTGTTAATTGTTGCGTTAAGGAACCGGATGCATACAGCCACGTTCTTAATTCAGTGGGGATTTTACAATCCCGCAATTGGCTTTGCTGCTGCCGCATATTCCATATCCCTTCAATCATTGCCTCTAGTGTAGCGGACTGAACTGTATTTTTCATGGCTTGATAATTGTTTTCATCACAGCTGTTCAGATTTTGCCAAACTCTTCTCTTTCTCTGTTTTTATTACATGACATTTTTAACACACTTTAGTGTAACTGATGGGTATCATAAGTCAGAAAAAATAAACACTACGCCTAAATGAAAAAACATCACACTGCCCTATATACCATGCTGATTTGCTTGCTATGTTTTAACGCTCACTTACATGCCAAATCATTAGCACTCAGTTTTGATGATGGCCTTAACCCAGCATTCAATGCTCAAGCCAGTACAATCAATGCAAGCATATTGCGACAATTAAAAGACCAACACATCAAAAGTATTGTCTTCCCTAGCCTAATTAAAATTGGTGATTATCAAGGCAAACAATTGATTCGCGATTGGGGTATTTCAGGCCATCTGATTGGCAACCATAGCGCCCTACATCAAAACCTGAATAAAGAAAATGTATCCGCAAAAGATTATATAAAAAGCATTGAGCATGCAGATACAGTATTAAAAACATTACCCAATTACACGCGAATTTACCGTTATCCATTTTTAAAAGAAGGTAATAGCGCTGAAAAACGTGATGCTGTCTATCAATGGTTAGAGCAGCATCAATATCGCATTGGCGGTGTGAGTATAGATGCCAGTGACTGGTTTTATAACCAAAAATATATCAACTATGCTAAACAGCAAGATTTAGACAAATTACAGCAGTTAAAACAAGCATATATTGCTCACCTGCTTAATCGCGCCGAATATTATGACCAACTCGCACAGCTCAGCTTAAAACGTTCACCGCAGCATGTTTTGCTTTTACATGTAAATGCCATTAATGCCGCGTTTTTAAAGGATGTTATTACAGCATTTCAACAGCATGGCTGGACATTTATCTCAGCAGAGCGCGCCTTGCAAGACCCACTATATGCGCTACACAGTCAAAACATTCCTGCGGGTGAAAGTGTGATTTGGTCCATTGCTAAAACTCAAGGCATTACTCAACTGCGCTATCCTGCCGAAGATGCACCTTATGAAATTGATAACTTAAAACAACATGGTTTGCACTGACAGTTAGCAAATTACTTTTTGCTCAATAAAAATGACCCGCTATCTAACAGGTCATTTTTCAGATCAATTTTATCGTGTTGAATTAAAAGTTATCTGTCTTGGCAATGGCTTCAAACTTTCCTTGTGGTGTTTTAATTAAAACCAACCCTTCAGTTGTGATATAAAAACTTTCAGGGTAATCAAATTCTAAAGCTAAGTCGGGGTTTTTCAGTTCGACAAATTCAGCCTGCTTATAACCTTCAACGGTCCGCCCCACTTCTAAATATGTCACTTCTGAGAAGTTGAGTTTAAAGCCCTTTGCCTGATCCGCTGGATCAATCCAGGGGAAAAAGCCCGTATGTTTTTTGCGTGGTTTTGCCATAACGATTCTATATATTTCCAGATTGATTCATCATAACGTAAGACACAAAAAAAACCCGCGATAAACGCGGGTTTTTTTAAGCTTAAATTCTTTACAGAATTACAGGCTGTAGTACATATCAAATTCAACTGGGTGAGTAGTCGTGTTAAGACGACGAACTTCTTCAGTTTTAAGCTCGATGTAGGCATCAAGCATTTCTTTAGTGAACACGCCACCTTTAAGAAGGTAATCATGATCCGCAGCAAGCGCTTCAAGAGCCATATCTAAGCTATGAGCCACTGTAGGGATTTTAGCTTCTTCTTCAGGAGGAAGGTCGTACAAGTTTTTATCTGCAGCTTCACCTGGGTGGATCTTGTTTTGGATACCGTCAAGACCAGCCATAAGAAGCGCTGCGAAACCTAAGTACGGGTTCATCATTGGATCTGGGAAACGTGCTTCAATACGTTTGCCTTTAGGGCTAGAAACATAAGGAATACGGATAGAAGCAGAACGGTTACGCGCTGAGTAAGCAAGCATAATTGGAGCTTCAAAGTGCGGAACTAAACGCTTGTACGAGTTTGTAGAAGGGTTAGTAATCGCATTCAATGAACGAGCGTGTTTAATCACACCGCCAATGAAGTAAAGCGCCATTTCAGAAAGGCCTGCGTATTCGTCACCAGCGAACAAGTTCTTGCCATCTTTAGAGATAGACATGTGAACGTGCATACCAGAACCGTTATCGCCAACCATTGGTTTAGGCATAAACGTAGCTGTTTTTGCATATTGGTGAGCAACGTTCCAAACAGCATATTTGAACTGTTGAACTTCGTCAGCTTTACGAACCATTGTGTTGAAGCTCACACCAATTTCAAGCTGGCAAGATGCAACTTCGTGGTGGTGTACTTCTACACGGCCTGGGCCCATGATGTCTTCGATACGTGCACACATATCCGCACGCATGTCTTGTGAAGAATCTACTGGTGGAACTGGGAAGTAACCACCTTTAACGCGTGGACGGTGGCCAGAGTTACCCGCTTCGTAGTCTTTACCTGTAGACCAAGCAGCTTCTTCAGCGATTAATGTATGGCGCGCGCCAGACATATCGATGTCCCATTTAACTTCGTCAAATACGAAGAATTCTGGTTCTGGACCGAAGAATGCAGTATCACCAATACCTGTAGATTTTAGATATTCTTCTGCACGGCGAGCAATAGAGCGTGGGTCACGTTCATAACCTTGACCTGTTGAAGGTTCAATTACGTCGCAAGTTACAACAACTGTAGGCTCTGCAAAGAACGGGTCGATGAAACCTGTAGCCGCATCTGGGCGTAAGATCATGTCAGATGCTTCAATGCCTTTCCAGCCAGCAATTGAAGAACCATCAAACATTTTGCCATCTTCAAACGTATCTTCGTCGATTGAATCTGCTGGGTAAGTTACGTGTTGCTCTTTACCCTTAGTATCAGTAAAGCGAAAATCGACCCATTTTGCGCCACTTTCTTGGATGAGTTGAAGGACCTTGTTCGCCATGCTCATTTTGCTCCGATGATTTTTTGTTGCACTGCTGATGTGCGTGTTAGTAGTTGGTTGTTATAAAGCAAATACCGTACCAACTTTATAAAAGCAAAGTTAAAATATTGAATTCCTTATCAGAATTAAAGATTATGCACCTTTGCTTTCACCTTATTATACTGTTTGCCAAGTGAAATGCACCATATTCATTCTAGAGATATTTAATTCTGAATAAAAATTGAGTTAACGCACAAATTTAGTGCATATTTATTTTGTAATGATTTATTTTACTGCTGCCACTTGTAAACAAATGCCTAAAACACTTAAAAATCAATCACTCTAGCTTAATTTTAAATTTTTCTATGCGAAATAATATGCACCAATTTAATTCATAACTTACTTTAATAGAAAAATAAAAATTAATTTTTAACGTATCACACAAGTTTTAATTGTAAATCCTATTAAACCAAGAAAGTCAAACGAACACTTCAATCAGCAAATAGTCGATAGGCCTCAGATTTTTTCTTATCTCGAACCATGTGCTTCGATCTATTCAAGAATTTTCTGCAAAATTAATCATTTTTCTTCATGTTTTTGAACAGATTTTGCCGTATATTTTCCATACAAAATAATATGCATGATCAATCTAAGGGCGAGCAACATGCTGCATAAGCTAAAACTACACTTTTTAAAAATAAATATTCGTCTAGGAAATATTAGCTACGCACGACAACTCTTAAAACAACAGACTCCCAAGACCCAATCTCAACCAATCAAAAACATTTATACCGATCTCTCTGTCATTTCTATGAATGACGCAGGTACTGGCATTCAACGCCTTGTAAAATCGGTATGGTCTCGTCTGCCAAAGCATGCACCAAACCTCAATTTCTATCCGATTTATGCAACTCGCAAAAAAAAGTATGCCCTCTCCCAATACCCACAAAAAAATATTAAAAAACGCCAATATGTAAACCTCAAAAGTGGTGATTTATTTTTTGGTTTAGATTGGTCGGCAGATCAAATTATTAAACATCAAGTACGTTTAATGACCTGGAAAATCAAAGGGTCAAAACAGGTTTTTATCTTAAACGACATCTTGGCATTACAGCATCCAGAGTGGTTCACCGCCAAAAATAGACAAAAACTCCAAGCTTGGCTGAATGTCATTGCGGTATGTGCCGATGAGATTATTTGTGTGTCCGAAACCGTAAAAAAACAAGTGCTTCAATACCTGCATGAACATCAGATTGATGATCTGCCTTGCTCAGCCATTAAACTGGGTGGTGAAATTAGCCCAAGCACATATACGGCGCAAATTCGCCCTGAATTTGAACAAAAATTCTTAGCCTCAAGCTATATTCTCAAAGTATCGACGATCGAACCTCGTAAAGGCCATTTGTGTTTAATCCAAGCTTTTGAAGCATTACTCAAACGCTATCCAGACTATCCACATCATTTATATTTGGTTGGGCGTTATGGTTGGAAATCTGAACATACCCTGCAATATTTGAAAGCATCCCCGTATTTTGGAACACGTATATTTTGGTGGGACGATATGAATGATGCTGAGTTAAATCTACTCTATCAACATACGGTTGGCGCAGTAAATTGCTCTTATGGAGAGGGTTTCGGTTTACCCCTAATGGAAGCGATCTATTATCAAAAACCGCTTTTAGTTCGTGATCTGCCTGTTTTTCGTGAAGTCAGTAGCAACCAAGCAAACTATTTTCAGCAGGATAAACCCGATGCTTTGGCAGAAACTTTGTATATCTGGAGTAAAGATCTAAACTCAAGCTCTACACACATTATTCCACTCACCTCATGGGATGTAAGTGTCGAAAAAATAATGCAATTTTTACAAAAACATGGCTTGCAGATAACAACATAAGCTGTGATTCATTGGCAAAATTAATATTTCATGAAAGGCTGTAACCAACCCAGCCAATTAATTTTGTTTTTATTTTTTAAAATCACAAGTTCTTCTATAGCTTGAGTCGCAGTGATCTGTGGATGACGTTGATTTAATAAAGAGCGATATTGTGGATAGAGAATTAAAGCACCCGCGATTAATTCCTCTAACCGCAATGGTCTTTTAGTACGCGCTATAGCGTATATATCATGAGTAAGGCCCCAACCTGAATAAAATGGCAAACCGTGACAGACCACGGATTTCCCTCTTAAAAGGGCTTCAAATCCAGTTAAAGACGTCATCACATGTACTTCATCTGCCCAATCCAGCCAGTCCGTAATATCACCTTCTGTTCTAATTACATTGGCATAGTGCTGTGCTTGTGCCAGATCCAAACTGTCCTTACGCCAACCTGCAGATACATCGGGATGTGGCCGATATACTAAGTAGGCGCCTGGGCATAATTGGCGAACTTGCGCAAGAAGGTCTAAATTGCGTTTGATATGCGGTGATCCATATTGTATGGATGCATCCCCTTCAACCTGCCCAACTACTAAAATTTTTTGCTGTGCCGAAATAGTTGGAAAATCAGTAAACTGCTTCGTTTTTAGATTATATTTACTCAACTTTTGACTGATTAAATGCTGTTGCAACATCTTGGCTTCAGCACATTCTTTAGCCGAAAAATCATGTTGATTTAACAGACGCTCTAAACGTGATTCCACTTGTGTATTGAAATACATCCCCAAATCATCAAAAACCCAAGAAATAGGCGAATTAAATGCAGCACCTAATCCAATAGAGCGAATAAAGCCATCCTCTACTCGGATTAAGGTTTTTACATGTTGCAATGCTAAAGGTACTGGTTGCATACCCCATACAATCAACACGGCTTCGGCAGAAATAGGCTGATCCAGCTTAAAGCGCTTGAGTTGTAAATGAGGCAAAAAAGTCTTTAGGATTAAAAATTTTCGATAAGAAAATCCATAGACCCATGCCTCTTTCACATGTTTCAGAGCATGAAGCTCCATCAATGACATTCCGCTTCTACTAGCTCTTCGGGCTCAATCACATGCTGAATAGCATTAAAATGATCCTGCCACTCCCAATGCTGATAGTGCTTCATGCGTAACAGCTGATCTTGCCTTAATAAGGAGGCATTTTTGTTGTATTCCAAAATCATGTCATACCAAAGCTTTGTATCTAAGGTGTCAATAAATTCAGGTACACCCTGTCCGATTTCCCGAAAGACTTCAATATCACTAGCAATAACAGGCACTCCTAAAGAGAGTGCTTCAACCAAAGGCAAGCCAAAGCCTTCTACGAAACTTGGAAACAACAAAGCTTGTGCATTCAACAGCGTCGCTTTTAATTCAACATCACAAGAAGATGAACATTCAATCACACGGCGCTTAACAAGCTCACAGCGATCCAATAAATTAAAGACTTGATCGGCCTCCCAACCTCGCTGCCCGACCAAAACTAAGTATGGTGCATCTTCGCCAAGTTGCTGAATCAGGCGTTGCCAAATCTGCAATAACAACAAATGATTTTTACGTGCTTCTATGGTCGCCAGCACCACAAAATACTTTTTATGCTGTAATACAGGCAAAAGTTTAGGTGGTGCAAGCAGATGATGTAAATCACTGCTGAGTAAAGCTACTGTAATTGGTGGAGCTGTTAGCTTTTGCGTCTGAGCAAATTGTAATAACTCGGCTTTGGTAAACGCCGAGTTAACAATTATGGCATGCCCAACTTGCAACATGTGGCGTATACGTAGTGCATGCTTTGCTTGTTCTTGTGCACGACAATATTCTGGATAATTTACTGGGATAAGATCATGTACAAAAAAAACAGTTTTGAGCTGAAGTTGTTGAATTTTTCGAATATAGGACTTCGACTCAATACCTTTATGATTCAAATTTAGATAGACGCATCCTGCATACTGTGAATAATCTGACTCATTTTTAAATACATATTCAGTCAAAACATTAAAAAATGACGAATGCAGTAATTTCGGCTGATTTTGACACAGAATTTGAAACAGCTTTTCAGATTGCACCTGAGTTAAAATATGAACACTGCCTTTGTATGACAACACTGCTTGCGCGTGCTTTGCATAATGTTTGATATATGCCAAGGTCACACGATCAATCCCTGTAATCGTTTTGCCTTTAATTAAGCGAAAGATTAAGCGGCTAATTTCAATCAAAATGGGGTTTTGAGTCGTCATATTATTTGGTCATCGATGTCGTAGTTGAGACTGGCGATAAAATCGAACCAATAATACTTAAGAACTTTTGTAGCTCAGAACCACTTGCATTAGACACGTACAACATATCTTTATTTTTTAGCTGGAATTTTTGTGCAAGTAACAAACCTTCCGCCGAGGTTAAGTCAAAGCGTAGTACTTCGGGTGCTGCTTCACCTGTAGGCAATTTCGATTGACTAAATTCTGCCTTTCGAAATACAAATACACCTTTAGGATTGGCTCTAAAATCATTCAAACCTGAAGTTTTAGCAATTACATCGGAAATACTGAGCCCATTGTCTCCATAATTGAGTATGGTATTACTATTGGTTGCACCCAATACCGTCACTTCATACTGATCTTGCATCACACGAACTGTATCGCCAGGATACAGATAAATATTTTCCACGCTATTACGAGTTAAATCATCCGCTCGAATACTAAAATGTTGCTGAGCGCGCTCGATGACAAAACTTGTAGATTTCAATAGGCGAATGTCCGTCACACTTGGAATGACATCAATTAAACGCTCCCCCTTCGCAGTTAAAGGAATACTTACCGATTTACGATCTGCGATTAAGGTTACAGTATTCGTGTTGTTTTGGCTTAAGCGTGCCATGACCTGGGGCTTGTTGGCAATTTTCGATAGGCCTTGGCGAATAGTCTGTTGAATTTGATCTAAAGTCCGGCCTGATGCTTTGATATTTCCCACAAAAGGTACTGTGATATAACCCTGATCTGTAATCATTTGCTCAGGCATATTTAGCACACCACCTGAAATACCTAAACTATCGGCTGATGTTGTACCAAATAAAACTGCAGGCGGTGCTTCCCAAATTGAAATTTGAACAATATCCCCAGCACCTAATCGAAGTTGAGGTTTAGCACGTTGTACAAAAGCCTGAGTCATCGAGCTTGGTGTAGCCTGCGAATAAAATAGGTAGTTCTCTGAGTTAATATCAATCACATGAACACTGTTATTTAGCGTCTCATTCGACATTAACTTGGAACTAGATGGTCCAGAAGACGGGATAAAACTTGTTGAATTTGAGCAGGCAGACAATATAACCGATGCACTTAATCCAAGAAAAACCGCTTTTATTTTCAACATATTACTTTTCTTATCCTTTACCTATCATCTTATTCGAACACATTTTCATTGGATGACTGGGTTTGATGAAAATCTATTCTTTTTTTGTTCAGCCTAAAAATATTAGCAATAATTTTAAGACGCTCGCAATGTAATTTTTAGCATTTATGCGTACCTAATCGTGAGTTTTGTTTTGCTTTTCTACAGTGGTGATTTGAGCGGGATCCAACACCTTTAATTTGCCTACTTTACGCCACGGACTACGCTTAATTTTTTGAGCTTCTAAAATATCAAGTGCATGCCAGTACAAACCGACAGCTCTGTCCTTTATCCAAGGTAAAGCTAAATAATGCCCAAATGTAAAAGGGATCATAGGATTACGCCTTGCATAAGCCCAAATTTCGGCCCGTATGGCAGACTGTTCACTTTCACCACGCGCATGAAAACCAAAAGTATCAGCAATTAAAAGCGTATTGGCTTTTACATTAAATTTAATGGGTGTAGCAAAGCCAAAATCTTGCAATTCTTGTGGACTAATTCGAAATGAGCCTCGTTGTGACAAAACATCAGTATGTTGTTGTGTACATATTTGAGTCGCTTTATGTTGCTCCCAAGCTAACCTTTTTTCATCTGCGCAGTGCGAGCCAGGCACATACATAAACGGGCCAGTGCTTTCATCTACATCCGTTAAAAATAGCCATGCTTTAGCACTCGAATAAAAAGTATCACTGTGAAAATTGGTCTGTGGATCTGGCTGTTCTTGATTAATTTTAGAAAATATCACTTGGATATAATTCATTGGTTGTACTTTAAAACTGGCCACAAAATTAATGAGGTTATTCCACTCTGTTTTTTGTAAAAATCCTGCTATTTTTTGTGTTTGCTGGAGTTGCTGTGCATCAAGTGACATCCGTCGCGTGACCGTATTGCCTTGAAGCATTTCACGAGTATCAAAACTGTGCGCCGCTATTTCTGATTGAAGTGCTTTAAACTCAGCCTCAGTTAAAAAATTTTCTTTAACAATATATCCATGTGTATAAAAAAACGCTGCATCTTCGGCATTAATGTGTTTTTCAAGTTTCTTCCGTCTGAGATGTGCCAAGCGATGAACCAGCGCGACCCGTTTTTTATGTAGTCCCCATTTGTTCAGCTCTATATCGCTAAGCAAATAATTTTTTTCAAATGATTTTTCACCAACAACGAGCCCAACTATATCGCGTAAAAAGATTAGAGGCCTATTCTTAGCATAGTTTTTTAGAACCCGAATGTATGTATCCAATTGACACCTTTTAAATTTATTGAATATTTTCTTTATTATTCACTTATTGTTAATAACAAGTGATTTAATATACACAATTACACAACTTTTAACACTAAGGCTTATTTTAATTTTTTTGATTAAATTACTGTTATTCATCGAAATAATTACACAACTACTGTCGAGCAAAAGCCTATATTCTATATACAAACTAAAGTGCCAAATATAGAATAAAAAAAACTCAATTAGCCCAAATATAAAGCCAAACAACAATGACAACTCTGATAAATATACCGAAAATGCTTCAATATTGGGGTACTCCCTTTATCACAATATTGTATAGATGCTTCCTCAACCGTGAGCCTGACCCTGAAGGATTAAAATATTATTTGGGTCGTTTAGAACAAGGTATTGACCGTCTAACAATCATTGAGCAGATGCTGAAATCAGCTGAAACTAAATTACATTTTAATCAAAAAGATCTCACGCTCATTCGCCTCGATGTTCAGCGTTTCAAAGCTTTGAGCATTTCTGGTTATTTGCCCGTCGTCCGCTTGTTTTCAACTTCTATGCCAAAAAATCAGCGGATCTTGATGAATCGTTTAACCGAGCTGCAATTTAAACTCGAATCAAACGATATACCTAAGCGAGAACATTTTTTATCAACTCACAGTATAAGTTTTGAAAAATTAAAACTTGTGAGAAATAAGAATATCAAATCATTACCACTCGCTACTGCAACATTGAATGATAAAGAACAAAAGTTATTCAATGAAATCATCAAACAATTATAATTTTGAGTTTTAAATATGCGTATTGTTATAGACATGCAAGGGTGTCAAAACCTAAGTCGTAACCGTGGAATAGGTCGCTATACTACAGGAATGGTTACTGGATTTTTAAAAGAAGCTGTAACCCAGCACGACTGCCATTTATTATTCAATGGCCAATTTAATGACAATTTAGGGCAACTAATAAACCATTATTCTGACTTTGTACCAATTTCAAACATTCATATATGGTATGGTATAGGGCCCTGTTCAGGCAGCAATGCAAATAATAAAATTAATAAAAATATCTCAGTCATCTTACGCGAAAAATTTATTGAAAAAATTGATCCTGACTTTGTTTTCTTAACAACTTATTTCGAAGGCTATCATGATGATACCGTTTTATCAATTCCAAAGACTCGAAGATATAAAGTAATCGCGACATCTCATGATTTAATCCCATTAATACAGCCAAAAATATATCTCGATCCGAATCCTGATTTTAAAAAATATTATTTAGAGCAAATATCAGAGTTTAAAGAAGCAGATTTATATGCTGCAGTATCAAATTCATGTTCAAATGAACTCAAAACTTATTTAGGCATTTCTAAAGAAAAAATTATAATAACATCTGAGGGTATTGAAAACAATTTCAAAAATAGCATGCCATCTTTTGAAAAAATAGAAAAGATGCTGGATTGTAAACTAAAAGATAAAAAACTTATTTTCTATTTTGGCGCAAGTGACGAAAGAAAAAACCATTTAAAATTAATTAAAGCTTACTCACTTTTATCTAAAACAGCAAAACAGAATAGTAAATTAATCATTGCTGGGATATTAAATGATGAACATTTGAATAAGTTTAAGAACTATGCATACAGATGCGGATTAAACAATGAGGATTATATTTTTCTAAAATATATTACAGACAAACAGCTTATTGATTTATACAGCGTCTGCTACTTATTTGTTTTCCCATCATTTCATGAAGGCTTTGGGCTTCCCGCTCTTGAGGCAATGGCATGTGGTGCAGCTGTTATTACATCGAACACAACCAGCCTCCCTGAGGTAATTGGAAGAAAAGATTTAACTTTCGACCCCTACAATGCTTTAGAAATAAAGAAATTATTAGAAAATTTAATAGAAAATCCACAGTTAAGGAATGAAATTTCGGAATATTGTGAAAGTCATTCAAAAACTTTTACATGGGAAAAAAGTGCAAAATTGATTTTAGATTTCATGGAATCTTTTGGTATTACTAACGAGAGGGTTACTGCTGATACTTCTTATTTAATAAATTCAAGTGTCAACGCTATTAAAAAAATTACTATTAATGACGACCTGAATAATACGAAAAAAGAACAAATAGCTTTAAAAATAATTAAAAATTTTCGAGAAAATAGAAAACCTAGAATTCTATATGATATTTCACAATTAATAACTGTAGATTTTATTACAGGAATTCAAAGAGTAACAAATGAAATCTACAATTCTTTAATCGAAAGCTACAGCGATCAATTTGAAATTATACCAATTAAAATTTCTCATCATAGCGACGTTCTTGAAGCCATAGAAAATCCGCCAAAAACCATTAAAATTAATAAAAAATACTCATCAATTGATATTAATGATATTAGAATTGGTGATATTTTTATTAGTATCGATCTTGACCATAGTGCACATACAAAAGAAGATGCATACGAAAAACTCAGATCACAAGGATGTAAAACAGTTTTTATTATTCATGATCTATTGCCTTTTGATTTTGGTGATAGCTTTTTTAGCCCAAATTCAGCAGTTGCACATTTTGGCTGGTTTAAGGCGATCGCTAAAGCCGACCATTTAGTATGTGTTTCACAATCTGTAATGGAACATTCAAAATATTATCTTAATGCCGTAGAAAACATTAATACGAATTTAAAAATAGGATGGTTTCATCTTGGCGGTAATTTTAAAAATGAAAAACACATAAATTTAGATAAAAATTTAAATATCGAACTCCAAAAAATAAATTTTTCAAATCCTGTTTTTTTAATGGTCGGCAGCGTCGAACCCCGTAAAGGACACTTAGAAGTTATTGAAGCAATGTCTGATCTCTGGGATTCCGGTTACCAAGGTTCTTTAGTCATCGTTGGTGCTCGTGGCTGGAACAATGATTTAGTCATTGAAGTAATTAATTCAAGTCAATATAAAGATAAACTTTTATTCTGGCCTTCAAAAATATCAGATGCCGATTTAGCATATTTATATAAAAATTCAACTGCACTCATTGCTGCTTCATTAGGTGAAGGCTTTGGACTACCCCTGATTGAATCATTACAGCACAATACACCCGTTATCGCTAGAAACATCCCTGTGTTTCGAGAAGTAACTAAAAATTCCTGCTTATATTTTAATGATGCAGAAGATTTGAAAAATATTATTTTGAAATATCATAAACAGCAATTAGGCAATAATTTTACATCACAAAACTGGGGAGAATCGGCTAAACAACTGATGAATGCCATAACAAAAGGCCACAATTCCGAAACATGGCATCGTGACGATAAACTTTGGCTATTACCAGTTTGTTCAAATAAATTTAATAGTACCAGCGGTATTTACTCAAGTGATCGAATTAAATCTAAATTTGAAAAAGGTTTACTTGTTTGGGGGGGCTATTTCCCTTTAGAAAGTGGTAGCTATGATCTTAAAATATATGGTAAATCCTATATTGAACAAGAAATTAATCTTAAAATTGTTACTCATTTACATGGTGAAATCAAAGTACTATTCGAGAAAAGATCCTTAACCCTTTCTTTAAGCAAAGGAATTTATGATATTCCTGAAATTATCTGCAATATACCAGTGAGCTTAAATGAATCAATTGATAGAGCTGAAATCTATATAGAATCATCTGAAAAAAATGACTTATATGTAAGTTGCTTCGAAATCAAGAAAACTAGTGATCTTCCTTTTATACTTCTAAACACTGCTCACAATTATTTCAAATCTGAAATTGGTCTAAAAAATGAGAGCGGAATTTATACTCAGAATAAAAAAGGCAATCTTTTGACTGGCGGTCTAGTCAATTTAGACTTAGGAAAATACACAATTGAGATTTTAGGCACTTCACCTCAAAATCAAATGATAAATTTTTCAATTGGCTATTATGATGAATTTAATTCAAAACAAATTGCAGTAAACTTTAATGACTTACCAATTCAAAAATCCACTAATTCAATCATCTCAAAAAAAATATTTAATCTAGAAAATGACATTCAAAATGCTGAATTTTTCATAGATGTAAATGAGGACAATAAACTGAAAATCAGTGAAATCAGACTGCAAAGAATCTAGAATTAAAAAAAGCCAGATTATGATCTGGCTTTTTTAATATCAAACTCTAATGAAACCTAAATTTCAGCTAACATTAACGAATTATAAAAATTGTATCCCTAAATCAAGGAATTATAAAAATCATACCCTTCATCAATATTATCAAAGTGCTTCATTTTTCCTTGATGAAGTACGCAAACTGAATTGCAACGTTCACGAATATTATGAACTTCATGTGAAACAAGAATAATACCCCTATCTTTTCTTCTTTCAAAAAGCTCCTCTTCACATTTGCGGTGAAAACGCGCATCGCCAACTGAGATCACTTCATCTATCAAAAAACAGTCAAACTCAATTGCCATAGACAGCGCGAATGCAAAACGTGCCCGCATACCCTGTGAATAGCTTTTAACTGGCTCGTATAAATAGCTTCCTAATTCAGCGAAATCTTGGACAAAGTCACGTACATACTGAATATCCACATCATAAATGCGGGCAATAAATCTCAGGTTATCCATACCTGTCAGCGAACCTTGAAAAGCACCGCCAAAAGCCAACGGCCATGAGACAGAAACACCACGCGAAACTGTACCTTTCGAAGGTTGTTCTACACCGCTGATCAAACGTATTAAAGTCGATTTACCTGCACCATTACGCCCAAGAAAACCAACTTTATCATTTCCTTTCATTTCAAAATTAATATCATCCAGCACTGTTCTCCAGCCAGAATGAATATGGTATTGCTTCGATACATTTTCCAGTTTTATCATTCAGGAATCACCTTTTTATTCAGCCAAGATATCCCCATCAATCCAACAAGAATCATGCTTATAGAAACAACAAATAAATACAGCGGTTCTTCATGGGTCTGTACAAGATGTCCATAATAACCATGACGCAACATTTCAATCGCATGAACTGGGGGCACATATAGGATGTATTTCTGCAAATACGTCGGCAAGGTATCTACAAAATAAAATGCACCTGAAAAGGGTAAAAACAGATAAGTGAATGTATGCCAAATCCGATCAAAAACTTCCGATATTTCAGACATCACACCCACCACAAACCCTAGGCCCGCTGTAAATAATGCCAAAAGAAGCCACGCGCAAAGCATCAGAAAAATATTGTCTGGCATATCTATAAAGCCCAGCACGATAAATATTGTCATCAGCAGAATAAATGAAATCGTAATACCCGCAATTTCCAATATCAACCTAGACCAATACACGTCAACAATACGAACATTACGGTGATACATAAGCGATAAGTTTGGCTCAACAGATCCTGCTAAACGATTGCTGATATTTCGCCACATGAGAATGTAAGAATAGCCAATAATGGAAAAAGCTATTATCGAAATGCTTCCAGTATGCAACTTTGTATAAGACCATAAAATCACAATGCCGATCGTAAATAGTAACGGTTCAATAAACAGCCATAAAAAGCCAAGATTATGACGTCCATAGCGGGTCAGCACCTCTCGAAGTAGCAATGCGCCTATCACCCGAATCTGTATTTTTAAGCTTTTGACAAAAGAACTATTCATTTTAACCTTGATGCTCTCTTACACCTGCTGCCAGTAAACTATAGATTCCCCATAAAATTAATGAGATCAAAATCGTGGAAATAATATTTTTAAAGCGCTTTGGCTCAATGGCTGCATCCGCCATATTAGGCTGTGCGATCCGTTCCAAGTACAGCTGTTTGCGCTCAGCTTCATTTTTATTTTGCTCCAATGTCGCCATAGCACCAGCAAGCTGTTTCACCGCCACTTCTTTGGCCACCATGAGGCGCTCATATTCAATCGATTTATTGTTATATGAACTGTTGCCATTGCCGAGCATTTGACCCTTGATTTTGGAAATCTGATTTTCCAGATTTTTTTCACGTTCTTTTAAAATTGAAATTTGCGGGTTTTCTGGTGTCACCAGCTGCACTTGCGCAATTTGGGTTTGCACCAAAATCAGCTGATCCTGCAATTTAGAAACCAGCTGCAAATCAATAGTAGCTTGTTTCTCCAAATCAAAAATTTGATTTTTGCTTCTAAATTTCACCAGCTCTGCTGAAATAGCTTCTACACGTTTTTGAGCAACCACCACCTCTGTAGCCGATGTACGGATTAAATCCTGACGGCCACGCGCATTTAAGCCATTAACCAGATCTTCCGCCATATTGAGCAGCTTATTGTTTATCTTATATGCCTCTTCTGCTGAATATGCGCGGACTTCAAGTGTAGAAATCGAAGACGTGGACTCCATCGTGACTTTCACACGATCTTGATAATACTTATAAAGATTTTCCATCGTATTATCTAAACCCATACCATCAAATTTGCTTAAAAAATCGATATGAGCATGGGTATAGATTTTTTTAAGATCAAGCTCTTTCTGCAGTTTGGTAACCGCATCACGCGACATCATAAAATCATTGACTACATAGGCATCGTCCGTAGAACGGGCAAAGCCTGAGCTTTGTAAAAAAGCGGATAAGCCTCCTGCGGAGGCGGTTTTTTGTGGACTGCGTATGACATAACTTGAAGAAGATACGTAGCGGTCTGATGCGATAAGACCAAAATATATAATTGAAAATACTGAGGGAATAATCACAATCAGTACAAATGACCACGATAAACGTTTCTGTTTCAACATGCGCTAGCATTACTCTAATTTTAAAAATTTAAATTTTTATCACCATTTGCGGTAAGGTCCTCTCGCCGCAAATCTATTGTTTTAGCTGTGCTTAACCACAACGACCATAATTATCTTCTATGCGCACAATATCATCTTCACCAAGATAATGTCCTGATTGCACTTCAATTATTTCTAATGGAACCTTTCCTGGGTTTTCAAGACGATGAACCTCTCCCATTGGAATATAAGTCGACTCATTTTCCGTTAATAAAAATACATTTTCACCGCAAGTGACTCGTCCAGTTCCACGTACCACAATCCAATGTTCCGCACGGTGATAATGCATTTGTAGACTGAGTTTTTCACCAGGATTAACCACGATTCGTTTCACTTGAAAGTTTTGTTCTTTATCAATTGAATCATAGGTTCCCCATGGGCGATCAACTTTGCGACCATTTTCCATGAGCGCTGGATAGTGATCTTTTATTTTTTTCACCAGTGCGCGCATTTCATTTAGGTTCTCACGGTCAGCAATAAATAGCGCATCATCTGTGTCTACCACAATTAAATTTTCTGCACCTAAAAGAGAAACCACACGCTTATTCGAAGAGTAGACCAAATTATTTTTGGACGCATGCACAAGCGTTGGGTCGACACCTTTGAGCACATTTCCTTGTTCATTCTGCTGGCTAATTTCCCATACCGCAGCCCACCCCCCCACATCCGACCAATCTACATCAAATGGCACAACATAACTTGGTACATGTGAAAAAGCCCCTTGCCCTAATTTTTCCATCACGGCATAGTCAATCGAATCATCTTCTGATTTTTCAAAACTTGGTTTATCTAAAATCGTAAATGCATCTACTTTTGTAGAGAGTTGAAATGCTTCTTCGCAGGCGGTGTAAATTGCAAGATTGGCTTGTTTGATAAGTGAAAGCCATACACTTGCTTTTAATACAAATAAACCACTGTTCCAATAATATTCGCCAGAAGCCACATATTGTTTGGCAATTTCTAAAGATGGTTTTTCTACAAACCTCTCAAGTTGGTGAATACCAGTTTGATCATTTTTTTGTGTTTTAATATAACCAAAACCAATATCTGCTGCATGTGGTGTTATACCAAAACAAACAACTGCACCTTCATCAGCTTTTTTTGCTGCAATATGCACAGCCTTTTCAAATGCCTCAATATTGGAAATTGCGTGATCTGCTGGCATCACTAACAGCACAGGATCTAGGCCATTTTCAATTGACTTAAACGCCGCGACGGTAAGCGCTGGCGCTGTATTCCTCGAAACAGGCTCTAAAATACAATGTGCAATAGATTGCATACTTTTTAATTGATTTTCTACAATAAAACGATAGTCCACATTCCCTACAATGAGTGGTGTGGAGATTTGCGCAAAATATTGTTCCAAACCCGAAATACGGCCCACGGTATTTTGTAATAAGGTCTTTTCGTTAAATAACTTCAGTAATTGTTTAGGGTTTTTTTCTCTAGATAAAGGCCATAAACGGCTGCCTGAACCTCCTGAGAGTATGACGGGTTTTAATAACATTTTTATTTTCCTATTAATTCAATTATTTCACATTCAACAATGGATTTGTTGAACGATTTTTCTTGTATATTTCTACTTTAACTTTTGACCAAACCACGCCTGTTTGGTTTTGACATCCACTCATTTTTTTGTAAAAACTACCGTTAAACTGCGTGGTGTGTTGTAAAAAATACAGATATTTCTGTACAACTTTTTCATCCACATTCCATGCCAAAGCTTGTTGCCAAAACCTATCTATATGGCATTGCATGGTCATGGGCTCGATGTCGTATACCGCACGCCCACAGACTTTCACAGGAACCAAAGATTCTACTGCAGACATTCCTACAGTACTGTTAATCACGACCACGCCACGTGCATTTTCAAGTAAATCAGGCAAATACTGATCATGAATATATAAAACCCGAGAACTGATGTTTAACTGCAATGCCAGTTGCTGTATAAGTTGCGTATATTCACGGTATCCACGATCAAATGGATGCTGCTTTAGCACTAAAAGCGTATCTTGAGGTGCATGATGGGCAAATGAATACATCACTTCTTCAATAAATTCTTCAATTCCACTGTAATTAGAATGAAATTCAATTTGTGCATCGTTATGGGTTTGCAAAGGCACTAAAAAATAATCTTTCTTTTTGAAATTTAATAAATATTTCTCAATACGCCTTTCTTTTAATTTAAATTGATATTTACGAATCCCACCTTTTAACCAAGGCCAAAATTCGGCAATTGTCAGTGGCCGATGGTGCTGGTAAAACGGATATTGCTTGGACTTTAAACTCGCCATAATGTAATAAATGGCTGCCCAAAATGCGGCATACCAAAATGTACGCCCTAATTCCACAACATCATCTGCAATAATGTGATCTTCTTGATGATGCTGGAGATATTGTTGAAATCGCTTAGGTACACTTGAAAAACCATTCACCCCACCTTTTTCACAGGTGATGTGATTCGGCCTCAAATAGCCCTCTTCAAATACATACCATTCCAACTCAAATTCTGACAACGCTGCACGTGCCAAACGATGTATAGGCCGACAATCCCCAAACAACATAATGCTGTCGATGTCATACTGCTTTACTAACTGCTGAATATATGATGAAAATTCATACATTTCCCCATTAAAATTCCATCCATTTTTAAAGAAAAATTCATCCCCACCGTTAAAATTTACTTTATAAACACTTGCATTAACGTCTTTTAAATCCCTAGCTAAATTACGAAAAAAGTAACCTATAGGCCCCTGAAGTAATAGTATTTTTTTATTTGATAATTCATCTATTATCATTGTGTTCATCTTTAAATTATTCTTACGCCCTTAAAATAGCACAGCACTATGGCTAAAAAAAATACACAAAAAATGATAAAATTTACCTATGAAATCAATTTGATAGACATTATTACTACATTTTTAAACATCTAATTTCTAAATCATTATTTTTTAAAAGTTTTTTAATTATTTCATTGATTTAAACTTATTTTATTTTAATGATTGATTCTTTGAATCAAATATCAGATTTTATGAGGCGAATTTAATCACTCTAAATATCAACTAAATGATCCCTCTCTTTTTTATGAATCTACAATGAATATATAAATCAAATATCTATTCTTCATTTAAAACCAATTTCAACCTGTAAAAATAGCGTATTCAAAACCTTGATAAAAACCAAAAAAAGCGTGCAATAAATGCTATATTAGCCAATAGCCTCTGTTTGTAATGTTTATTATTCAGTGGGCTTATATACTGAGTCAGTCATTACGATGATTACTCAGGCATGTAAAGAAATAACTTAGATAAATTTCAAAAGGTTACATCTAAAATGCTTCTCATGATCGAAAAGAATCAGATTTGTTAAATATTATAAATTGTTATAAAAATAAAATACTTAGCCTTACTAAACACCCATTCTTACATTAACTGCCGTAAATTATTGTCTAATTGCATTAAATGAATATGTGAGTAAGATTGTGAGTAACAAGCTTTCGGCACTTCGTTACTCACAACCTATGCTAAATGATACCAAGATCAAACAATTAAAACCAAGAGATAAAATGTACAGGATGGCAGATCATTCTGGACTATGTATTGAAGTGCGTCCGAATGGATCAAAGCACTGGCGTTTTCGTTATCGTTTTCTCGGGAAAGCATCAATGTTAAGTCTCGGTGAATACCCAGTTGTAAGTCTGGCTACTGCCCGTCAAAAAACCATAGATCAAAAAACACTGTTAGATCAGAATATTGATCCAGCTAAATATCGACTCGAGGAAAAGGAGCAAGCCAAACTTAAGTCAGAATCTACATTTAAGGATATTGCCCTTGAATGGTATGAAGTAAAGAAAAATAAAAGATCTGAATCATTTAGGCTTACCGTAGAGAAAGCTTTTGCGCGTGATTTATTTCCTGCATTTGGCAGTAAAGATTTAAAAACAATTACTCCACACGATGTGCTCAGAATGCAGAAAGATACAATTAAGCGTGTATCCAAGCAGATGAATCATGGTACTGGTGAAAGCACGGCTATTCGAAATCGCCAACTTGTGAATTCAATCTTTAACTACGCTATCGCCAATCTGCGCTGCGAAAGCAATCCAGCAGTATCCCTTGGCCAAACTGTTGAGCGTCCTCCAAAGCAAACCGCAAGACCTTTAACGAGTGATGAAAAATCACGTTTTAATGATGCGCTAAAAAGCAGTCGCTCTACTGAAATGGTGAAAAACTCCATCCTTCTTTTAACGTATTCAATGATGCGATCAATTGAAGTTTGTCGCTTGCGTTGGGAGTGGGTTGATCTTGAAAATAGATTAATCACTATACCACCAGCAACAAAAGAGCAGCTGGATCAAGGTGAGCGAAATATCAAAATGAACAGAACTCATCTGGTGCCAATTAGTGATCAAATTTTTAAAATCCTAGAGAGTCAAAAACTACAATCAAATGATGAATATGTGTTTTGCTCGGTCTTTAATAAATCAAAAATAATGAACAAAACCACCATAAATCGAGCGCTTGGATCTATGGGTTTTGAGTTTACAGCACACGACTTTCGAGCTACAGCATCAACATTGCTTCATGAGGCCGGATATAGCTCAGAATGGATAGAATTGCAGCTTGCGCATGTAGATAAAAATGTGGTTCGTGGCACGTATAATCACGCTCAAAATTTAGAAGAGCGTAGAAAAATGATGCAAGATTGGGCTGATATGGTTGATAGCTGGTGAGGTGAATCTATGATTGTTATGAAGAAAAATAAAAAGTATCTCTCCTATGTAAAACAAGAAGATGATTTGGATTATTTGGAATTGTCAGAAGTGAATTTTGCAGATCAATCGGGTTGGCATTGGACCAGCGATTATGAGAAAGCCAAATATTTTATGAGCGTTCGGGATGCTGATATTTTTCTAGCTAAGAAGAAAGGTGAATTTTGGGAAGGTGTGGAGATTGTTAGTGAGTGATTTAAAAAAGCCCTCACTTGAGGGCTTTTTCATGTTCAATAATTACCTGAGCTACAGCTTTGGCTGCAGACCAATATTTTGAATGAAATGCAGTAAGCTCAGCTTCATTCGATATAAAACCAAGCTCTACAATTAAGCCCCCAGCATTAACAAAACCGAGTTTTCCGCGTGCTGACTTAGATTGATCAATCCAACCATTCTGTCCACGCAATCGAGATCCAAAAACATCAGCCACGGCCTTAGATAGTTTTTGAGCCAAGACCTTATCCTTGGGTAGTGCAATTGTTTCAATTCCATTAGCTTGACTGTTTGCAGATGCATTCATGTGAAATTCAATTGCAATCGATGCACCTTTCGCCAATGCGATAGCATTTGTAAGAGGGAGGTTAATTGTTCCTGCGCCATCAGTTTTATAAGACAGGCCTGCAGCTACAAGATAATGTGCTACAGCATTTCGGAATTGTCGCACCAATTCAGCTTCTTTATATTTGCCGCTGACAGCACCCGGATCTGCATTACTATGCCCTGCTGTAATCGTCACAAATTGATTTACATCGTGTAGTTCAGGTTGCTTTTTCAAACGTGCAAGCACCATCGCAACGCCGACAAAACAACCTACGACCTCTTTCCATTGCTCAGGCACCATGTTTTTTACATCTTGTGGAATGAGATTCCAGATACCCACGAACTGATCCGCGAATAAAATCAAGGCATAAAAAAAGGCGCTTACTGCGCCTACTTGTACTGACTTGAGTTTCCAAGCCTGTTTCCAGTTATCGATTAGTTTCATCACTCACCTTATCAATTTTCTTACTTACGAAATGCGTGCCTTTGTAGCCAACAACTGATGCAAAACCCACTGAAATGATTTCAGGAAAGCCTAGCCATGTTGTCAACGACCAAAAGCCCACTGCAAAAAATCCGCACATAAACGCCTCAAGCCAATCGGCTTGCCCTCGTTTCTTAGCTGTACGAAATAAAGCCATTAAAAAAGCCATTACAAACGATGCAATGGCTGTGTAAAAAGGACTTACTGATTCAGCGACTTGTTTAGAAAAGTCGTCCATTAAATTCCCCTAATTTTTGGCAATAAAAAAGCACCTTTCGGGTGCTTAGAACTTTTGAAACTCTGAGTCGGGCGTAAAACCAGTTTCACTGTATCGAGCTGCATTTGTGATGCGTAAAGCGTGCATCCAGCCCTGCAGCGGCCCATTAAAAACCAATGCTGCGCCAATCGTAATTGTGTCTGCTGATATATTGATAGCATCAGTAGTTTGAGCAATTTTGATGCCGTCTACATAGTATGCTGTCACACCATCCTTGCGCATCAATGTGTGATTTCTTAATACTCCATCAAAATAAATATTACTGTACGACGCTTTTACAGAGTTATTTAAAAGCAATTCACCGTTGTAGCCAGTGCCGGCTGGTAATATAGCTGTCCTATTTGCATCTTCAGTGCCAATTTCCCACAATCGAGCACCACCAGTCTGTGCAGCAGGGTACGCTGCAATAATTTCAATTGTGTAATCGCCTGTACTTAGCGCACTAATTGCAGAAATAAGGCTTCCGTTTGTTGTGTTACCTGAGACATAGCTTGAACCATCAAATCGAATACATTTTTTCCCATCATGCATTTCTAACCACATCGACCCGCGTTTTGTGATCGTGCGAGCATTATTTGAGTGATCAATATATGAATTCGCTTCAGTATCGGCAACAATCAGTAAATCAACATCATTAAAATAAGCATCGCCTGTACTCACATGCATTGCCGCACTTAACTTTTCAACACTGTTTTTCACAGATCCAACTGCAACATAATATGTTTTACCAGTATCTATTGCCGTATCTGTATATGTCCGTACATCACCAGACAAAACAACTTTCGGCACCGGCAAATTGAGCGGATCAATCGGTGTCTCAGAGCAGTAATAACGCTGCTCATCAACAAAACCATCTAATTTCCAATTCAGTTCTAAGCGATTAGTCATTTTTAAACTCAACTGTTAAGTCGTATGGTGCGCTGAAGAATTGTGACAATTCAACTGTATAATCAAAAGCTTGATAACTCTCGTAACTATCACGTAACGAGCGTAAGACAATCTGAATCGTTCGAGTGTTTACATGCATTGCAGTAATAGCAAATGTGTATGTATTCACTGCTCCAATGCTTAAATTTTGTGTACGCACTTCGATATTGTTTTCATCACGTTCAATCAGAACAAGCTGATATAACGTGCCTGTCTCAGCTGTAATACCGCCTTCAAAAAAGCCCAATGGTTCGCCGCCAGTTTGCTGCAAACGGTTGCGATCTGCCCAGGTTAAAACCAAGTCTGTTTCAATTTCAGCCGGATAATATTCACCGTTGATTTTGACATTCGCTGGTGGATATGGGCGGATAGCACGTGCAGAACACGTGATCTCATGTGCCGTTGCTTCTGCAATACTTAACTGATCAGCATTTGTCTGCGTTAAAGCTTTGAGTGATACAGCCTCACAGCTTAAATACTCTGTACCATCAAGCCCTGAATGATTGTCCCAAACAAACAGCATCGCTCCCGCTAAATGCTGAGTTGGTACTGTATCGAATACACCACGTTTCACTGTCAGTGTTTTTGCTTCAGCATCAAAGCTGACAACACTCATGAGTTCAGATCCAATCTGCAGGCGGTTGCTCGCTTTGACGAGATTAAACTCACGAATGCTCTGAAGTTGAAGAACCGAATCTGTATAAGAAATTGCAGTTTTCAGTTCAGCACATGGACAGAAATCAAGAGTTGAAACTTCGTCATAGCCAGCGCCTGCGTCACTAAATAGTGCAGCGTTAATATGTGAATTATTCGGTCTGATTGCAGCCATACCGACATAACTTAGATCAGGATTCTTTTCGAGCTTAACGTCGATTTCGTCTTGACCATATTGCTCAACCAATTCGATATATGGCACTTCAAATGCGATTGCTGTTGCATCTTTTGCTTCATAGTTCGTTTTAATTGGTGGCACATATTCAACAATCGATTGCATCGGACTGCTAAATGAATCTTCAACGGCATCTATTGAAATAGTGTTGTTAATGCCATCGCCAAAGCGCATTTCTTTGACACGGAAAATTGCGCCGCTTAGACCATAGCTGATATCTGATAACTTAAACGGCATGCCCAAATGCCAATCTTGAACCTGACTTTCTGTGACATCAAAAGATACGCTAGCAAGATTTGCAGACAGTGTTTGTAACTCACGATATGCGACACGACTTGCAAGTCCGTTGTTTGTAAAGCCCTTATAATCTACGCTTTGTGAAACAACACCGTCCTGCTGAGCAATCCGGGCAATATCCTGAACTGTGACAGTTGAGTCTTTTGAGCGCTCACGATCCCAATAAGTTAGCGTCACTGAATTAATGCATTCGGCTAATGTGCGTCGTTCAAACTCTAAATTCTGTACATGACTTTCATTCAGATGATCTAAGTCATTAGCATTGTAATCAGCACGAATTAAATACAGCTTCCACTTTGCATCTGACTTATCAAAATACAGCTCAGCATTAATGTGCTTCTTAATGATATCGATGAATTCTTCAATCGAAGTCGAGTCATCCCATTTAATCGACATGCCCATTTTTTCTGTATAAAGCGTATCCGCTGATTTTCTGAATGAAACGTCATCAATATCAGACTCACCAACACCAATGCCCCACACTGGATTTGTTAAGCATTCACGGACAATGTGTGCAGGATTTATATCAGCCTCTTTCGCTTTAATGCCTTCACTGTCATACCGTACATACAAATAAATACCCGCAGCCGAACCACCAGGGACCGCATCGACTGCTGCGCAAAACAGAATATTTTCTCCATCTT
>NZ_JACAXE010000037.1:0-31223 GCF_013391565.1 Acinetobacter sp. SwsAc6
AAAGTTTTACGTACTTTAACTGAATCAACCTATGAAATTCAGCCTCAGCAAAGTCATTATGAATCTCTCGAAGTAGATGAGTTCTGGAATTTTGTTGGAAATAAAAAGAATAAACAATGGCTTATTTTTGTTCAAAAGTCATATTTTACCTCGGAGAAACCGGACATTTTTATTGGTGAGAATATAGACACTTTAAATGGGTTCTAACACTCTCTCTCGTTTCGTATAACAGCCATTATGTTAAATCATCGTATTAGAAGATAAATTTTCAGATGTAGTAATTGATCTAAAATGATGTTTCCAAAGTTGAATTCCTAAATTTCCACTTCGATCTAAAGAAGAACCTACAGTTAAATCTGTAACTAAGCAGGGGAAAAGACCAGCATCAAATAATCTAAAACCAGCAGCAAGAACACACGTATCCGTTTGGATACCACATACATAAACTTGTTGAGTATCTAAACCTTTCAAATACTGAATCAAGTCATCTGTTGGAGAATATCCATACTTAATAAATACTTTCTCTACTTTTAGTGGACATTCATCAAATTCCGATGGAGCCCAATTTAGCTGGCTTTTGAAGGGAACTATTGATTCATCATGTAGTTCTATAGTCGCGATTGAATGAACCGAAGGCAGCAATTTTTCTAATTTTTGTATTAACCAGTTAGGAGGATTAAAAGTTGATTGAACATCAATTATTAACAGGACTGGTTTCATAAATAATAACAAATTAGTTTTAGTAAATTGATTTTATCAAAGAGAAGCCTTTAATGTCCATGAAATTGAATACATACTTAAATCCTAATTAATTATGTTGGGCTTTAAATTTCTCTAAAATTAACATAATACACCTTATACGAAAGGCCCATAAATTGGGCTTTTTGGTCATGCATTTAACATAAAATCTCATCTACGAAATCCAGATTCAAGACATAAAAAAGCCCGACATCCTGTCGGGCTTTTTTAGATTGGGTTGCTCGTCTTGCTGATCTCGTGCTGCCCATTCCTTGCGCTACTTTCTTATTCTTGTTTTTTTGGAAACATCCTGTTCCCTGTATAGCCATCATAGGATTAATGCCTTGAATTACCAATCCGCAAAATCCTTAAATCTATGTAAGTTTTAGCTTACAAAGTTGGCCTATTTTTATCCCAAGAGTTGTCCGCAGAAATTGGGGATGATTTAAGCTCTCTATGGATTGATAATGCACACTAAAGTTTCATTTTGATTAAAAAATCATCAAAAACATTGGCAAGAAGTATCAAATCCGTTCATAAAAAAGCCGACTTGTTTCCAAGTCGGCTTTTTAGGTTTTGCGTCCCAATTTTTTATAGCATAACTTTTTGAAATATAAAACTATTTATGAGTACGTTTCGTATAAGCTCTATTATGTTAAATGGGTTCTAAAAAAGGCTTTAATTCTGTTGAAGAATGTATGTACAGAGGATGCCCAGGTTCTCCACTTTTATTTAATTTAAGATAATGGAGCTTATTTTTTAGAAGTTGTTTTACAAAAGTTGATCTGTCTTTAAATATTCCAGCATTTCCCCAACAAGCAATAAGTTGATGAGATTCTGTAGCTAATTGCTGCAAGTAAGCATCATTTTCAGGGCCAATTGGATCTTCCTGAGACATCATTTCTTGTGGATCAGTGGCTCTATATGCAAAAAGATTAGCCATGTAGATGCCACCCCCCCCCCAACTTTTAGCAAAGTTAATACAGCGATTGATAGTTGGATCATCTTGAATATGATCTGCTGTTGAAGGATTTAGGCCAATAAATGTAAATATAGGTTTCTCTTTATCCCAAATACGCCAAAGTGAATAACGATATTTACTACAATCTGAAATTATTGCACCCTTTTCCATAAACCCCTCTATTTAAATATATGATTATGTATCTTGTATCATAACCTCTAATTCTTATGAAAAAGAAAGTGAATTTAATTCATGGAGATATCACAGAATTTCCAGTAGATGCTCTTATTAGTTCTGCAAATAAATCTTTATTAGGTGGGGGTGGCCTAGATTATATCATTCATAAAAAAGCAGGATCTCTGATGAAAGAGGCTTGTATCCATCTAAATAAAACAAAAGGTGGTTGTCAGACTGGCTGTGCAGAAGTAACCGTTGCAGGTGACCTACCTGCTAAATTTGTTATTCATGCGGTTGCTCCTAGATGGCTAAATGGTGAAAAAAATGAACCACAATTATTGTGTAATACTTATAGTAGTGCTTTAAGAAAAGCAGAGGAAATTAAAGCTCAAACAGTTTCTGTTCCGAATATGGGAACTGGGGTCTATAACTTTCCTAAGCAGCTAGCAGCAGAAATTGCTATAGGTACTATCTTGTCAGAATTACCTTTTTATAATGAAGTGAAAGAAGTCTTTTTTGTCTGCTATGACATAGTAAATTACGAGATTTATAAGGGCATATTAGAAAATATTGATGACCCTAAAATTGAAATCTTAATTTAAGTTTTCCTAAAATTAACATAATACACCTTATACGAAATGCGTTATAATTCCACTTAGAAATCAATGCTGTAGTTTCTAGTTGATAGCCCACCTTCCCCAAGGTGGGCTTTTTTTGTGATTTTTCACGTTCCACGCTTAAAATTCGAACAGTGTTTCATGATTTTTATAAGTTAAACTAAATTTAGTTGCTAATCCCAATAAGCTATTCACTAACTTGTAAATATCGGTATACCGGGCACTGTTGCAAATAGAGATTTGAGTCGATGAAGTTCCTTTTTAAAAGTGCTTAGAGACCGAAAACCCTGTTGATTAGACACACTTCACCTTGAGGCTGACCATAATAAAATGACGATGCTTGTCCTTTACGTAGTGCACGCATGACTTCAATACCTTTAATTGTGGCATAAGCCGTCTTCATAGATTTGAATCCTAATGTGGCCCTGATGATCCGCTTTAACTTACCATGATCACATTCAATGACATTATTTTTATACTTAATCTGCCTGTGCTCAATATCTACTGGACATTTTCCTTCTCGCTTTAACCGTGATAAAGCATGGCCATAGGTCGCTGCTTTATCTGTATTGATGACCCGTGGAATTTGCCATTTTTTCACCGTATTGAAGATCTTTCCTAAAAAACAATAGGCTGATTTACTGTTCCGTCTAGCGGAAAGGTAAAAGTCAATCGTATGACCACGTTGATCAACTGCACGATACAGGTAAGTCCATCGCCCCTTCACTTTGATATAAGTCTCATCCATATGCCATGAATGTAAATCTGTAGGATTACGCCAATACCAGCGTAAGCGTTTTTCCATTTCTGGAGCATAACGCTGAACCCAACGATAAATTGTGGTGTGGTCAACATTCACACCTCGTTCAGCGAGCATTTCTTGAAGTTCACGATAGCTGATGCCATATTTACAATACCAACGAACAGCCCAAAGAATGATTTCACCTTGAAAGTGCCGACCATGGAAGGGATTCATCTGCTGTATCTCGAAATAAATAAGATATTTAGCTTATCATGTCAGCCTATTTGCAACAGTGCCAAACTATTTTAGTTGGGAAGGAATGCTAAAAATTGGAGATTGATACATCTCATCGTTTGTTTAAATATTTTTTGATTAAATTTTCCCTTTAAAAATTCTATTTTTTTTAATGTCTTAACTTGTATTTAATATAGGAGATCCCCATAACAACAAAAGCACTACAGGAATACAACAATATGGCGAATCCACAAAAACACTATGCTAAGTTCCACACAAATATTCGATTAGGTCGTTATGACGAAGAAAGTACATTACGTGAAAAACGTGACCTTTTGATTAGCACCTTAAAAGATGAACTCAAAAAGGATCCAAATGGTCCTCAATTTGTTGAATACTTTAATCAAGGTAGTTATGCCTTGGGCACAGGGATTAAGCCTAAGAATGGAGATTATGATATTGATGTAGGAGTTTTATTAGATTGTGACAAAGAGGAATATGGCTCAGTAGAAATTAAAAAAATTGTTAGAGATGCTTTAACTCATTCAAATAGAACTGTAACGATCAAACGACCTTGCGTAACTGTCACTTATCTCAAAAATGGTAGTCCCGATTATCATGTAGATCTGCCCATCTACGCTGAAGACGACAAAGGCAATATGTATCTAGCTCGAGGTAAGGAATTCTCCTCTGAAGACCTTAAGACTTGGGATATTTCAAATCCTACTGAACTTACCGATACAATTTTGGGAAAATTTGAAGATGATTCAGATTTACGTCATCAGTTTAGACGATGTACTCGCTACTTGAAACAATGGCGAAATGAGAAAGGTCTAGATTTTTTTAAGAGTATTGCTATCACTACAGCTGTATATGAGCATATAACAGCTGAAGATTATGAGAATGATAATAAGGTATTACTTTCTATAGTAAATAATGTATTAGATCAATTCACTACCTTTAGCATTGATCCAGAAAATAACGAGTATTACTTCAGACTCGTAATTAATTTACCTGCACATCAAGGTGTAGACTTACTCGAAAAATTGACCCGAAAACAAATGGAGCACTTAAAATCAAAACTTGAAGATTTAAAATCATCTTTAGAAGCTGTAAATGAGGAAACTGATACAGTAGAAGCTTGCAAAATTTTAAATAAAACTTTTGGAAGACAATTCCCTATCCCTGAAATACAAGAAGTGTCCGAACCAGTAGTACAAACTTATTACACTCAAGAAGGAAAATCTGCTTAGGAAAACTCAATGTTTTTTGATAACCCAAAGTTAGACAATATTGAAAAGCTATTAAGTGAACATGGAGCTCAAAATATCCATGTCACTTCTATTACTAAGGATTGGGTTAATCTAAAATTTGATTTTCTCATTAATACACAACAGGTTTGCCTTGGTCTAATTTTTCAAAATAGAGCTAATTGGACGATACCTCCCATTTTTAGAATATTGACACGACCAATGTCTGCCTTAGATCATGTGAGTCAAAGTGGGGAAATTTGTACTACGGATCATCAAGGTGAAAACTTTGAAGGCTATAGACATAAAGAACTTATTACTGAATTCTTTGAAAGGGCTATAGATATACTCAAGCAATCTTTTATTAATTTTCAATTAAACAACCGAGTAAGCTTGTATAACGAACTAGAAGGATATTTAGGCAGCACTCAAAATATAAATGAGGATGTAATATTACATTGCGACCCTACTTCTACATTTAATTTATATGGTTGGTTAAGAAAATCATCAAAAGGGAATCATCAAATATTAGAGCATATTGATGATGGCGATAGTTCTTACATAAACCACAACCAGCTCACAAAAGTAAAAATTCATAAGATATTATTAGAAGATGCTTCTGTTTTCCCCATACCAGATATAGGAGATTATTTTAATGAGGACTATTTTCTAAAAATTGTTAATACCCTCTCTAATGAGAACAAACGATCTTTGTTAAAACAAGGCAATCATTATGCCCTAGTGGGAATTCCAAATGAACATGGATTTGCTTATGTGATTTTTTATTATGCCATTTGGTATTCTTTCAAAGAAAAAGTATCCTTCAAAGGCTTTAAAGTCTCTTTAACACAAAGAGCGTGGATAGATTATTTATTAAATAGAACGGGGCAAGAGAAAAAAACAAGACATATAGCGATTATCGGATGTGGGGCTTTAGGCTCAAAGATTGCAGAGATATTAGCTCAAACAGGCGTAAATAAATTTTCTTTCATAGATCCAGAGCTTTTAAAAACAGATAATATTTATCGTCATTCTTTAGGTTTGCAGTATGTTAATACCTATAAATCTACTTCTTTAGCTAATAAGTTTTTAATAGAAAGGCCCGGATTAACTATTTTTCCATTCGTAAGCCATGGTGAAAGCTGGATAAAATCAAAAATTACTGAAGATATTGATACTATCATCATAGCAATTGGCCATACTCCTACTGAGATTTCTCTCGTAAAAACTATTTATGAAATAAGTGCAAACATTCAAGTAATAATAGGCTGGTTAGAACCTTATGATTTAGGTGGACATTTTATTTCTTTCAATAATAAACATGTAGGATGTTTAAACTGCTTATATTTTGATGAAAAATCAAATAAAAGTCTTACCCCTATGTATAAATATGTACAATCTGGACAGCTAATTGCTAAAAATATTACAGGGTGTGCTGGTGCATTTACCCCCTTCTCTTCTTTAAATTGCATGAAGCTAGCAAGCTATATTTCTGAATATGTCCTGAATCAACAATTAGGATTTGTTTCTATTTCTGGCGACAATCAGAATGCAAATAAAAATGGAATAATTACTACCCCTTTTTATAATTCAGTAAATAATTCAAATGGAATTAATATATTGAATTTAAAAGAAATTTATAAAGAAGTATGCCCATGTTGCAATACATAACTCAAGGGAGGATTAAATGTGACACACCTACAGGCCAAGTCTTTATTATTCAAGCAAATGTTTTAAAGAGTTTAAAGCAATTTATACAATTAGAATCAGATTCTCCAGAATCGGGTGGCATTCTAATTGGAAGAACAGACATAGAAACTAAAGCTAAAATCATTGAAAGCTTTACCTCTCCTATGGAAGGAGACTGTCAAACACGTATGTCTTTCTTTAGGTCAAAGTCCCACCAATATGCTTTAATACAAGCTTGGAACGAATCTAAAAAATTCTATAATTTTCAAGGCCTATGGCATACACATCCTGAAGATGTACCAACACCCTCTCCAACCGATTTAAGGGATATAGATACTGTTCTAAATGGCATTACCAATCTTAATGACCCAGTTTTATATTTAATAATCGGAAGAGTAAAAACTGGAATCTGGATTGGTAGAAAAAATTTTAAAATCAAACTGTTAGGTTATATTGAGTTAAATTGAAAATGCAACTAGACCCATCCCTAAGTTTACAGACTTCTTTATCAGCAATAGATGATTTATCAAATGCAAATAAATATATAGAAGAAATTTTAAAGCATATTTGTATAGATTCATTAGGTGTATTAGTTGATGAAGAACGTAAAAATATAATTTTTGTCTTATTGAAAAATAAAAGCCCTGAAAGTTTTTTCCGTATAATTCTCAATTATGATGATACTTTAACTTTTGTCCGAAGATTGCTTGCCAAAAAAATTTCCATTTATGCACGCTTTCTTCAAGGTCACATAATTGATGCCCACACTCTACATGATTTTGAAAAGTTAAAAGAAACATGGAATTTAACCTCCTCTCAAGAGAGCGAAGTTAAAGATGTAGATTTTGTTCCTAGAAAGATTCCTAAACAAAAACCAAACCCTGTAAACCAATTAGAATATTTCATAAAAAGAATTTTTGATTTTGAGCATCTTACAGGTAGGGGTAACGATTTATCTGAAAAAGATAAAAACCAGATTTATCTCTCAAGTCATGGCCGATGTATGTTTAAAGGATGTGGTGCAAAATTAAACATAGATGAAATAACTGGATTTGAAGGTACATATGGCGTTTTAGCTCATAATGTTGCAGCATCAGAAAATTCTACTCGCGGTATCCCCTTCTTCTCATATCAACTATCAGATGATCCAACGAATATTTTATTATTATGTGAAAAACATCATAGGTTAATTGATAAAGTTGCTGGCGCAGAATATACAGCTTCAAGACTCTCGCAAATGAGAAGTAATTTCACAGCACAATGCGAAGATTTATTAGATTCTTTAAGCTTTACTCCTATGCCAGTGTATTTATTTTTCTGGCCCGTGAATCGCAATATTCCTCAGTCTCCTTCACGACGTGATATTGCAAGCTGCCTTCTCCCATTAAAATCTATTTTGCATAAAGATAAGACACTAATTCATGAACCATTACCAGCTCATTTAAGAGCTTCAGCTGATGAGTTCTATAAAAAGTATTTTTGTAAGCGTCCGCTGAACACACCTTATGAATTCATCCTATAAGCCTTAATTTAGTCCCCACTTAAAAACAAGTGGGGACTAAAATTCATGACTACAAATAACCAGACATCCATCGCATCTCTTGCGAAAAAACGAAGAACATACAGTGCTGAATTTAAACAGCAGATCGTTCAGGCTTGTAAAGCACCGGACGTTTCAATTGCTTCGGTCGCTTTGCAACATGGATTGAATACAAATCTTGTATCCAAATGGATTCGCTTAATTGATGGTAAGCTAGGGAATGATCGCTCACCACTACCGAATAAACCTGCATTTATTGCCTTATCTTGCTCTGCACCATTAGATCCTACTCCTACTGACATGTTAACGGTTCAAATTACTTTACCCCACTCAAAAGTAGAAATTGGCTTGAAATGGCAAGTATCAGAAATATCTGCTTTAGCAGAATTACTCAAGGCACTTGCAACATGATCCGCATTGATGAAATCTGGCTTTCTACCCAACCTCTGGATATGCGAGCAGGGATGGATACTATCATGGCTCAGGTGGTGAGAGCCTTTGGCTACATTAAACCGCATTGTGCTTACCTGTTCTGTAATAAACGTGGCCATCGCATGAAAGTGCTGGTACATGATGGACTGGGCATCTGGCTGTGTGCCCGGCGGCTGGAACAGGGAAAATTCCACTGGGCGCAGGTTCACCAGGGTGAAAGCATGGCGATCAGTCCGGAACAGTTACAGGCACTGATCCAGGGTTTACCTTGGCAGCGCATTGGACGACAGCAGGTGGTGACGATGCTCTAAACTAGGCTGGTCCATTCTGCTATTCTCCAAACGTTCTATTTCCTCTGCGTCATGACCTCAGGCATACTGCGGTCATGAAAATGATGCCTGATTTAAGCCAACTGACCCATGAACAACTGCTGGAATTTACCCAGCAGTTGGCAATGCAGCATCAGTCTCTGGCACAATCAAATCAAGAATTAGAAAAATCAAACCAGCAATTGGATGCCAAAGTTCAACATCTTTCCATTCTCACGCAAAAATACGAGCATGAGCTCGCACTATTTAAACAGCACAAATTTGGCAGTAAAAACGAACATCTCACCGCAAAACAAATCCATCTGTGGGACGAAGCGGTTGAAGAGGATATCGCAGCAGTTGATTTGGAACTGGAGCGGCTGACTGCAGATAAAACCGATGCAGCGACAGAGAAAGCCACAGTCAACAAACCTAAACGTCGACTGCTGCCGGATCATCTACACACCATCCGTATTGAGCATGAACCTGCATCAACCCAATGCAGTTGTGGCTGCCAGTTACGTCGTATCGGCGAAGATATCAGTGAAAAACTGCATTTCAGACCGGCACAGTTCTATAAGGAACAGCATGTGCGTGGCAAATGGGTCTGTGATCAGTGTGACACCCTGACTCAGCAAGCGATGCCCGCCTATGTGATTGATAAAGGCATTGCTTCACCTGAACTGCTCAGCCATGTGCTGGTATCGAAGTATGCCGATCATTTGCCGCTGTACCGTCAGCGCCTGATCTATCAGCGGGCGGGCATTGATCTGTCCAGATCTACTTTATCTGACTGGATTGGTCGCTGCGGTGTGGAACTGGAACCTCTGGCCAATGCCTTAAAACAGGTGGTGCTGCAACAGCGGGTGATGCATGCCGATGAAACGCCGGTCACCATCATGCGGATGGGTGATGATGAGAAAAAACCGAAGAAAGGTTATGTCTGGGCCTATGCCACTACACAGTACAATCCAGTTCAAGCGGTGATCTATGACTTTCAGGATAGCCGTTCAGGTCAGCATGCAGAAGAGTTCCTGAATGGCTGGCAGGGCCATCTGGTCTGTGATGATTACAGTGGTTATAAAGCACGCTTTAAATCAGGCGATGTCATTGAGGTGGGCTGCATGGCGCATGCACGTCGTAAATTCCATGAGCTACATGTGACTGGGAAAAGTCAGATCGCTGAACAGGCATTACTGATGATTCAGAAACTGTATGCGATAGAAGCAGAACTCAGGAAAAAGACCGATAGTACAGCAGAACACCGCCGCGAATACCGACAACAGCACAGCCAACCGGTGATGCAACAACTCTATGAATGGCTCAACCAACATTATCTGACGGTGCCATCGAGTTCTCCAACCGCCAAGGCCATCAATTACAGTCTGAAGCGTTGGCCAGCCTTAAGCCGCTATCTGGATGATGGCAATCTACCCATTGACAATAACTGGGCAGAGAACTCAATGCGTCCCTGGGCATTGGGCCGTAAGAACTGGTTGTTTGCAGGTTCGCTGCGCAGTGGACAGCGAGCGGCAAATATCATGACTTTAATCCAGTCAGCAAAGCTGAATGGGTTGGATCCGTATGCCTATCTCAGTGATGTGCTGAAAAGGCTGCCGACGCATAAAGCGACCCAAATAGAAGAATTACTGCCACATCGCTGGAAATCCAACTCAAATTAAAAAATAGGCATGGGGTTCAGCGGACGCTTACGTATTTTTTAGAAGAATTTGAAGTTCAAACAGAACAATTACTTAGGGAAACTAAATTTGATGATAAGAGAGTAGCTATTTTTGGCTTCGGCCCTATGCCATGCCTAATAGCATTAGGAAGTAAATTAGGAAATAAAGGGAAATTTATACCTATGCTTATGTATAGGGATGGAAGTTGTTGGATGTGGCCTGATCTTATATGTACAACCAAAGCGTATGAAATTAATAATTTCAGTGAAATAGAAGATTGTACTGAAATTACTATTAGATTGAATCTCACTGCTGATCCAGAAACCTCTAAAAATAAGGCTGTTGAATTAGGACATCCGGTAATTAATATTACTGCTAAACCAGAATATATGGGGAATGGAGCAATAAGAAATCCTGAACGAGGACTAAGTTTCATGCAAGATATTCATGCGTTATTTCATAGTCTAACAGATAAAGGAATTACCAAAATTCATGTCTTACCATGTGCATCCAATGCTGCTTGTATATGGTTTGGACAAGCATTTGATCTGCATCATCCTGAAATGGTTATTTATGATTACTTAAATAATTCAATGGTTCCAAGACTTCAAATTCGAAATAATGGAAGCAAGAATGAAATCGCTGTAATTTAAACAGTATATTTGATAGTACTTTCATACCATTAGATTTAAATATGACATTAGTAAATGGAGTTTAGCTCTAATGGGGCTTTGTTGCATAAATATCTAAGACTATGATTTTGTTTAATTTATTTTTGGATTAAAATTTAAACAAATCCTTAAAAATCAGTATCTTGAAGAATGTTTATACAACAAAGCCGTTTTAAACTAAAAAATGTTTGTAATACTATTTTATTTAAATCACTCTGCGATCTAGGTATTAAATTTAAGACTTTCCATGGTTTTAAATAATCTTGCAGATTTTTTTGTGGTTCGAGAATATTTAAATCTTTATTAATATCAAAATTTGAGGGAATTCCATTTGTATTTTTTGCTAATAATTCCTTAACTAAATTTGTTGGAATAGCTCCATTTAAATGAACGTGTAAATCACCCTTAGGAAGATTCACTATCATATCTTCATTAATTTTTTGTAGTGCAGACATAAGTGTAGAAATTAATATAGCTGATTGAATTTTATCATAAAATCTATTTCCAAGTTATTTATTTTTAAATTTTTCTATTTCAATTCTGAATGGCTTTGTTGCACAAACCTATCTGTAAAGGGTTTTTCAGCGATATAATTTTCAAATGAAGAAGCCTACACACAAAATCTACCGCACAACCAATTGGCCCGCATATAACCGAGCACTCATGAGTCGAGGAAATATTGCCATTTGGTTTGATCCTGCTACGCAATGATATGCTCCATCAAAAGGCAAACAAGGGCGAAATCAAATCTACTCCGACGCAGCCATCCAATGCTGCTTAATGATTAAATCCTTATTCCGTCTGTCTTTACGTATGGTCACTGGCTTTGTGCAAAGTCTGATTAAACTTTGCGGATTAAATTGGATAGCTCCAGATTACACCACGCTTTGTAGAAGACAAAAGCATATTGATATTGTAATCAGCTACCAAAAAAGTAGCGATGGGCTGCATCTACTCATGGACTCTACAGGCATGAAGTTTCTAGGTGAGGGCGAATGGAAACGCAAGAAACATGGACCTGAATATCGTCGCCAATGGCGTAAACTTCATATTGGTATAGATGCTAAAACCCTACAAATACGAGCAGTTCAGCTTACAACCAATAATGTCAGTGATTCACAGGTGCTTGGTGATTTACTTAATCAGATTCCACAAGATGAGCGGATTGACTCTGTTTATACCGATGGGGCTTATGACACCAAGCAATGCCGTCAGGTCATTGCAGATCGGCAAGCGCATGCGGTGATTCCACCTAGAAAAAATGGAAAGATACAAAGAGTAGCTCGCTAGAGCGAAATGAATTACTTCGAACAATTAAACGTTTAGGCAGGACACTATGGAAAAAATGGTCAGGCTATCGTAAGCGTCCGCTGAACCCCACTTTTTCTAACTCATTAATACCGCGATAGTGTCCACTTAAATTTAAGTGGACACCTATTTATGGATTTAAAGACAGTTATAGACAGTGCACCAACGCTAAAAAAGCCCCGTCGAACCTTCACAGCTGAATTTAAACATCAACTTATTCAGCAATGCCAGCAGCCAGATACATCAGTGGCCAAGGTAGCAATGCAACATCAGATCAATGCCAATCTGCTACATAAATGGATTCGTCAGTCCAGATCAATGCCCCCTGCATTAAAAACCCCATCCATTCCACAGACTGACTTTCTTCCGGTCATTCTTCACCCGACTCCAGTCAAACAAGAAGCACCTCTACCACCTGTGCCAGAGAAGAAAGCTGTCGCTCATATCAGGATTCCATTACATGAGGCACCAAGTTCCGCAAGGGATCAGATGATCGAGATCGACTGGCCGGTGGAGTCAGTAACTGAATTACTGTTGCTGATCCAGGGTTTGACTCAATGATTCGTATTGATGAGATCTGGTTGTCTACCCAGCCGATGGACATGCGTGCAGGGATGGATACAGCCATGGCTCAGGTGCTGAGAGCCTTTGGCTACATCAAACCGCATTGCGCTTACCTGTTCTGTAATAAGCGTGGCCATCGTATGAAAGTGCTGGTGCATGATGGACTGGGTATCTGGCTGTGTGCCCGGCGGCTGGAACAGGGGAAATTCCACTGGGCTAAAGTTCACCAGGGTGAAAGTATGGCGATCAGCCCGGAGCAGTTACAGGCACTGATCCAGGGTTTGCCCTGGCAAAGAATCGGACTGCAGCAAGTGGTAACAATGCTCTAAACCAGGCTCATCCATTCTGCTATTCTCCAAACGTTCTATTTCCTCTGCATCATGACCTCAGGCATACTGCGGTCATGAATACGCTGCCTGATTTAAGCCAACTGACCCATGAACAACTGCTGGAATTTACCAGACAGTTGGCGATGCAGCATCAGTCTCTGGCACAATCTAAACAACAACTGGAACAATCAAATCAGCAATTAGATGCCAGAGTTCAACATTTTGAAGTCACCAATCAGCAATTAGATTCTAAAGTTCAACATCTTTCTATTCTCAATCAAAAATACGAGCATGAGCTTGCACTATTTAAACAGCATAAATTCGGCAGTAAAAACGAACATCTAACCGCAAAACAAATCCATCTCTGGGATGAAGCGGTTGAAGAAGATATTGCAGCGGTTGATCTGGAACTGGAACGACTGAATGCAGATAAAACCAATGCAGCTGCACAGAAAGCCCCAGTCAACAAACCTAAACGTCGGCTGTTGCCAGATCATCTACACACCCTCCGTATTGAGCATGAACCTGAATCAACACAATGCAGTTGTGGCTGTACCTTGCGTCGTATCGGTGAAGATGTCAGTGAAAAACTGAATTTCAGACCGGCACAGTTCTATAAGGAACAGCATGTGCGTGGTAAATGGGTCTGTGATCAGTGTGACACTCTGACTCAGCAAGCGATGCCAGCCTATGTGATTGATAAAGGCATTGCTTCACCTGAATTGCTTAGCCATGTGCTGGTGTCAAAGTATGCCGATCATTTGCCTTTGTACCGTCAACGTCAAATCTTTCTACGCGCAGGTGTTGATCTGTCTAGATCAACGTTATCTGACTGGATTGGCCGCTGTGGGGTGGAACTGGAACCTCTGGCCAATGCCTTAAAACAGGTGGTACTGCAACAGCAGGTGATCCATGCAGATGAAACACCGGTGACGGTCATGCAGATGGGTGAAAATGAGAAAAAGCCCAAAAAAGGTTATGTCTGGGCCTATGCCAGCACACAGTACAATCCAGTTCAGGCAGTGATCTATGACTTTCAAGATAGCCGTTCTGGCCAGCATGCTGAAGACTTCCTGAAAGGCTGGCAGGGTCATTTGGTCTGTGATGATTACAGTGGTTATAAAGCACGCTTTAGATCAGGTCAGGTCATTGAGGTGGGCTGCATGGCACATGCACGTCGTAAATTCCATGAACTACATGTGACCAAGAAAAGTCAGGTCGCTGAACAGGCATTAGTGCTGATTCAGAAATTATATGCGATAGAAGCAGAATTAAGAAAAAAGACGGATGGTACAGCGGAAGACCGCTGCGAATACCGACAACAGCATAGTCAACCGGTCATGCAACAACTATATGAATGGCTCAACCAACATCAGCTGACGGTGCCATCGAGTTCTCCAACCGCCCGGGCGATCAATTACAGCCTAAAACGTTGGACTGCTTTAAGCCGCTATCTGGATGATGGCAATCTACCCATTGACAATAATTGGATAGAGAACCAAATGCGTCCCTGGGCCTTGGGGCGTAAGAACTGGCTATTTGCAGGTTCGCTGCGCAGTGGTCAACGAGCTGCCAATATCATGACTTTAATCCAGTCAGCAAAGCTGAATGGCTTGGATCCGTATGCCTATTTAAGTGATGTGCTGAAAAGGTTGCCAACACATAAAGTGCCCCAAATAGAAGAATTACTACCTCACCGCTGGAAACCTGAACCCCGTTAAAACTTGGCGATGGCGTTCAGCGGATGCTTACAGGCTATCATCGGCGAAGTTTGGTTGAAACTAAGATGCATTGCATCAAATTATTAGGAGATAAACTCAGTGCAAGGAGTTTTGATAGCCAAGTGAATGAGATCCATGCACGTGTAGCAGTCCTTAACAGATTTACGGAATTAGGTCGACCACTTACCCAAGTTACGCCTTAAATTTGGCTCAATTAGGGGCGCTTTGCATTTCAAATCTTTGTGCAACAAAGCCACTTCAAAGTAGAAATGTCTGGTCTGGATTGTTGCCACTCTAATTTGAGTTTAAAAAAGCTAGCAAATCTGCTAGCTTTTTAAGATGATTATTCTATTTTTTAGAATTTAATAAACCAAAGAAGTTCTCTCCATCGTTCTCTAAGTCTTCAAAAAACTTATAAAACGATTGGGCAATAGCCTTATTTTTGACAATAATACCCACAGGCACTGTTGTTAAAATATTTGTGGATGAATCACTAACGTGAATAATCAAAACACAAAAAGAGTCTTTCATAACCAAAAGCTCAAAATTACCGTCAAAAACTACACTACTTTCCTTAAACGTTAGAAAGTGCTTGGCTCCTGCCTCAGCTGTGATTAGTTTTTTATAACTTGCGATTGATTGTTTATCATTTCTGTATGCCACTGGTAAGAAGCATTTAAAGTTTTTGGTAATTGTGGTTGTCGATAAACGATCAATAAAATCACTAAATCTATCTGACTTACCCCAAAATTCATCTGATGGAGCTAACCAATACAGCTGTTTATCATCATTATTCTGGTCTTGATATTGTTTGATTGTTTTGAAAAACAGGTCTGAATTTTCCTTAGAATATATTGGCCCGATAAAGTATTCATTGGATTTGTGTTCTAGCTTAAATAAGCGATCTAAATTAAGCTTATTCTCGCTAAAAATAGATTCAACTGAAAAAGTATCCTCCATATCTAATTCATGGAGTACCTTTAGAATATCCTCAATATTTTGTGGCTTCTTAGCTGATCTAAGAGCAGCGTAAAGAGAATCTTCGATTTTGTTAAGATTTTCCATGTGATTAAAATCACTAATCTCTGTAGGTGTATAATTCTCATCAAGCGTCAATGGTAATGTAAAACGACGAGAATGGTCTCGCAATTTTTCCACTTGGCTCATTTTATACAGTTGCAGCTTCTTTTCATCCACTGATGGATTCAACTTAACTAATCCTTGGCTGAAATAAAATCGAAAATTTTTCTGAAACTCCTTACTAACCAAAGACTCACCATTTGAAAGGTATTGGTTAGAAGCATCTAATTTAATTGAATTTGCCCCATTGTCAGATGCGTTGGGATTAACTGGCTCAGGATTCAAGCCAATCATCTCAAAACTCATCTTTTGAATATTGTCCTCAATCTTATTTACATAAGGAATTGCACAAACATCCGAGAATGCTTTCTCAAGTCGCTGAGTCAGAGCAAATCGATCATCTTCAAGATGTTTTATCTGCATTTGTTTTAATAATTTAGTTAATAGCACATCTGTTTCATGATTAGATAACCCTAAGAACCGCGCTATTTTTTCAGCAGAAAGTGGTGCAATTACCAATAGGCGCAATACCATAGAATCAATAAAATCTAAGGTATCTGTTGTGGTATAGCTAAATGCCACATTGAATAGTTGTGATGGCAATGTAACATCTACGTCATGATAGCTTCTTAGTGAATTTTCCATGAGTTATACCCCTGCCTTTCTATATTTTTTTGATCTATTTTTATTAATGTGCGGATTGTTTTGTACTATTTTGACAATGGCGCGTTTTGAAATATATCGATATTCTAAAGTCTGATTCTCACGGCACTTGATGTAATTTAATACGCGTCCTAAAGGTAAGTTACTGTTGACTCCTTGCCACATTTCTGACGCACCAAAGATTACAAGACGATCCATTGCGCGAGATAAAGCCACGTTCACACGATTTGGTGACTTCAAAAATGCAGGAAACTTAGTTGGATCATTTCGCGTAACTGAGAGAATGATGATCTTATTCTGTTTACCTTGATAACTATCCACCGTATCAATACGCACAATTGATCTCAATGCATCTGACACTTCACACAAAGAGAAGGCTTTTCTTAACCGGTTTTTTTGCTCAGCATAGGTACAAATTACACCAATAGCAGGCTCTTTAAGGGAATCAGGCTCTGGCACTAATTTATTTAACAAGAGTTTGTCTTGGTCAATCCGCTGAAGAAAATCGATAATTTCATTAATTTCATGTGGGTTATAAATACTACTACCTTTCTCCATTTTGAAATGCTCAGCATTCCCAGTATCCACCCAAGTAACTGTTGAATTCAATTCTATTGCGATGTCGGATGCATAGTTATCAGGCACAATCCGCTTTAACTTAATTTCTTTCAGCTCTTCATCACTTAAACCACGAGAATCGACAACTTCAGTTTCAAGTTTTCCTTCATAAAAACAGTCTGAAACTAATTCGCCGATGCTCGGACTCATTCGGTACTGTGACAAGAGTTCTGAACTAGCCTTTAGTCCATAATGTGAATTAAAGATACGGCCAAAGTCGCTTTGTAATTTATCTTCCAAATCATCATCTGATATCTTAAGTTGCTTAGCTAAAGCCTTTTTATGATCGCTCGAATATAGTGGAGGAAGTTGGTCTTGATCCCCAACTAATAAAATACGTGCACCTGACTGCATTGCAATTGCCAATTCTGAAGCGATTGAACGTGCTGCTTCATCAATAATCACCCAATCAAATACGTGATTGGCGATTCCAATACTTTGTTGGCCAACACCAACGCATGTGCCACAGACTAATTGCCTTGTTTTGACCAGGAAACTTTCATAATTAGCATTTTGGCTTTCAATTAATGGTTCATAATCTAGGGCAATATTGATCAAGGCTTTCGCTTTAAGTCCTTCCTCATTAGATACCCCGTAGTATTGATTAAGTGCTGCGAACGTAATCATGTCGATCTTATTTAACTGGTTTAATACTGTTATCTCTTTATCATTGATACAGTCTTCCAGTTGATCCCAAAAGTCTTGATTTCCGTCAAACATGCTCTTCAGCTTATGCATTGCTGATTTGAAAGCCTGGGTATACTCTTCTAATGAGAAGCTAAACTTTTGATCAAGATCATCTTGGTCGATTGACTGATACGCAGATTTAAGACTATTTAAAATAGTGACTCTGATTTCATAAAGATCGCTCAAGTATTCAGCTTCAAGTGATAAATCTTTTGCAAGCTCAAGCACTCTTTCTTTAATATTAGACTTAAACAGCTCTATCTGGCTCGTAATAATTGAGCCTGTATAGACATCTTTTAATTCAGGAGACACAGCACTCTCTTTATTGCTTATTCGAGCAATACTTAATGGTGTGTCATACTCTGTGCATAGCTGACGTATACGCTCAACACTTGTATTTACAGCTTCGTGCGACTGACTAACAATTAAGATGTTAGATACATTTTGTTTATCATAGAGATAGTGAGCCAGTATAGAGATAAATTCAGTTTTGCCGGTTCCTGGTGGTCCCTTTAATAGTGATACAGGTCCATACTTAAGCACATTACGGAACGCTTTACGTTGTAATGGATTGAGGGCTTTAACCAATTCCCCATTTTTGTATTTGTTATAGTGATCTAGATCTTCATCAGGCACTTCAATCTCATAATCTTTTGCTTCAATCACTAATGATGGTTCAAAGTAATCTACGAGATTTTCAATGACAGCCTTATTACTCAGAATATTTGTCAGAGCATCTGCACGTTTCCGATTAGATGACTTATCTGCCTTGCTTTGTAGAAACAGTGTTGCTTCTTCAGGAACTTCATTTGTTTTTTTACAAAAATCGATCCACAATTCTCCGACTTTTGATTGCGCAATATTCACCGTACCTATGCAGAAAGTGTAATCACCTCCCGCCCCAGTTTCTTTAGTGCACATTACATCGACTTTATCGGTCTTTGAAAATTTAGCTGAAACATCTTCTGCAGAGTCATAGTATGCAATAGCACTCTTTGAATCTTTAAAATGTTTGCTCGAAACTATCTTTAACGGCTCAGACAGAGTGATTGTAGGATGTGCATGACGCTCAGTCGCCATGACTTTTTTCCACAACTCTTTCGTTTCAATATCAATTAAGTGGCTATGTGTAGGCAGATGACTCATTGGCTGTGCCATAAGCTCATCAGTAGCTATAACATCGCCTATCTCTTCTTGTAATGCTTTTTGTTCACGCAGAGCCCGTAATGTTTCCTCTTTCTCTTGAGTCCTTTTGAGCTGTGCTTGCTTAAACTGTTCAATAGCATCCTTAAAGTTTTGATCTTTTGCTAAGAAGTCATTTAACTCTACAATGTTGTCACGCTTACTCATCCCAGATATCGGGTGGACTTCAATGCTAACATCAATAGTCAGATCTGCATCCCTACTAGCCTTCCACCACAGGTCTTGTTTTTTGACAAAATCAAGGAAACTTAATTGATTTTCATGGGGCTTATAAAACCCTTTTAACATGCCATTGATTCCGCTAAGTGTAAATCGAAAATCCCCCTCACTTGCTGCCTCAAGTTGGATATAAACTTTGCCGTTTTCGGGATAAATCGTAAAGGGCGTCTCAACCTTACTTGTATAAATACTAATCTGAGGAGCTTCTTTTACAATAGCACCCTTACATTCAAATGCCTCTATAAAGCGAGAATTATCAATATAGCGTACACTTGGATCTTCCATTCCTTCTATGCTCAAGGCTGTATTTAGCCAGGATAAAGTAGGATCCATTGAAGCCACATCATCCACAGCCAAGTCTATATCGTATAGATCTGCGATTAATTTCAATGCAGTAAAGTTGTCACACTGAATGACTGTTGGATCTTCAATATCAGATGGGAAATAAGCATTAGAAGAATCAGGTTGTGGTACTTCAGGATGGAAGCAATCATTAAAACTAACTTTCAAGTTTGTTTTATCTACTAGAATCTTTTCATCATCCAAGTTTCCATGTTGAAAGCCATGCTCATGAAATTTTTTCAGAGAATGCAATAACTGAAGTGAAAGTTCATTTTTTTCATCCTCAGTTAAGCCCTCAATAACCGTTGACCAAGCTTCACCCTTTACCATTTCAGTTACTAGATACACACATGCTGTGCTAGTTGATAAACCAAAATCAATAATCTTAGGAAGGTATGGCAAATTGAGAGCCTGCGTCATTTTAAGTTCTTCAAAGAATCGCTTAAAACAACTCTTTTGATAAGTTGTCATTGCAGATGCAACTTTACCCATCCATGTTTTGACTAACATGTTGCCTGATGCATAGAGTGTAAAATTTTGGTTAGCATCAATAGGCGCGCCAAATATCGGGTAACTGATATAGGTATTTGTCTGATTTAAATATGGATTCAGTACATCTGCATCAAGTTCATAACTAACTTGTTCAGCAGGTTTTTGAGCTAAGAAATCTTGGAATACTGCACATGCATTATCATATTTCCCTGTCAAAGCTCGTGTTAAAATACGCTCTAACCAGTGGTTCTGATCTCGCTCCTCAAGACTAAATTTTTTCAATGAACGTGGGCTCAGTCGAGCATTCTTCCAAATATGAAGGATTAACTGCCCTAACCAATACACATCCTTTTGTGCAGCTGTCAGCGCAAGATTCGGAAGATGAGCTGTTGTATTCAAAAATGGGAGTTCGTTAGCCAGTTCAGGGTCAATTTTCGAGGGCTGTGTTTGATCATTTGCTGCCGAAAAATTGGATAGCAATATCTCCTTTTTATAAGAGATCCACACACTATGATCACCCACATCACCATGAGTAATTCCCATTTGATGTAGGTGATTAAATTTACCAAGCAAAATCTGGAATAAATCCAATTTCTCAGATTCAGACATTTTCTCAGCATAAGCGCCGATGAATTCGTTGACTCGATAGCTGTTCTCAGGCAACTCATACAACTCATTATATTTTGATGTCATGTCATCAAGACTTGGGTTTGTAATCGGGTGCAAACAACTTTGATAAAGATCAGGCTTTTCTGTTTTAATTTTTTGGAAAACCCGGCGCTCATTGCAGATCAAGTTGAATCGATGTTGAGGCTGACTCATTCTTGAGTTACTCAACTTGAATTCATTAAAATCCCAACAACGCATTAAAGATTTTTCACCAACGATGGTCAATGAATGCGCTTTATACTCGCTATAAATCTTTTTAGGATGCGGTAAGATCAAGTCACCTCGTTCATGATTATTAATAATCAAAGAGCGTGGTTGAATTTGGTCAGGCGCAAAAATTTCATCAATAATGGCGTGATATTCTTTTTTAATATCATATATGCGACCATCACGTTCCAGATGCTTGCGGAACATATTATTAAAATTCTTCTGTTGAGCTAATTGTATAAACTCATCTATCGAAAGAATGTGCTCTAAATCTTCTGGAGGCAGGCGCGAATAATCTGCTTTACCACACATGACAACAAAGTGAGAAACACTTTGGTAATGAAATGTAATGCCCTTAGCTTTCTTTTCTGAAACTTTATCCTTTAGTTTATTAACTATAATTTGCATTTTTTTTACATTTTTAGCTACAGGGCATGAATCTTGCTCTTTATTACCTACGTACCATTTTCCTGCAACTTTTGTAATTTCCTTACCGTTCCAGTCCTTGAATTCAATGACCAAAATGTTTGCATGAGTAATAATTAGGAGATCATATTCAAATTTCTCAGAACTACCTTTCGCTACTGCTTTTTTTCCATTTTTATGCATAAATTCAAAACCAGCATATGCTCGCCAGTTTTTAGTTTTTTCGCCACGATCAAAGACCTTTTTAATCTTATCAATTGCTTTGAGTTCGTGCTCGTATATACCTGTCTCTGGATATGTAACTTTCATATTAAAAGATTCTTTATTTAAAATGTCTTGCTTTTGCACATACAACAAATAAGCGTCAAAAATGATGCTAAATTTTTATTAACATAAAGTAATGCTATATGTACGGTGTCTTTTAGAAAAAATACTTAGCGTAAGAATTTAGTTTTTTCAGGTTGATGGTTAGTTTGGCCAAATAAGCCCTCCGAAGGTTTTTTATATTCAGTTTAGGATTGTATTTAAAATAAAGTCTGCCAAATATTTTGGTGTAAAACCTGAGTCTTCTAGCACGATCATCATTTAGATGATCTAACTCAATCATTCGTTTAAGCAAAACGTATTTCACTTAACGGTTCATAATGTGACTTATATTACATTTAATTTTTGAGTATTCAAAATTATTTTATTGAATTATAAGAAAAAAACTTAAGGAATTCCTTAAAATTTGATGACAATGGTCATATCTCTAATCACTAAAAAGACCAAAAATAGATATCTACCCATATCTCTCGGACAAATTAACTCTATTTTATAAAAGTATCAATAAATTCATTAGGTTCATGAACCAAAAATTTATAATTATTTTTTTATTTATATAAGTTATTGAAAATAATAAATAAAATTATTAAAAGTTTTATTAACTAGACTTCAGGTGAACATAAGTTAAAGTTCGAATTAAAATGAATAGGGTAGTCGCAATTTCCAAAAAATGACAGCTCATGTGTCGTTTAGATACTAACAATTTGTTTATTATAACAAATCTTAAGCATGTTAGCTGTCGTCATTCTTTGATACGGTCTACGTACTACCGTACAATCATCAGCTATATTCATGGTGTTACTTTGCATAATTTACATTTTCTGCATTCAAACCAATCAATCCAAAATTACGTGCACGTTCGAGACACATAAGCTGTCATTGACGACACATGTAATGTCACTGGTTGCGTTCGTGCGTCTATTTCCGTTGAACTATGCTATACCTTGAATAGCCAGCTACTCGGTTCACTGAAATACTGACCGACACGTTAGATTTCAGTTTTAAATCAAAATAGCGATCAATCGTCACAATTAGATGTTTTACATAATCAAAAACTACATATGTTAAATCCTTTAAATCATTGTTCTGGTGTGCAACTTCAATAAATTCTGAAAACAACGCTACACCTGTTTCGTTGGCCAGATTCGCTAACTGATTATCCAATCCGGCAATTGCCGTTAATTCTGATGCAATCACCACTTTATGCATTGCTGTTTCCGCTTCAATGCCTTTGTACTCAATCCCCTTGTATATATAGACATCGTTTTCTCGTTTGCCTTGGTTCCAAGGGTTATCCGTACCATCCAGTCTAGGCATGCTGTACGGTCGTTTTAGTTTTGCTGGAGGTGTTTGTTTAGCGGTGACTTCATAAAGGTTAAATACGCAATCTGTGTAGCGTTTAAGGCTATGGTATGTCAAAGCTTGCTGTTTGGCGGTCAACTCCCGTGGTGATACATGATTCACCAAGGTTTTGAACATTTCTAATGATTCTGGTGTGAACGATCCATCTTTTTTTGCATTGTCCATCAGGTCTTTTTTAGCCCATTTATGCTTTAGTTTTTCCGCTTCAGCATCAGATATTTTCTCTCCCCGATACACGTATCCACGCGCTGCGTTTGAATACTCAAAATCTGCTCGTTTTACTGCCTTGTAGACCATTGTTTTTGTCATTTGTTTTGCACCAGTTTTTCCCATAGTTGTGGCGACCGCTTGAGGGCTTAACACGTACCCATTCTTTTTCGCTTCGGTCGTAACACCAAAACTCGTACCCTAAACAACAACGTTTATTCACGACATAGCGGTAGGTGTTGCAGATCGTAAGCATATTCTCAGTGGCGTTAACTTCCCAAGGTTTAAACGCAATAAGCTCTGTTATTGCTTCCCTGTAAAGTCGTGTTGCTTTGGGATTATTGAATAAGATCCGTTCTTTTTTTGAGGTCTTAGTGATTGCATTCATTTCGTCCACGACCTCACTAATGCTTTTAGCCAATCATCCATCAAATCAACTAAAATTGCCCGTTCTCTGCCTGTTGGATATGCGCTTAACTTCATATTCCAACTATTTGCCGACTCTTCTGTGCCGTGCACCAAAAACCCATTTTGTTGATCATTTTCAGCCAGCTTATCCGTCACCCAACATTCAAACAGTCTGGCAAAGATTTCTGTTGGCTGTGACCAATACATTGACCGTGATTGATCTAGGTGCATGGCGTTATTCATAAAGCCCGTACCGCCTTGTCTTTCTTCGTAATCAAGGTATTTGGTTGACTTAAAAGTAAGATAATTAACCAGCTTGATAAACTTATCTGCAGTCTGGCCATCTTTAAGATGTTTGTATGCTGACTCTTGATGATTCTGTACTGAGTAACGCCCTTTACTGGTGTAAAGAAAGTATTCGCTAAAAAAGTTATTATTGAGTCCGTTTCGTTTTGCCAAAACACAATCAAATCCGTGCGCGAACTCATGGGCTAGTGCTCCAACACCTTGCGTCTTGGTCAAATGAATAAGCATATTACCTGGTTCAAAGTGAGCTGCTGCGCTATCAACGCCTGTGCCACGCGAACCGAATGCTATTCCTAGCTTACCGCCTAAAGATGCGAACGTAACGGGTAGACCTAGAAGTTCGACAAGATCCATTAGTGAGTCATACGTGCAATTCAGAAACCATGCACGTTCCTTTTGATTTACCCAATTGCCGAACTCGACTCCAGAAAATTTGAAATAGTCCATAAGCAACTGGCTATCGATGTTTTCACCCTTTCGATGGTCCTTACCCTCGCGCACTTCAACTCTGTCGTAGCGCGGTCTTTTGGGTGGTTTTGCGCGTCCTTTTTTGGGTTCTATGACTCGTTCATCTAAAATTGGCTGAAAAAATGTTTTTACTTTTTCTAGTGCTGCATTGAATGTGTCGTATTCCGTCCAATCATCTAGTGTTTGAAACCGCTTTGCTGAAATGGATTTAACGGCATACCACTTATGTTGACCAGTCTCAGTGTTTAATAATTTTTTGGCACCATAATTATCCGTATCAAGTACACGATCGTCTGGCCATCCTAAAGGGATTAAGTTTTTTAAGCGTAAACGTGTGTCTGAACTAAATGATAGTGGGTGTTTAACTCTGCGATTGGTATGTCGTCCAGCTGAGTAGCGTTCTAAAATATCTTTTTCACTTCGTCCAGCACCAAACTTAACGGTCATGTACGCATTAAAGTCGTCTGTCAGTTGTTCTAAACGTTCGTAGTGTGAGCTTTCATATTTGTTTTTTAAGAAGTGTAGCGTAGCAATGTAGGCATCATCCCATTGCTTTTGACCTATGCTAAACCAACCGCCCCCTAAAGGCTTGTTGGTTAAGTTTGCATAGACCAAAGAAAATAATAGTGCATGTTTTACAGGTTTATGGCCAGATTGGGCATCAGCTCTAAAATCAGGCTTTTGCCAATATTCCTTTTTAGTCACTAGGCTGTCAGACTTAATTCCATTCATGTTGCCTGAGAAGTCTGGTGATGGGTTGTCTTTACGTGCACCAGCAAACTTTTTACCTACATCCGTAATAGGACCATCTTTTTTTTCATTACTATTTATTTCTTCAGTCATAGCTAAACCACATAATTGTTAGTTGCGTATATCGTCCAAGATTTCTGACAGATCAAACAGATTAATATCTTTGAGTTTTGCTTCAGCATTGATGCACTCAAGTAAATTCATAAAACCAACAAAAATAATGTGTGGTATTGGTCTATTGTTGATATGCACGGGTGTTGACCAAGTGCGTACACGCGTTTCGCATATTTCAAGCCCTTGTTCTTCAAAAAGCTTGATCAATGTCGGGATGTCTTTGTCTAGTTGAGTAAGGGCTAATAACGACCGAAATACATCATTTAAGCTAATAGAGTGGTGACGATGGTTCGGATTGTGCTGTTTTCTATTGTCGCCCTGTTGTTGATTAAAGTAATGATGTTTTTCGCGATCTTGAGATGTTCTGTTTAAATATTTCATTTGGTATTAAGCTCCAAAGAGATAGCTGTAAATCAGGTACAAAATAAAAGTTATTGTTAATCCCGACACCAATAGAGAATTGATCGGGTAATTTTCTAAGTTAAAAGGTTTTCTGTGATAGCTCACTCCCCAATCTGAAACAGATCCTCGCTCTACGGCACTATAAAAGTTAGTTTGTGAGGCGTTTAAACGGTTGTTGTCTACTGATATGAATTCCAGTTTGCACAGCAATTCGTCACTCAGGTAGTTAAAGAAAGTCGTTGGTGTACCATTTGATAGGATGTGTATATAACCGACCTGTTTTTGGGTATAACCCATTCGCTCATACGCTTTTTGAAATTCGTGCGTTAAAGTCGCACTAAACTTATCCCCCTTATTTTTGGCAATCAGTTCAATTGGTGGCTCAGCTCCAGCCTGAATAAGCTTGGTGAATTTAGGACTACCACAACCCCAATTTTGAGAGATCCAAACACCGCGTTTTGTGTCGTGAATCAAACCATCAACAATGACCACGGCTGCATCACCGATGTCGCCGTTTTCTTTTTCTGTAAATTCGGTGTTATCAACGTCTTTTCTGAATTCTTCAGGCATTGGCCTTAAAACTTCTAAAAGATTGGTACTGTCACTTTGTACATGACCAGTAGCCAAAATCATCGACTCAATTTTTTTTAGGGCATGTTCAGGTACTATCAATACTGAATGTACACGCTGGTCATACGCATCAGATTGAATGTCTTGAGCTTCGGTATTCTTTTCAATAGTGCTTAATTCCATATTATTTCTCTGCCTGGGCTTTCTGGTATTCAACTGCAGTCTTCATTGAATATTCGGTATCATCTTCGTGCTCTGTACCAACCATGCTTTGCTGACCTTGGTATATACCTTTAACAGCATTGACGAATGCGTTATGCGCCGTAGCGTTGTAATACGTTAAGTTTCCAGCACTGGTCGAATCATTGAATGTCAAAGTATTAGGAACATGCCAAACTGCTGAATAAGCCTTGCCATCGATAACAACAATAGGTTCAAACTCGACCGCTTCACGGTGCTTGGTTTCATTCCATGGTGTATAGAAAACAGTATTGTTTTTGAGGTTGTAGACCTTGAATACGATCTGGCCAAGATTCCGTATTTTGGCCTCTTTGTTGTATGCCTCTAAAACCTTGTCTTTTTGGAAGTCTGTAATTTCAAGCTCAGGGTTCTTCGTAATCACCAGTGTTTCATCAGTCGTTTTAATCTCAGATGGAACGTAGATTTTTGAACCTTTAGGGAAACGTCCTGATTTCTCCAATGCGGATCTAAACTTGTTATTTGCATCCAAGAAGTTGCCAAACTCACTACTGAAGTAGCTGTAAAAATTTGATGCACTGGTGAACATGCCAAACTGATTCACCCGAACAATTTGCTCAGATACAGTGGATGCTAAACTTGCATATGGTTTGCCCGACACATCAATTTCGCGCCATTTGTAGTTACGTACACCTACTTCTTTGTCGCATGCATCATTAAACATAGATGTAGAAACAATATCGCCGTCCAAGCGCTTCACATAAGCAACCGGGTAACTGCGGATAGGTGCCATACGAACAGCTTTGTTTGAATTGGTGTAAAAGCCAGATGACGAAATGATATTTTGTTCAGATGATTTAATTTGATAACTTCGTAATGTATTTAACTGTCGATCAAAGCTATCAATTTCAGATTCATATAAAACATCACCCTCAACAGATGTCGCGATTGAATAAGGGGCATACATCACATCGCCCTGAACTTTATCCATGATCTGCTCAGCTTCAATACGATATAACGGCTGTGAGAACATGCCATTTGATGCCAAAGCTGGTAGATCTCCCCCTACACCAAAATTACACGCTACTTTGTGGCTGGTGGTAGAAAGGCTTGATTGAGGTAATTTGTAGTTAGATGGATTGTAAGTGGTAACACGTTCATCATATTTGCGAACTTGTTCCTCAACTTTCTTTTCAATGGGATCTATTTGTTCTTCTTGAGATGCAGTATCAGTATTTGAAGGCTTTAACTTATCACAACCAAATAGCAAAACTGACAATATCGCTATGGTAAGGGTTTTCTTATTCACTAATTAATGACCTAACTTAAAACTACTAATACCCCACATTATAATTAAAAATAAGTATTAATGAAGTGGTATTTAATAGTTTAAGGACTTTTAAGCGAAAAACCCAATATCATTAATTAGTTTTAACGAACATTCTTTTAATGCAACTTCATAACCGCCGTTATTATTAAATGTAAAAGCAAATGGTAGCATTTTATCAATCGCAAATATCTTCTCTAATAAGTCGTTGTTTTCTGCAGATGGCTTATCCTTTAAGGCATATTGCATGGAAAACTTAGCATTTATACCCGTGCTTTTATATAAAGCATTTATTTGTTCTTTAAGGCTTTTTTCCACTTCTTGCACAGTATTGAAAATAAAATTCTGATTAACAGTGAATTTATCAGTTTTCAAAGATCCAAAGGTCCACGCCAGACTCTCCGAAACCACATACCCTAGAACAGTCTGCAATTCTTCATCTTCAAATTTGTGATAATGAACGTATGATTTAGTTTTACCGTTAAAATATAAAATAGAAATGGAGAACAACACCTCTTTGTGAGCATATTTAAAAGGTACTTTAACAAGACTATAAAAGTTTAAGAGCTCAACGTTGGAGGCTTTAGACATATTTTTTAAAAAAATTTTAAAGACATTAAAGTGATTATACTAAAAATATCAAAGAAATGTTAAAGGGTTTTAAAATGGATACAGTTGTTCTAAAAAATAGTTTAATTGCTAGTTTAGTTTTTGTATGTGTGTTCCTGGTGTTCCAAAACATCGACCATAGAGTTTCTGAACGTATACAGCTTGAGTCAACCAGTGCAGCATTCGAGTCGCTTGATAAAGACTTTTCTGCGATCAAAAGAAATGTGGATACTGAATTCAATAAGCTCCCGAAGTACGTGAAGCCAAGCAAAGAGCAATCGATCAATGATGCATTGGAATTCATTAAATTCTCGAAACAGACCTTTACTGACACAATGGCCCAAAATGAAGAACTTTTAGCAGAAGTTAAGGGTTTTGAGAAAAATGCAAATGATGTTTTAGAAAAATAATAGTTATTTTAAAAAGAAAAATGGGAAGCTATAAGCCTCCCATTCTTTTAATGTCGTAAGAAACATTTAAATTTTGTTCTTAAAAGTATTATAGTAAAACTAATAATTTATGCAAATACTTTTAACAGAAATATCTAAAAGGTCTTTAACACTCAACGAATCCGAATAACTTAGACAGTGTGAATAAATTGTTAAAGTAGTCGAGTGTATATGTAAAACATTGGTATACCCATTAGAGATATGCGAATTATTATATATGTAAAACCTAACATACTTTTTAGTCGTATCTTGCGTAAAACTTACCAGATAATCTTTTGTGTTTTCATTTATGTTATCTTCGTATTGCTCTGTTATGCTCAGGATCTCTTTGCTGTTCAGCCAATAACTGCCTGTTTTATCTTGTTTAATCTGTTCCAAAATCAAATTATTTAATGACTGGTACTCTTTCGTTATTGCTTTGGCATATCGTTTTGATGACTGATGTTCTTTCCAGTCAATTTTTGCTTTCTTAAACAGTTTGAAAGCTGTAACCGCGCACAATATAGCTGAGATGGTACATAATATTATTCTACTACTATCACCTATAATGCCAATCATTCCTAAATGCACATCTTTTGAGAATAAACCGTTCAAAGATAGGTATACGCCAAAGATACAAAAACTTAACGCAAAAACCACAACTAAAATTAAAGTTGCTCTAATTAAAAGCTCATTAAAAGTAATTTTTCTTAAACTTTTGGTATAAAGCTTAATCTTATCTTTTTCAGATTTTAACATTTTAGCCAAGAACTTATGTTCTCTTTTTCCTCTGCTAAAAGGTGGTGTTACAGCATCTTTAAAAGTCATGTATAATCAAAAGTATTTTAACGTTCCATTAAATATACACTACACCTGGGCCTATTTAAAATGAAACATTATAGAATTATCGCTATTTTAATACCTTTAATATTTTCAGGTTGTGCAGCAAGCCACTCAGACAAAGAGCTTGTTGACTCTTATTACAATGACCAACAAAAAACAATAGAAAGCGATGTAGATCAACTCGTTAATTCCTACTCCGCTAAAGTCGTTACTCAGTACTACCCTGAACCATACTTCAATCCAACCAAGCCAATACCGCATTATTACGCTTTAAAGCTTGATGAAATGGGTATCCCTTACCCAAAAGAGCTTGTATACGACAATGCCGACTATAATTTTTATAAAGAGCAGGCTAAGTTTAATGCAAACAATAATGACGTAATTGATACAGATCACCACGATCACTAAAACTTTTTTATCGTAGGTGTTTTGTTGAGGGGCGTTTCTTGCCGAAACCTTTCTTAACCCCTTAGTGTATGAGGGTAAAAGATTCATACTATATTTTAGAAAATACACTTGATGGAGATAAAGACCAAAAAATCAAAGTGTTGAGAGTAAGCCAGTATGATACTTTTTATTACCCTCATACATTATCTTCTGAACTATCTTCACTCCTTTTTTGATTGGCTTCTTTGATAACATTTTCAATAAAACAGATAACTAAATTTAAAGCGATTAAAAATAATACGATATAGCCAATAGTTTTTAGAGTTAGTACAAAGTTATTGAATACATAAGTTGATGCTTTTCCTATTCCTATATAAACCACATAACATGCAAATATAACCAATGCTATTGCACTAATTGAAATTATTGCAAGTCCAGTATTTTTTAAAAATGAGCGCAATAAGTATTTATCGAATTTAGAATTATTCATAGCCATATACTATCCTTCATAAAAATTTCATTTTCTAACATTGAACGAAGCGCAACTATTGCTGCACCACCGCCAACAATAATTATGATAAAGCCGAATAAAAAATTGAGATTCATGTTTGCAGCTATGTTTAATTATTTAGATTTAAGCAACTTAATTAGTAGCATTACAATAGTTATTGTACGAGAGTACTTTACTCTAGAGGTGGTCCCACTTGTTTGAACAACTAAAAGCGTATTTATAAGTGATATTCCGCTCTAGTTAAGCCACCTTGTTTTGTTGGGGTAGCTGATCATAGTAAAACTCATTTAGCCTTGCGAAGCAGTGCTTCTCATGTCTAGACTCGAATGAGGTCGTTTCAAATTATAAAACTCAAAATATGCACTTAATTGCTTTTTCGCATCTGTGACACTGCTATAAGCTTTGAGATACACCTCTTCATATTTAACGCTCCGCCATAA
>NZ_JACAXE010000038.1:0-25754 GCF_013391565.1 Acinetobacter sp. SwsAc6
GGCACTTTGATTTTAACAAGTCATCATGGCGACGATGGCCAGGTTGACCACGACTGGCATGTGCCATACCTGAGACACCATCTTGATTGAGCTTCTGCAATAACCGGGTAATTTGACGGGTGGAAAGATTTAGGATTTCAGCAGCACGGACCTGGGTAATACGATGATCTCGAACGTCTTGCAGAACTGCAAGCCGTTGAATTTCTTTGTCAGACATAGTGATCAGCATTTATATTTATATCCAGTCCATGGTGATAAAAACCATCATAAACTAGACATTTTTATTGGTGAGAATATAGACACTTTAAATGGGTTCTAACAAATGCGTTTCGTATAACAGCCATTATGTTAAATGGGGCTTTAAAATTATTCTTCAATAGAATTTCCATCAAGGTCATATAGCTTTACTTCTCTTGCACCAGTATTAAAAAATAACTCCTTAAAAGCTCGTATTTCAATCTTAGTTAAACTACCTTGTATCGGCTCCATTATTTGGACAATCGTAATAGGAGCTGTAAACTTGAAAAAAGATAAACCGTTAGAATGGTGTCTCATTAAAGCTTTTAATGTTGTTGTAGCGTTTTCAAAATCTGCCAAAATCATTCTTGGGTGATCATAAGGTGATTTAGGAATTTCAGTTGCTTTGACTATGCCATTCTCTGCCATCAAACTTATACGGTTTTTATAAAAATGTACCCATATTGCTTTAGGATATTTTTTTAAATCGTCTCTTATCATTTTAGTTCTTAACTTGGATGTTCATTTAATTATAAATATATATTTTTTTTAATTTCAATTGGATAATTCTTAATTTATTCTAAAATTAACATAATGCAAGTTATACTAAATACTATTTTTATTTAATATAAATCATTGCCTTATGTTGGTGTAAAAAGCCCTATCATCACTGATTGGGCTTTTTTGTTGATTCTTCGTATTCCATGATCACTATTTAATCAATGTTCCACGGTTTTGTTTAATGGAATTTAATGCTATAGCAACCAAAAAATGTCCAGATTAAAGAAGAATAGATGTTTACGTGGTTATTGATTTGCAGATAAACAAATAAGAGGTTTGGGGCGTCATTGAGCGTTAAATTCACGTACAATATCGATTCATTTGCAGGTATAGACCCTGCCTTATCAGTTGATTCTGTTCTCCCGTTGAATATTGGCATACACATGGCGCAAGCAAAGAAATCTTTTCCGCAGCAAAAATCGGAATTACATGCACGAAATCTGCATCGCAGTCGTTACGATTTTCCTCAGTTAATCAAGAGCTGTCCGGAACTTGTACCTTTTGTCCGCCCAAATAAATATAACGATTTATCGGTAGATTTTTCTGATCCAAACGCTGTGAAAATGCTCAATAAAGCATTGCTCAAGCATTTTTATGGCATTCAATATTGGGATATTCCTAAAGATTTTCTTTGCCCGCCTATTCCGGGGCGAGCGGATTATATTCACTATTTGGCTGACTTGTTGAGTGCCAACAACAAGGGGCAGATTCCAACAGGACACGCCGTTCAAGTCTTAGATATTGGCGTTGGCGCGAACTGTATTTATCCGATCATTGGTCATCGCAGCTATGGCTGGAAATTTGTCGGCTCAGACATACATGCTGCATCGGTTAAAAGTGCTCAATTTATTGTGGAGGCAAATCCGAATCTGCGTAAAGGCATTCAGATTCGATTGCAGAAAAAAGCGAGCAATATTTTCAATGGTGTGATTAAACCTTCAGATCGATTTGATTTGACCATGTGTAATCCGCCATTTCATGCCTCACAAGATGAAGCCAACGCGACCGCAACGCAAAAATTAAGAAAACTTGGCAAGCCCGTTGATCGGAGCAAGGTGGTGCTAAACTTTGGCGGTCAAAAAAATGAACTCTGGTGTGATGGCGGCGAAGAACGATTTGTCTGCCAAATGGTGCAAGAGAGCATACAGTTTGCAGAGCAATGCCTTTGGTTTAGTACGCTGGTTTCCAAGAAAACAACATTGCCTGTGCTCTTAAAAGCTTTAGCGAAAAGCGGTGCAGTGGATGTGAAAACCATAAAAATGACGCAAGGACAAAAAGAAAGCCGTTTTGTTGCTTGGACTTTTTTAGATTCAAAACAGCAGCAAGCGTGGAAGAATGCGCGCTGGACTTCAGCTTAAGCCTGTCTGTGCTGGAAATTTTCATCTTGTCTTTGATTGCGATACATGAAGATTCATTACCGTGTTTCTCTGTATACAAGCACAGCAGCTTAAGTATGGTGGTTTGAATTAATCAGCTGATATTTTCGCTAAATAAGAAGCATTGTGAATAGTTACAAAATTAATCGGCACTTATTTTTTGAACAATCAGCTTGTACAGGCAGTTAAAATTTGTACAAGTTCTTATTTTTTATGTGAAAATTAAGCGGAATTGAACTGCAAATGCGTATGCTTATCATTTAAAATATATATAAATCATAAACTTACACATTTTAGATTTTGCAAAGATAGATAAAGTTGTCCATAATATTTGAAAAGGGTATGGAGTTTTAATATGCGTGGCAATCCAGAAGTCGTAGACTACTTAAATATGCTGATCGGCGGCGAACTGGCTGCTCGTGATCAATACCTGATTCATTCCCGTATGTATGAAGACTGGGGTTTGAGCAAAATTTTTGAACGCATTGATCATGAAATGCAGGAAGAAGCACAGCATGCTGATGCGATCATCCGCCGTGTTTTGTTCCTTGAAGGCACGCCAAACATGAAGCAAGATGATTTAGAGATCGGTACTGATGTCATTTCTTGCTTAAAAGCTGATTTAGCACTTGAATATGCAGTACGTGACAAACTCGCAAAAGGCGTGAAGCTTTGTGAAGAAAAGGGCGATTACATTACCCGTGATATGCTTCGCCAGCAAATGTCTGATACAGAAGAAGATCATACCTATTGGCTGGAAAAACAATTACGTTTAATTGAGTTGATTGGCCTACAAAACTATATTCAATCACAAATGTAAGATTGCTTCATTCCAGCATTCTCCATGAGGGAACTGTTGGGATAAGATGAAATAAAAAGCCTTTGGATGAAAATCTAAAGGCTTTTTTGTGTTCTGCTGTTTTGCAGGGACGCGGCTAATTCTTATTTTTTAGAAAATTTTTGAATATCTGCCAAGACTTGTTTGGCATGGGTTTGGGTATTTACACTGCTGTAGTGATAAACAATCATGCCATTAGGGTCGACCAAAAACGTTTCCCTTTTTGCGATTTTGATAATCCCAAGATTACGGACAATGCCAAATTGATTGGCCAGCTGATGGTTGCTGTCTGCCAAAATAGGAAAGTTAAGTCCGAGTTTTTCAGAAAACTTTTGATGCGATGCGACATCATCAAGACTCACACCTAACACCACGGCATTATTTTTTAAAAATTGTGGATATAAGGTTTTGAATTGGTTGGCTTCTTGAGTACAGCCAGGCGAATCATCCTTAGGGTAAAAATACAGCACCAGCCATTTGCCCTTGTATTGGCTAAGTTCATGCCATTTGCCGTTTTGATCTTGAAGTTTAAACGCTGGCGCGGGTTTTCCCACCCATTGCTTCTGTTCTGCTGCGCCCAAGAGTGGATTTTCAGCATGCGTACTTATATTTACTACGGTCGTGCATACGGCGACTAAGCTCAGAAAAACGGGCTGGAAAATATGCATATACAGCGTCCCTAATATGGATGTATTTTGATCTTAACAAATTTTAGATGAACTGCGTTGCGATCATTTGCAATCGCATAAGAGTTGCATAAACTGAGTACGAATTATTTAAAAATAAAAGTCATTGTATGATGGATGTGGGCGCCGTACTTATCGAATTAAAGCCAGATGCCATGGCGAACGTAGATGCATGGAAAACAGAATTAACAGCACGTAAAGCGGAGGCAATTGAAACACTTCAGGCTGAAGGCGTTTTTGTTGAATCATGGTTTCACGTAGCCTTAGAGGGTAAAGATTATTTGATTGCTTATATGCGCGCAGAAGATATTGCTAAGGCACAGCAAATTGGGCGAGAAAGCAGTTTTCCCATTGATGCCATGCATAAGCAGTTTAAAACCCATTGGGCGAAAGGCTATAAAGCTACATTGTTGGTCGATTTGGAAAATAATGAATCATCATTTTAAGTTTATACTCGCTTTATTGAATTGATATTTTCGAGTTTGCTTTGAATCAACATATTTTGCTCATCACCGGCTGGGGCGGTGGCACCAAATTGCTACAGCCTTTACAGAAAGCTTTGATACGGCAGGGTCATACGGTAGAGCTAATTAATATTTTTAATGCTTTGGATGAGGAAGTTTTACAGCAATATACCGAAAAAGCCCGTGCATTTGATGTGATTTGCGGCTGGTCATTGGGCGGACAGCTGGCCACACTTTTGGTGGATCAAATAGCAAAACGTTTTGCAGAACAAAAAATACTGATCACTCTAGGCTCAAATCCTTGTTTTGTAGCGAATGAGGCGTGGTCAACTGCAATGGATCAATCAGCGTTCCTTAGCTTTAAACAATCCTTTGCACAGGATGTGATTGCCACTTTAAAAAAATTTGGCTTTATGGTCTGTCAGGGTGTGTCCAATACCAAGCAGGATTTTTTAACCTTACAAAGTTTAATTCAGCCACAGAATTTAGAGACTTTGCGAGATGGGCTAGGGTGCTTAGAATTCTTAAATAATGTCAGTATCTTGAAGAGTTATACAGGCCATCAGCTTCATCTATTTGCAAAACAAGATTTTTTAGTTAGTTACAAAGTTGAGCGTAATTTGCATGATTTCGCTGGAGAGTTTTTTCAGACTGAGCTGGTGAGTGGCTCTCATGGCTTTCCATTATTTGAATTTGAAAGCATAAGTTGCAAAATCTGCCAATATTTAGAAAAAATTACACAAACAAACGGATAACTGGTCTATCTCGCAATTTATTTTTGCTTCATGCAGGTTTAACATGCAAAAAAATGCAATGTAGCCTTAGGCATGGAGTAATGGATGACCGAATTAACCGATCTAGAATTTGATCAGCAACACATTTTGCATCCTTATACCTCCATGACACAACCGCTGCCTACTTTTAAAGTGAAGCGAGCCTTTGGTGCCACCATAGAACTTGAAGATGGACGTCAATTGATTGATGGCATGTCTTCTTGGTGGTGTGCGATACATGGCTACAACCATCCTGAGCTGAATCAGGCAGTGACCGACCAGCTACAGAATATGTCGCACATTATGTTTGGTGGTTTCACGCATGATCCGGCCATTCAGTTAGGCAGATTGCTCCTTAATATTACCCCACCCAGTTTAGATAAAATCTTTTATGCAGATTCAGGTTCAGTTGCCGTAGAAGTCGCATTAAAAATGGCGGTGCAATATTGGTCGTCGCTCGGTCAAACCCAAAAGACCAACTTTGTGACGCCACGTTCTGGCTATCACGGTGACACATGGAATGCGATGTCGGTCTGCGATCCAGTAACGGGCATGCACCAAATCTTTGGTTCTAGTTTGCCCAATCGTCTATTCGTTCCAGCGCCACAAGTGGGCTTTTATGATGCTTGGGATCAGTCGGATATTGAAGAATTAGAACAAACTTTAGCAACGCAACATGCACAGATTGCAGGCCTGATTTTAGAGCCGATTGTGCAAGGTGCGGGCGGTATGCGCTTTTATCATCCTGAATATTTGCGCCAAGCGAAATTGCTCTGTGAAAAATATCAAGTGCTGCTGATTTTTGATGAAATTGCCACAGGTTTTGGCCGAACTGGCAAGCTGTTTGCATGGGAGTGGGCAAATGTCGAACCCGACATTATGTGCATTGGCAAAGGTTTAACAGGGGGCTATATGACGCTATCAGCAACACTGACCACAACTGTTGTCGCAGAAACCATAAGTCGGGGTGAGGCTGGTGTCTTTATGCATGGCCCAACATTTATGGCCAATCCCTTGGCTTGTGCTGTAGCGCTTAAAAGTACTGAATTGCTACTGTCACAAGATTGGTCAACTAAGATTCAAACGATTGCTGCTCAGTTAAGCACTTATTTACAGCCCTTAAGTCAGTGCGCACATGTACGTGATGTGCGTGTATTGGGTGCAATTGGCGTGGTTGAATTGACCAATAATGTAGACATGAAAAGCTTGCAGCAGGAATTTGTGCAGCGTGGCATTTGGGTGCGCCCATTTGGGAAGTTGGTCTATGTGATGCCACCCTATGTTATTTCTACGCTTGAGCTACAGACCTTATTGCAGCAAGTGGTGGCTGTTGTGGTGGGTATGCCACAGCATGTGGAGCAGAATGCGTGAATACAGATTTATTAGATCACTTTGCACTGCAACTAGATGTACTCAAACAAAACGGAAATTTGCGTCAATTTAGCGCCAATGTGCAGCAAGGTCGCTTTATTCACATTTATGAACGCCAAATGTTGAATTTGGCATCTAATGATTATTTGGGTTTGGCTTCAGATTTACAATTACGCGAACAGTTTTTTGATGAAACGCCTGTTAAGCAACGTGCTATGAGCTCATCTTCTTCACGCTTACTCACTGGAAATTTTCCTGAGTTCGAGCAATTGGAAGCCAGTTTAAGTCAGGCTTTTGCAGGACGGGCTGCATTGTTATTTAACAGTGGCTATCACATGAATATTGGTATTTTGCCAGCTTTAGCCGATGCCAAAACTTTAATTTTGGCCGATAAATTGGTACACGCCAGCATGATCGATGGCATGCGCTTATCCAGCGCTAAGTTTTTGCGCTACCGCCATAATGATTTGGCGCATTTGAATGCCTTGCTACAAAAGCATCATGCGGATGAATCGATTGAGCGAATTATCGTGGTGACAGAGTCGATTTTTAGTATGGATGGCGATGAAACTGATTTAGCCGCTTTAGTACGGCTGAAACAGCAGTTCAGTAAAGTCATGTTATATGTTGATGAGGCGCATGCGATAGGTGTGCGTGGTGAGCGAGGGCTGGGCTGTGCAGAGCAATATGCTGTGATCGAACAGATTGATCTATTGGTCGGGACTTTTGGCAAGGCCTTGGCTTCGGTAGGCGGTTATTTAATTTGCCATCCCATCATACGTGACTACTTGATTAATACCATGAGACCGTTAATCTTTAGCACAGCGCAAGCACCAATTTGCATGGCATGGACAAATTTTATTTTCCAGCACACGCAGTCCTTAAAACAGTCACGTACAGATTTAATGGCGCTCAGCCAGGGTTTACAGCAAGGTGTGCGGGCCAAAGGTTTTGACTGTCCATCTAGTTCGCATATTGTGCCAGTCATTATTGGCGACTCTGCAAAAACAGTGGCGAAAGCTCAAGCTTTACAGAGTGCAGGTTTTTATATCATGCCTGTACGCCCGCCTACTGTGCCACAGCAAAGTGCACGGTTACGGGTTTCGTTAACTGCTCATATTCAAGCGACTGAAATTGATCAGTTGCTACAATGGGTTTAGCTCTATGACGCAATTTGAAGCCAATAAAGCACAAGTGGCCTTACGTTTTGCCCAAGCGGGGCAAAGCTATGCACAACATGCCGTGGTGCAAAAGCAGATTGCACAGCAACTGCTACTGTTGATACAGCAGTATGCACCTGAAATATTGAATCAGCCCATTGATCGGGTGTTTGAAATCGGCTGCGGTTCTGGCAATTTAAGCCAGCTACTGATGCAAAATTTAGAAATACAGCATTTTTTTATCAATGATTTATATGCCGAAGTACAGCAGCATTTCCGTGATCATACCAGTCTACATTGGCGTATTGGGGATATTGAGCGACTTGAATTTCCGCAAGGCTTGGATTTGGTCGCTTCAAGTTCGGCTTTGCAGTGGATACATGATTTAGACGCCGTATTGCAACAGGTCAAACACAGCTTAAATGAGCAGGGTTTGTTTTGTTTTTCCAGTTTTGGCAGTCAAAATTTAAAAGAAATTAAAGCCCTTACGGGTCAAGGTCTCAGTTATTTATCCATTGCGGCGCTACAGGATAAATTACAACAAGCGGGTTTTGAGATATTGCATCTTTCTGAGCAAACGACATCTTTATATTTTCAACATCCTAAGCAGGTGCTTCAGCATCTTAAAGCGACAGGGGTGACTGCAACAGCATCTCAGTTTCGTTGGACTAAACAGTCCTTGGCAGATTTTTATCAAGCCTATCAACAGTTTTCACATTTAGATCAGTCGGGTCAGATTCAATATTCACTGAGTTATCACCCGATTTATTGTATTGCACGGAGAATGCCATGACGGCTTCAGTTTATTTTATCAGTGGCATTGATACGGGCATTGGTAAAACCTACACCACGGGCTACTTGGCAAAGCTATGGAATGCACAAGGACAAAAGACCATTACGCAAAAGCTGGTGCAAACAGGCAATACGGATCTATCCGAAGATATTGAGCAACACCGTAAAATAATGGGTATGGGCTGGTTTCCTGAAGATGAAACCAAGCTCACCATGCCTGAGATTTTTACTTATCCAGCATCACCGCATTTGGCCACCAAAATTGACGGCCGAGAAATCGATTTTGATAAAATTGCCGATGCGACGCAGCAGTTGGCAGCCAAGTACGATGTTGTGCTATTGGAAGGCGCAGGCGGGTTAATGGTGCCATTGACCACGAAGTTGCTGACAATTGATTATATCGCTGCGCAAAAACTGCCCGTGATTTTAGTTACGTCTGGGCGTTTGGGGAGCATTAATCACACCATTTTGAGCTTGGAGGCGGTTAAAAGTCGAGGTTTGGAGTTATATGCTTTGGCCTACAACTTGAACGATGAATCGCAAGATGCGCTGATTTCTCAAGATACTGCTGAATATTTGAAAGCATATTTGGCAACCCATTTTCCAAATAGCCAGTGGATTGACATTCCTGTTGTACAATCAGCATGATGTGATTTTTTTATTCCTTAAATTACGCAGAGAGTCTAATGTGTGATGCTGATTTTTTAAACCAAGCAATTCAACTTGCAAAAGAAAATGTTAAACAAGGTGGTCGTCCTTTTGGTGCTGTGATTGTGAAAGATCGCCAAGTTGTGAGTCGTGGTGTAAATCAAATTTTGACAACAGGTGATCCTACCTCTCATGCGGAACTCAATGCTTTACGTCAAGCTGCACAATATTTAAAAACTACGCAGTTAAAAGATTGCGTGGTTTATGCCAGTGGCCAGCCTTGTCCAATGTGCTTGGCGGCGATGCGAATGGCAGGTATTGAGAAAATTGTTTATGCCTATTCAAATGCAGATGCAGAACCTTATGGCTTATCTACAGCACAACTTGCGGAAAAGTTGCGATTAGATCCGCATCAGCAAAAGGGTTTAAGTTTTGTGCAGTTAAAGCCAGCTGGTGATATGGAGTTGTATGCACTTTGGCAACAAAGCCAGTCCAAAGATTTTGTCCAGTAAATAAAAAAGACAGATTAAAATCTGTCTTTTTTATTTCAAGCTTTTAAATGTATTAGAACTTTTTAAAGCCTTTGTTTAATCCGTATGGCTTGCGTGGTGCATTTTCATCACGCTCTTCACGACGACCAAATGCTTGCTCATTACGAGGCTCACGACGTTGGAATGAATTGCCATCACGGTTATCACGGCGTGCAAAATGCGAACCATTTTGGTTTTCACGACGTTGGCCTTGATCTTCACGGCGTTCACGACCATAAGATTGAGGTTGTTCTTCGTTGTCACGACGTTGTTGACGTAAGAAACCACCACGACGTGCAGCCATTGGTTTTTCTTGCATACGCTCATTACGACGTTTTGCCATACCATATAGGCCAGTGCCTTGGCGCGGCTTCAACTCAACCAATTTTGTTAAGTTGTCGATGTCGTTTTTGTCTAATTCCATCCAGCGACCTGTGCGTAGTTCGCGTGGTAGAATCACCGTACCATAACGTGTACGTAATAGACGGCTTACTTTAAGGCCTTGTGATTCAAAGATACGACGTACTTCACGGTTACGACCTTCTTTTACCACAACTTGGAACCAACGGTTAATACCTTCACCGCCAATTTCAGAGAATGATTCAAACTTCGCAGGACCATCATCTAAAGTCACGCCAGTGGTCATGTTTTTAATGAGTGCTGGAGTTACTTCACCCATTACGCGCACAGCGTATTCACGTTCAATTTCATTTGACGGATGCATTAAGCGGTTGGCCATTTCACCGTCATTTGTGAATAGCAATAAACCTGTTGAGTTGATGTCTAGACGACCCACCATCACCCAACGATCACCTTGAATTTGTGGTAATTGTTCAAATACAGTTGGACGGTTTTCAGGGTCATTGCGTGAGCAAATTTCACCTTCTGGTTTGTAGTAGATCAACACGCGACGACGAATTTCGTCTTCAATTTGGAACTGTACTTTACGACCATCGATGCGAAGCTCATCACCTGGTTCAATACGTTCACCCACTTGGGCAACTTGCCCATTTACGCTTACACGTCCAGCGGCAATGACTTCTTCCATATAACGGCGAGAACCCAAACCAACACGTGCAAGCACCTTTTGCAATTTTTCACTCATGACAGCATAACCTTAGAAATTATCATCAACAGTTCACCTATTTATGACTTCGGTGCATTTGCATCGAGGGCCATAAAAGCTTCCTTGGCATCCTGCAGGGGAGGCAATTGGCTTAAAGAAGTTAAACCAAAAGCATTTAAAAATTGAGGCGTTGTTATTAACAACGATGGTCTTCCTGGGAGTTCACGAAAACCAGATTCTTTAATCCAGTTCCAGTCAAACAACGTACGTAAAATTTGACTGTTATTGGTCACTCCACGAATTTGCTCAATGTCTGCTCGTGTTACGGGTTGATGGTAAGCAACCACAGCAAGGGTTTCGAGCAAAGATGGCGATAAGCGAGATGGTCGCTCAGGCCAAGTTTGTGCAATGATATTACGATATTTTGCACGAACTTGAAAACGGAAACCTTGAGCGGTTTCAACGAGTTCAATTGATCTACCATGTTGCAGCATTGAAAGTTGTTGCAAATATTGGCGTAATTCTGTTTTGCTAAAGCGATCTTGAAACGCTTCTTTTAAGCGCGCAATCGATACCGCTGTATCGCTGGCAAAAATAATGGCTTCTAATTGCATGAGCACTTCATGCAAATCATCTTGAGGTGTTGATAACACATTTTGATCTGTATTCATGCGCATGCTCCTTGAATTGCAAGCGGTGCTTCTACACCTGACGCGATGATGTGAACTTTTTGCTGGCGTGTCAGTTCTAATATCGCCATAAAAGTGACAACCATGCCCATACGGCCTTGGCTAGGTCTTAATAAGGCTTCAAATGGAAGAACTTCGCCACTCAGTAATTTTTGTTCGATGTAAGCAATACGCTCTTCAAGCAATACAGGTTCTTGCGTAATTTGATGGACCACAGGTTCTGGGCGGTTAAATACGCACAGCATTGCGTCGCGCAGTAAATTGGCTTGATGGCCATCATTGCTTTGTAAGGTTTGACCTAAGCTGACATTGGTTTCAAATGTATCACGTTCTAATACAGGCATTTGGCCCAAGCGTTCAGCAGCTTGTTTTATGCGTAAATAGTTTTCGAGGCGATCGATTAATTCTTGTTTAGGGTCAACTTCTGTTGCATTGACTGATTTCGGCTTTGGCAATAATAAGCGTGATTTTAGGTCGGCAAGCAGGGCTGCCATCACCATGTAATCAGCTGTCAGCTCAATATTGAGTGACTTCATTGCATCCATATAAGACAGATATTGGGCTGCAATTGGGGCAATATCAACTTGTAATAAGTCAAAGCCGTTTTTTTGAATTAGGTAGATTAGAAAGTCGAGTGGTCCTTCGAAATGCTCTAAAAGAATTTCAAATGCAGCTGGAGGAATGTATAAATCCTCTGGAATGGTCTCTTGCCACTCATCCAAAACGCGGATGTGTGTAGATGATTCCATAGGTTCATGGACAATTTCATTCATTGCAGTTATAGGCCACGCGAATTTTCAAAGGCATGTAGGATATTTTTCTTCGATCTCACATCGAAAGAAAAAAGCATATAAGTAATGCCCTAGTGTAATTGAAAATTGTACTCAAAGAAATTGCTTAGCAGACCAAATGCTAAAAAACCTGAAAATATATAGGGTTTATTTATTTGGTCGCGCATTTTGACGACAAAATGATTGTAATATCTTGGGATTGAGGGGTAAAACGGGGCTGACTAAGCCATACGGATAATAATATGAATCATGATTTACAAAATAATATGAAAAATAGAAATCAAAATCAGGGTATAGCTATTGTAGGTGCGTTGGTGAAACCACTAGATCTGATTGAGCCAAATTTTAGTTCTTTACAGGGGCGCACGGTCAAACTTCAATTGTTGTCTACCAATACGCTTAGCCCAATTCAGCACCAGCAGATATGGCAAGTAGTTCAAAGTGAATCTGATGTGGCTTGGACTTATATGGCTTACACAGGTTTTGCCCAGCAGACAGCGTTAATCAATATGTTGGATGCAAACTTTCACGTACCTGAGGCGATTCATTTTGGCATTGAAACGCGCCAAGGTGTTGTGGGTTGGGTGGGTTTACTCAATATTCGACCCGTTCACCGTGTCATTGAAATAGGCAATGTGTACTTTTCCCATCAAATGAAACAAAGCACCGCTGCTACAGAAGTCTTGTATTTGTTATTAAAACATTGTTTCGCGCAGGGCTATAGAAGAGTGGAATGGAAATGTGATGATTTAAATGTACCTTCTAAAAAAGCTGCCTTACGTTTTGGCTTCCAATATGAAGGCACATTTAGACAAGATCGAATTGTCAAAGGCCGTAATCGCGATACTGCTTGGTTTTCAATGATTGATACTGAATGGCCACTTGTGCAACAGGCGTATGAAGCATGGCTAGCAGATACAAATTTTGATGAACATGGTCGGCAAAAGTTAAGCTTGGCTCAACTCATGCCAAAGCCATAACAATCACTATCATTTCAAGTGGTCAGTGCTTATTCAAAAGCACTGACATCACCCACACCACGACGAATGACTTCTGGATATTCCCCAGCAAGATTGACAATACTGGTGGTGTTTAAGGTTCCGAGTCCACCATCAATCAATACATCAATTAATTTTCCTAACTGCATTTCAATGTCATAGGGATCATCAATGGGGGCAGATTGGCCGGGTAAAATTAAGGTTGAAGTCAGTAAAGGCTCGCCCAGTTCTTGCAGTAACATTTGGCAAATAGGATTACTTGGAATACGTAGCCCAATGGTTTTCTTTTTGGGATGCATTAAGCGCTTAGGGACTTCGCTGGTTGCTGGCAAAATAAAAGTAGTAATGGCTGGTGTATTGTTTTTGAGTAAGCGATACATCGCATTATCGACTTTGGCATACGTAGCAATGTCAGACAGATCGGCACAAATAATGGCATATTGGTGTTTGGCATCTAGCTGGCGAATTCTAGAAATACGCTCCATGGCATGCTTATTACCAATTTGACAACCAATGGCATAAGCGGCGTCTGTTGGGTAAACCACAACATCACCTGCACGAATTCGTTCGACGGCTTGGCTAATCAAGCGGGGCTGAGGATTATCTGGATGTACACGTAGATGCAACATATTGAGTCCTCCAAAGTTTAGATTAAGTTGTTATTCTTTCACTTTGTTTATTATGGCTGTGCATAGCCCAAATGCGCAATGCACAGTTGATGGAATTGTGTAATTTAATCAAGCATTTCACGTTTAAATTCATCTAAGGCAAGTGCTTTACCTTGGCGGGTGCACTGGCAAATACAATCGATAAGATGGGCTGCATCTCGAGGAAGTTTGGCTTCGCCTGAAAAATAACGTTGCAACTGGCTAAAGACATTGTCTTTAAATTGCGCACCGTCACCACCTTCACCAGTTAAGTTATCCAAAGATACACGGAACTTGCGCCCAAAGGCTTGAGCAAATAACCATTCAATCGCTTGCGGTTTAATTTCAACTTGCTCAAAGAGTGCCTGTTGTTCTGCACTACGGCCATCTGGCGCATACCAATAACCTAAATCTGGCAGTAGGCGTCGCTGTGCGCCAGCAATGGTCCAGTGGCTAATTTCATGCAAGGCACTATTGAAGTAGCCATGGGCAAACTGTATGCGTGCAGGGCTATGTTCATCCGCTGGAAAATACTCAGGTTCAAAATCACCACGGACTAATGTGACATTTAGGTGGGAAAACCAATGATTAAAGTGTAAGATGAGCCAATCAACTTGCTGGGATTCTGATACTAAATTCGCCCACGGTGAGAGTTGCACTTGCTGTAGTGAGCTGTCAGAATCAAGCGTTGAAAGTGTGCTAACGAGTGATGAAATATTCACTTCTGTTTGCGGCTGCAACAGATGCATGACTGAAATTACCCAATTGGTCTGTCTAAATAAGTACAAAATTGTATCTTAATCTTTGACAGAGTTCTGATGAATTTGTAGAATTGCCGCCTTAATTATGTCAGCAAATACCTTTCCGGCACAGATTGAGCCGTTTAAATGGGCTGAACAAGGCTTTAAATGGTCAGGTCAACTGCCTTTATCTCGCTTTGTTCGTATTGCTCGTGAAGCTGTTGGATCAATTGATGATCAATTGATTAACATAGACTGTAAGCTATCAATGGATGCCTATCATCGCATTGTATGGCTAGATGGTCATGTTGAAACGAATGTTCCAATGGAATGCCAGCGTTGTCTGGAGCCCGTTGTAATAAACCTCGTTTCAGATTTTCATCTAGCTCTTGTGGATGATGAGTCACTGATAGAGCGCTTGGATGAGGATGCTGATTTCATCGTTTTAGGTGAAAGTGAAGCAACTGTAAAAGGCACATACGATGCGCCTGCTACAGCGGATTTACTCTCACTGATAGAGGATGAATTGTTATTGTTGATGCCTTTGTCACCTAAGCATGACTCATGTGAACATAAGCATCAACCTGCCGTAGAAGAGCTAGTCGAAGAAAAACGGGATAATCCGTTTGATGTTTTGGCTGCTTTGAAGGGTAAACTTAACTAATTTTTGTGTTATACTGTTAAGTATAAGACAATCGAATTTGTTCTGATCCATTTTTTCGATCTTTGTAAGGAGCCATCATGGCCGTTCAGCAAAACCGTAAAAGTCGCTCTCGCCGTGACATGCGCCGTTCACATGACGCTTTAACCGAGAATGCATTAACAGTAGACCAAACGACTGGTGAAACTCACCGTCGTCACCACGTATCTAAAGATGGTGTCTACCGTGGTCGTCAATTATTCGCTAAAGCATCTGCTGAATAATTGGTGATGTATTAAGCGTCAAGCTTAGTAGAAAAAATGGGAGCGAAAGCTCCCTTTTTTTTTGTGCTGAATTTTGTTGTATTTGGCAATTACTAAAAGCAAAAATAAGTGGTAAATTTTCGCTCCATATATCGGCGTACATGAAGACTTGTTGGTAAATTGATCATTTGATATTACCGCTTGTCTAAAAATAAAGGATTTTTTATGTCTGCTAAACAACTCGAGCAAGCGGCTCAAGCAACTAAAACCGTGTTTGTGTTTCCTGGTCAAGGCTCACAAAAAGCTGGCATGCTCGCAGAACTTGCAGAACAGTTTAGTAGCGTGCAAGCAACATTTGCAGAAGCGTCTGAAGCTGTAGGTTTTGATTTATGGCAAATCGCCCAAAGTGGTGAAAGTTTAGACCAGACTGAATTTACACAACCTGTTTTGCTTACAGCAAGCATTGCTTTGTGGCGTGTTTGGTTGGAGCTTGGTGGTGTTGCACCAAAATACCTTGCTGGCCATTCATTGGGTGAATACAGCGCATTGGTTGCATCTGGTGCGATGAGCTTAGCGGATGCGGTAAAACTGGTGAATCTTCGTGGCAAATTGATGCAAAGTGCAGTGCCACAAGGTAAAGGTGCTATGGCGGCAATTTTGGGCTTAGAAGATGCTCAAGTGATTGCGCTGTGTGAGCAAGCGACAGCATCAGCTGAAGGTTCTGTACAGGCAGCCAACTACAATGCCAAAGGCCAAGTTGTTGTTGCGGGTGATAAAGCACAAGTTGAAGCGGTAATGGCTTTGGCAAAAGAAGCGGGTGGTAAGGCGATTGCACTTCCTGTGTCTGTACCATCGCATTGTGCTCTTATGCAACCTGCAGCAGTACAGTTTGCGCAAGCTTTGGAACAAACTGCCATTGAGCTACCTAGCATACCTGTAATACAAAATGTCAACGCGGAAATCGCAACAGATACAGCTGCTTTGCGTCAGGCTTTGACAGAGCAATTGTACCAATCTGTGCAATGGACGAAGACTATGCAGTACGTGCAGGATCAAGGCATTCAATATATCGTGGAATGTGGTCCGGGCAATGTACTTGCTAATCTGGCAAAACGTTTGCCAAATATTGAAAAAACGTTCCCACTCGACTCAAAAAGTCGTATGGAAGATGCTTTAAATGCCATTTTAGTGGCTGAAGGGAAAATCGCATGACACAAGAACGCAAAGTCGCATTGGTGACTGGTGCGAGCCGAGGGATTGGTGCAGCCATCGCTCAACAGCTTATCCAAGACGGTTATTTTGTAGTGGGTACGGCCACTTCTGAAGCGGGTGCGGAGAAATTATCCATCGCCTTTGCTGAAAATGGCGCGGGTAAAGTATTAGATGTGCGTGATGGCGCGGCTATTGATGCACTGATTTCTGATATTGAACAAAATTATGGTCCTGTTCTTGCCTTAGTGAATAACGCAGGGGTGACTAAAGACAATTTATTGCTTCGTATGTCTGAAGATGATTGGGATGATATTCTGAACATTCATTTGAAAGCAGTATACCGTTTATCTAAACGTGTGCTAAAAGGTATGACCAAGGCACGTTTTGGACGCATTATTAACATTAGCTCTGTGGTTGCACACTTTGCAAACCCAGGACAAGCCAACTACTCTGCTGCTAAAGCGGGGATTGAGGCTTTTAGTCGTAGTCTTGCAAAAGAGATGGGTAGTCGCCAAATTACAGTAAATAGCGTGGCGCCTGGCTTTATTGCGACAGAGATGACTGAGCAGTTAAGTGAAGAAATTCGTAAGAAAATGAGTGATCAAGTGGCCTTGAATCGTTTGGGTGAGCCACAAGATATTGCGAATGCTGTAAGTTTCTTGGCTTCGGATAAGGCAAGTTACATTACTGGCACTGTTTTACATGTAAATGGTGGTTTATACATGAGCTAATTGGCTGATGTATAAACTTTCCAAATTTTTTAGATTGAATTAAACTAACGGCATTAAAAACGCCACAAGCAATGAGGAGAATTCCTGTGAGCGATATCGAACAACGCGTTAAACAAGCAGTTTCTGAGCAACTTGGTCTTAAAGTTGAAGAAATTAAAAACGAAGCATCTTTCATGGATGACTTGGGTGCAGACTCTCTTGACCTAGTTGAGCTTGTTATGTCTTTCGAAAACGACTTCGACATCACTATTCCAGATGAAGATTCTAACGAAATCACAACTGTTCAATCTGCAATTGACTATGTTTCTAAAAAACTTGGTTAATTCAGTGTTTCAGCTTGCTGAAATTAAAAGCCACCTTTGAGGTGGCTTTTTTTTATGTGTCTGGTTTAGTGAATGCTACTTACATTCACTTACGTTTCTATCACCAAAGCGCATCCTAAATTGGTTATTTTTTAGCTATAAACAAGAAGTAGAAAAATTTTTAATAACACATCAAAAACTATGGAGAATAACAATGGGTCTTTTTGATTTTGTAAAAGGCATTGGTAAAAAGAATACAGCACCTGCTGAGCCACAGGCTGCACCAGCAACGCCTGCAGAGCCGTCTGCACAAGAAATTGCAAATAAGTTGTTGGGTCATGTTAAAAGTTTAGGTTTGCCTGTTACAGGGCTGTCTGTGAGTTATAACAGCACATCAGATTTAGCAACAATAAAAGGGCAAGTTCAAAGCCAAGCAGACCGCGAAAAAATTATTTTAGCGGTAGGTAATATTGACCATGTTGCGCAAGTCGACGATCAATTGACCGTAGCTACACCTGAACCTGAAAGTAAATTTTATACTGTTAAATCGGGTGATAACTTGTCTAAAATTTCAAAAGAATTTTATGGTGATGCAAATCAATACAATAAAATTTTTGAAGCCAATCGCCCATTGTTAAAAAATGCCGATGATATTTTCCCAGGTCAGGTACTGCGTATTCCTGCTTAAGGTGTTGGTCTCTCTCAAGATTTGAAAATGTAAAACCGCTGTATGATCAGCGGTTTTTTTTGTGTTTAGTGGATGGTTGGATTAATCCCTAAGCTTTGGTTTTATCTTGCTAAAGCTTGAAAATAAAAAATTTTTGTATTGAGAATGTGGTAGAAAACACATATTGCATATTGCAAGGGTGGATAAGTATGTTGGGCGGTTGAGTTGTATGGCGTACTTGCGGATAAATAAAAAAACCTCCAAGTGGAGGTTTAATTAGGTGCACATGAGTGAATTTAGAACGTAGGTTTGACCACCACTAAAATCACGACTGCAAAGAGAATCAGTGTTGGCATCTCATTAAAAAAGCGCCAAAACTTATGCGATTTATAGTGTGCATTGTCTATGAGCTTTTTACGGTAGTAGCCACAAACAAAATGGTAGATGACTAAAAGCCCAACAAAACCAACTTTGAGATAGAACCATAAGGCTTCATGATAATGTCGGGTTGCATCGCCCCAATCGACAAGAAAATGTGCCGTGATTAGTGTTGCGATCATTGCAGGCCACATAATGCCACGGTACAGCTTGCGTTCCATGATAATAAAACGCTGATGGCTGGTAGTGTCATCGCTCATCGCATGATAGACAAAAAGGCGAGGGAGGTAGAAGAGTGCTGCAAACCAGCAAACAACGGCGATGATATGTAATGCTTTGACCCAGAGGAAAGCATCTGAAGGAGCATCCATAATGTACCCTTTAAAAGGGCGGTGGGGTGTGGTTTAGCGCCGAAGCGCCAAACCTACAGACCTTAAATTAGCCTTCCCATTTTTTGAAAACGAGACAAGCGTTTACACCGCCAAAACCGAAACTGTTACTCATCACAGTATTCAATTTTGCGTCACGTTTTTCAAGTACGATGTCAAATCCTTTCGCGCCTTCATCTAATTCTGTCACGTTGATGTTTGGTGCAATAAAGTCATTTTGCATCATAAGCACAGAGTAGATGGCTTCTTGAACGCCAGCAGCACCAAGGCTATGACCTGTCATCGATTTGGTTGAGCTAAGAGGAGGTACTTGGCCTTCGCCAAACGCACGTTCCATTGCTTTAAGCTCAGTGACGTCACCAGCAGGTGTAGATGTGCCATGTGTGTTGACATAGTCAATTTGGTCTACACCGTGTTGTTTCGCTTCTTCTAGTGCCATAAGGATACAGCGTGTTGCGCCTTCACCAGAAGGTGCAACCATGTCTGCACCGTCAGAGTTGGCAGCATAGCCAACGACTTCAGCCAAAATGTTTGCGCCACGTGCTTGAGCATGTTCTAAAGATTCGAGTACCACAAAACCGCCACCGCCAGCAATCACAAAACCATCACGGTCAGCTGAGTATGGGCGTGAAGCTGTTTCAGGAGTCTCGTTGTATTTAGAGCATAAAGCACCCATTGCATCAAACAGTAGGCTTTGAGACCAATGATCTTCTTCGCCACCACCTGCAAGCATAAGGTCTTGTTTGCCTAATTGAATCAGGTTGTATGCATAACCGATTGCATCTGCAGAGGTTGCACAAGCACTAGTAATTGAGTGCGCAATACCTTGCATTTTAAACGCTACACCTACATTGGCTGTAATGGTGTTAGACATATTGCGAGGTACAAAGAATGGACCAACTTTACGTGCGCCTTTGGTTGCTAAAAGTTCATTCATTTCTACAACAGACGCAGTTGAGTTGCCACCTGAACCACCCGCAATACCGTAGCGAGGGTTGCCACCAATTTGTTCTGCTGTTAAACCCGCATGCTCAATAGCTGCAGCTGCAGCATTGTAGGCGTACATTGCACAAACGCCCATAAAGCGTTTTAAACGACGGTCAATACCATCAAAGTTTTGTTCAGCAGCAGCACTGACATGACTTTTAAAATTTAATTCAGCATAAGTTGGATTTGCACGTGTTCCAGAAATCCCGTTCTGTAAAGAATGCGTTACATCCTCTAGGGTATTACCAATACATGAGTTAATGCCCATGCCTGTGATTACAACACGTTTCATTTGCAGATCCTTTATAGCTTGCGTACGAGTCCTGCGCACTTCATACCAGATGCATCACCTGTGAATGATCGGTGGACTCAGTTATTTCAATTGCAATCATAATAGCAGAAAGATTTTTGTTTTCTTATGGCAAATCCTATGCCTATTTTCAAGTTCCGATCTTCTGAGCAAAATGCGTCTTTGCTTTACTAAAAGATACATATTCAGGTTGAGTTAAATGCTGACTACACCTAGTATTTATCGAGAATTGTAAGAATATAGGCAATGGGGTAGGGAATGGCGAACTCGAATAATAAGCAATCAAGCGGTTTCTTTTCTAATGCAGTTGGAGTGGCTAAAAAGCTCAGTAGTACAGGCACTTCTTTGTTAAATCATGTTGCACCAGATTCAGTGGCAAAGCTGACACGGGCTTCATCTGCACAATCTGCGATTGAGGGGAAGTATCAAGTCGCAAGTGTTTTTACATCTAAAGTATATGACAATCCACAGCAAGTATTACGTGAACATCTGCCGAATGTATCGCGCCAGTTTTTAGGTCGCCATTACAGTAAAGTGAATAATGTTGCGAATTTTGTATCGCCACAATTTTCCGACAAAGTGTCAGATTATTTGTTTGATCAACTGAATCAGTTGAGCAATAACATGAGTTCAGTGGATGCGGTGCTGGATGAAGCTGGTGTGCGTGATTTGGAGGAGTTGACGCAAGATGTAGATCGTTCCAAGCGTTTGAGTCAGGCATTGGTTGAGCAAAATAAATGGCTGGCATCTTTACAAGGCGCATTGACAGGGGCGACAGGGGTCTTGGGTTCGACAATAGATATCCCAGCGTCATTGTTAATGTCTTTAAGGATTATTTACCAAGTCGGACGCTCATACGGTTTTGATTTGAGCAAAGAAAGTGATCAAGAAATTGTGCAGCATATTTTTAGACAAATTGACTTAGGTGTCATTGCTGAAAAACAAACACTTTTATTGGCGCTAAAAGCGCTGTCGAGTACCATTCAAACCCATGATTTGAGTCAGTTACAGCAAATGCTAGGTTCAAGCAATGATGTAGAAGCGCTCAAAAAATATTTTGTTGATGCACAGGGGGAGTATAAGTTGGGATGGCTTAATCAGCTGTCTAAAGTATCCTTGCTTGATAAACTTGCACGTTTAACCCCATTGGCTGGTGCAGGTATTAGTGCCGTATATAGTCTACGTTTGGTGGATGAGGTCAATCAAAAAGCACAGCAAGTCTTTTCACAGGCACGTGAATATTTAATTCAGCATAAAGACACACAGCTATCACCGTTGCTTGCCTATGAAAAATCAATGGAGTTGTTGGCGCAGGCTGCACCAAAACTTATGGAGTCGGTCAAGGCAATTGAGCAAAACCTTATCGAACCTGTGCTAAATAAAGCCATTGATATTGAAGGAAATGAAAATATTACACAGGTCAAAGTGTTAAAAAAGACACTTAAAGATAAAGAAGACGAAGCATCTGGCTTAAATACGCAAGATGAGCAGATTACAAATGATTTAGTTGCACTGGCTGAAAAAGAAGTTGCACCGAGCGATGATGTGCCACCACAGCAAGCTGCTTTAGCAAATGATCAGGATGCTGTATGGCAAGATGATGCTCCGTTGGGCGAAAAAGAAAATTTAGGCCAGACATCTGCGCTACAGAAGGATGCTCAGTTGAAAAAATAAATATGCTTATTTTCAATTTGTTAGTTTTTTAATGTGCTTTTGTTTGGCTGAAAAAGCAACAAAAGAAATTTTTGGTCAAGATTTGATGAGTAGTCGAATCTTGACCATTTTTACATCCTGAATTACAATTGCATGCCCTCAAAAAGCAGTATTTTTTTGGGGCTTTTATTTAACGGGAGAATTGCCAAATGGCAACAACAAATCAGTTGATCCGTAAGGGTCGTACGACTTTAGTTGAAAAATCTAAAGTTCCTGCGTTGAAGGCTTGTCCACAACGTCGTGGTGTTTGTACACGTGTTTACACTACTACACCTAAAAAACCTAACTCAGCAATGCGTAAAGTTTGCCGTGTTCGCTTAACTTCAGGTTTCGAAGTTTCTAGCTATATCGGTGGTGAAGGCCATAACCTACAAGAGCACAGTGTTGTTCTTATCCGTGGTGGTCGTGTTAAAGACTTACCAGGTGTACGTTACCATACCGTTCGTGGTTCTTTAGACTGCGCTGGTGTTAAAGATCGTAACCAGTCACGTTCTAAATACGGTACTAAACGTCCTAAGAAATAATCTGAAAAGATTAGCTTCTTAGTTCGTTAGAACTGCAATCCTTTATCGTCTCGCTTGTCTGATTTCTGCATTTAATTTTGTGAAATTCAAGCGACGTGTAGTAAGGCCAGCGAATAGTGCATGACACTTTGCACTCATGCTGGATAAACCTGAAGTGTCATATTTATAGGTAGTTTAAAATGCCAAGACGTCGCGTAGTCGCTGCTCGTGAAATCCTTCCGGATCCAAAATTCAGTAGCCAAACAATCGCTAAATTCATGAACCACGTAATGCAAGATGGTAAAAAATCTATTGCTGAAAGTATCGTTTACGGTGCTTTAGACCGCGTTCAAGAAAAATCAAAAGTAGACCCAGTTGAATTTTTTGAAGCTACGCTTGAAAAAGTTCGTCCTATGGTCGAAGTAAAAGCACGCCGTGTTGGTGGTGCTACATACCAAGTTCCTATGGAAGTACGCCCATCCCGTCGTACTGCTCTAGCGATGCGTTGGTTAGTAGACGCTGCTGCTAAGCGTTCTGAAAAAACTATGGCTTTACGTCTTGCTGGTGAGTTGCTTGATGCATCTGAAGGTAAAGGCGCAGCTGTTAAAAAACGTGAAGATGTGCACCGTATGGCTGAAGCCAACAAAGCATTCTCTCACTACCGTTTCTAAGCGGATAAAACAGGCCCTACTCAGAAAATTGACAGTGCTTTCATTGCGCTGTCATGAAATCGCTTTAAGCTGTTCTGCAGCTTAAAGCGTCCTGTTTTAAACAACAAAATTTAGGAATGCTAGAAATCATGGCTCGTAAAACCCCAATTTCTCAGTACCGTAACATTGGTATTTCAGCGCACATTGACGCTGGTAAAACTACAACTTCAGAACGTATTTTGTTCTACACAGGTGTATCTCACAAAATTGGTGAAGTACACGACGGTGCAGCAACAATGGACTGGATGGAGCAAGAGCAAGAACGTGGTATTACCATTACTTCTGCTGCGACAACTACATTCTGGTCTGGCATGAGCCAACAGTTTAAAGAACACCGCATCAACGTAATTGACACCCCGGGACACGTTGACTTCACAGTTGAAGTTGAACGTTCTATGCGTGTTCTTGACGGTGCGTGCATGGTTTACTGTGCTGTAGGTGGTGTACAACCTCAGTCAGAAACTGTATGGCGTCAAGCTAACAAATATAAAGTGCCTCGTTTAGCATTCGTGAACAAGATGGACCGTACTGGTGCAAACTTCTTCCGTGTTGTTGAACAAATGAAAACACGTCTTGGTGCGCACCCTGTACCAGTTGTGATTCCAGTTGGCGCTGAAGATAACTTCCAAGGTGTTGTTGACTTAATCGAAATGAAGTCAATCATCTGGGACGAAGCTTCTCAAGGTATGAAGTTCGAATACGGCGACATTCCTGCTGATCTAGTTGAAACAGCTCAAGAATGGCGTACTAACCTTGTAGAAGCTGCTGCTGAAGCTTCTGAAGAGTTAATGGACAAATACCTAGAAGAAGGTGATCTTTCTAAAGAAGACATCGTTGCTGGTATCCGTGCTCAAACTTTGGCTTGCGAAATCCAGCCAATGCTTTGTGGTTCAGCGTTCAAAAACAAAGGTGTTCAACGTATGTTGGACGCAGTTATTGAATTCTTACCTGCGCCGACTGACGTTGAAGCGATCAAGGGTATCCTTGACGACAAAGACGAAACTGAAGGCTCACGTGAATCTTCTGACGAAGCTCCGTTCTCTGCGTTAGCGTTCAAAATCATGAACGACAAATTCGTAGGTAACTTGACTTTCGTACGTGTTTACTCAGGTGTTCTTAAGCAAGGTGACTCGGTTTATAACCCAGTTAAATCTAAGCGTGAACGTATTGGCCGTATCGTGCAAATGCACGCTAACGAACGTCAAGACGTTGAAGAAATCCGTGCTGGTGACATCGCTGCATGTGTAGGTCTTAAAGACGTAACTACTGGTGATACACTTTGTGATGAGAAAAATGTCATCACTCTTGAGCGTATGGAATTCCCAGAGCCAGTAATCGCACTTGCTGTTGAACCTAAAACTAAAGCTGACCAAGAGAAAATGTCTATCGCTCTTGGCCGTTTAGCGAAGGAAGATCCATCATTCCGCGTACGTACTGACGAAGAATCTGGTCAAACGATCATTTCTGGTATGGGTGAGCTTCACCTTGACATCATCGTTGACCGTATGAAACGTGAATTCAACGTTGAAGCGAACATTGGTAAACCAATGGTTGCTTACCGTGAAACGATCAAAAAATCAGTTGAACAAGAAGGTAAATTTGTTCGTCAAACTGGTGGTAAAGGTAAATTCGGTCACGTATACGTACGTCTTGAGCCTATGGATGCGGATTCTGAGAAAGAATACGAATTCGTTGAAGAAGTTGTTGGCGGCGTAGTACCGAAAGAATTCTTCGGCGCGGTTGACAAAGGTATCCAAGAACGTATGAAGAATGGTGTCCTAGCTGGTTACCCAGTTGTTGGCATCAAAGCGACATTGTTCGACGGTTCTTACCATGATGTCGACTCTGACGAATTGTCGTTCAAAATGGCTGGTTCTTACGCATTCCGTGACGGTTTCATGAAAGCAGATCCTATCTTGCTTGAACCGATCATGAAAGTAGAAGTAGAAACTCCAGAAGACTACATGGGCGATATCATGGGTGACTTAAACCGTCGTCGTGGTATGGTTCAAGGTATGGACGATCTTCCTGGCGGTACTAAAGCAATTAAAGCTGAAGTTCCACTTGCTGAGATGTTTGGTTACGCGACTCAAATGCGTTCTATGTCTCAAGGTCGTGCGACTTATTCTATGGAATTTGCTAAATATGCTGAAACTCCACGTAACGTGGCTGAAGGCATCATTTCTAAGTTCCAATCTGGCGGTAAAAAAGGTGACGACGAGTAATCTTTCGATTACTATATTGCCTAACTAATTTATAGTTAAAATCTAATGCTCATGCAGTGTTCCTGCATGAGTAGCTTAAAAAGGAAGCTCTCATGGCTAAGGCTAAGTTTGAACGTAATAAGCCACACGTAAACGTGGGCACAATTGGTCACGTCGACCATGGTAAAACAACTTTAACAGCTGCAATTGCAACTGTATGTGCGAAGAAATTCGGTGGCGAAGCGAAAGATTACGCTGCAATCGACTCTGCACCTGAAGAAAAAGCACGTGGTATTACAATTAATACTTCACACGTAGAATACGATTCTCCAACTCGTCACTACGCTCACGTAGACTGCCCGGGCCACGCCGATTATG
>NZ_JACAXE010000039.1:0-25631 GCF_013391565.1 Acinetobacter sp. SwsAc6
ACGGATGAATATATTTCAGAAATCACTCAACGCTTGAATCATCGGCCAAGAAAAAGACTCGGCTTTAAAAGTCCGAGTCAGGTATTATGGCAACAACATGGTGTTGCACTTCAAATGCTAATCTAAGACCATTAAGGAATATGGCTATAACGCATATATTTTAAAATAAGACCTTTGCGATATCTTAATTTACGGTCATCGCGGTGATCTTGATAATATTTTGGATTAGGCAAGATTGCTGCTAAAAAGGCAGCTTGTTCACGGCTCAAGCTTCTTGAGTTTTTACCAAAGTAATGTTGCGTTGCCGCTTCCACCCCATAAATATGATCGCCAAACTCTACCGAGTTCAGATAAACCTCTAAAATCCGTTCTTTGGACCACATACGTTCCATCATCCACGTTGCAACCGCTTCTTGGCCTTTACGCATAAAAGAACGCTTATTATATAAAAATAGATTTTTCGCTAATTGCTGTGAAATGGTTGAACCGCCAGCAACCACCTTGCCTTTGTCTTTATTACGCTCCATGGCAAACTGCATACCCGCCCAGTCAAAGCCATTATGCTGTAAAAATTTACCATCTTCGGCAGCCACAACTGCGTGTTTCATATAATCACTAATTTGATCGTAATCACGCCATTCGTGCTGAATGGGTTTAGACTCAGTTGACCAATAATCCAAACGCATCATCATGGTGGTGTCGACTGGATTTGTACGCCACCAGACTAAACTTGAAAAGATCCAAAGCTGAATCAATAGCACCACACTGACTAGAATTAACAAAGATCGGACAATAAAGGCTTTCATGTCAGTTTGTTGCTCCTGAATCTCACTATTTTCGTGTTAAGCTTATTTTTAAACGAATAATCACAGCAAAAGAATAGCATGCCTGAATACGCGCCCCCTAAAATCCACCGCAACAAAACCAACCTTCAACTGTGGTGGTTTACTGCACTGCTGATTGCCATTAATGTCGGTTTATTTGCTTGGCAAGTTTTACATGGCATAGATATTACGAGCCCAAGTACAGCGGATGCTATTCGTTGGGGTGCTGATTATGCACCTTTAAGTTATTTAGCGGAACCCATCCGCTTATTTACCAGCATGTTTTTTCATTTTGGCCTGATTCATCTCGCACTCAATATGTGGGCATTGTATATCTTTGGCAATATTGCAGAACAAATGTTAGGACGTTATTACTATATTGGCCTATATATGCTGGCTGGCCTAAGTGGTTCATTGCTCAGTGGCTATGTGGCAATTCAGGATTCTTATGAGTTGTTGCAAATTGGCACAGCCAATCCAAGTTTACTCCCCAGTGTCGGTGCAGGTGCATCAGGTGCGGTAATGGGGCTAGGTGCTGCATTGACTGTTATTTCATTATTCCCAAACTTACCTAACCAGCGTTTTTTACTGGATAAAAAAACCTTATTAATGGTCATGGGGATCAACTTAGCCATGGGCTTTACCATCAGTGGGATTAATAATGCCGCCCATATTGGTGGTATGCTCATGGGTGGTTTTTTGGCATTGGCATGGTATTGGGGTGAAAAAATTCAACGCCCGCGCCTCATTCAATTGATCGCGCTCATTGCAGGGGGCATGATCTGCTGGGTAGTCTATCAATATTGCCTAATTAAAGTTGCGACCATTGCACCATTTTGGCATGAACTACTGCAATGGATGACGCAATCTATACAACAACCACATGCCTAAAATTACGCTTGTTACAACAAATGCAGCCCAAATGATCATTCACTTGGGCTGCATTTTTATGTACTAAACTCAAATAGATACTAATACACCTAATTCAGTTCTCTTAAACTTTGAAGCGGTGGAATGTCACTTAAATAACTAAGTCGATAACGCCCGATCAGCATACACACTAGCGTCATACACAGCGGTAAGATCCACCAAATTTCCCAATGAGGCTGTAGCACCAATTCCATTTTATAACTGGCGATTGCACTAATCACTTCTGCAAAAAAGCAGGAAACGACACCCGCAATAAAACCCATGAAGCCAATTTCTAAACTAAGCATGCGTTTCAGCTTTTGCTTAGAGCTTCCAAATGAACGCAACAAAGCGACTTCACGCTTACGTTCATCCATTAACAAGTTTAAACATGCAATAAGCACCAAGATGCCTGAAAGTGCCACCAATAATGCCAAAATACTGATAATTTGAACCAATAAACCGACAATACGTTTTACTTCATCCAGCACCAAACTCACATCGATAAACACCGTATTGGAAAATTGCTGAATCATGTCAATTAACAAAGGCTTCTGCGCTGGTGGTACATAAAAGCTGGCCAAATAGCTACCTGCGTTTGCATCCATCGTTTGTGGTGAAAAGATAAAAAAGAAATTCGGACTAAAGCTTTCCCACTCTACACTGCGCAAGTTAATCACCGTGGCCTGTAATACGCCCTCAGGTAAACTAAAGGTCAGTCGATCACCAATTTGAATGCCAAGCTCTATTGCTGTTTTTGCTTCTACAGAAACCTGATGCGACTGGCTAAATTGTTTGGCCCCACTCACAATGACATTATCACTTGGAAATGTGCTGGCTTGGGTCAAATTCAACTCACGGCGTAATGAATTATTGTGTTGTTGTAGCTCAGTGGCAAAAGGTTGATCGTTTTTGGCCACCAAACGCCCACGTACATTTGGGTAGAGCGGTGTCCCTTTCCAGCCATGTTGGTTCAGTTGTTGCTGAAATGCATTTTTCTCAAATGGCGGTAGACCATATACAAATTGGTTTGGCGTACCTACGGGTAATTGTTGTTGCCAGCGCTCCAATAAATCTGTGCGGAGCACGGCCAATACCGTGATTAAACTCAGCCCCAAAGCCAATGCAGTAATTTGAAATGCAGTCTGATACGGCGTTCGTACATAAGCAGAAATGCCTAGTTTCAAACGGCGAATAAATTTCAGTAAACCCCAAATCAAGCCATACAGCACAGCACAAAGTACTAAAATAGCCCCCATCAACCATGCTGTGAGCACAAGATTTTCCGTCAATACCACACTAAAAATGATGAGGCTAAGCATGCCTGAAAACAGAACCAATAACATAGACTGCACAGACTTTTCTTGTTGTCGAATCACACGTATAGGTGGCGTGTTGAGGAGTTGCCAAAGCTGAGGCAACACAAAACCTAGTAACACCGTGGCACTGGTCAATAAAGCAATCGGTAATGGACCGAAAAACATCGCAGAAACAGAAAAAGGAACAGTGAGCTGTGGAATCAATTGCATCATCAGTTGTAATAAACCATAGCCTAGACCCACGCCTACAATCGTACCAAAGCACATTGCTACAGCAAAAACCACCAACAACAAGAATAAGTAGGCCTTAAAAATCTGTACCTTAGAAGCCCCCATACAACGCAGTAACGCAATATGATCTTGATTTTGCAAAATATAGCGTTGACTACTCAGTGCGATGGCAATACCACAAAGCAAAATGGTTAAAATATTGGCCAATTGTAAAAAAGTATCCAAATTCGCAATCGGCTTCATTAAGCGTGTATTGCCTTCACTGGCATTTCTTAAGCGAAGTCCAGCTTGCTGTTCATCTTCAGCTTGTGCGACCTGTGTAGATTGAGTCTTTTGTTGGTTTTTAAACTGCTTAAAGTCTTGCTCATACTGTTGTATGGCCTTCGGCTCCCCCGCCAATAACACGCGGTAATCAATACGGCTGCCCAGTTGAATCGCATTGGTTTTTGCTACATCTTGCTGTGCAATCATGACTGTTGGGGAAAAACCACTAAAGCCCAATTCCTGATTCGAATCATGTAAAATTTTGCCACTCACCCGAAATTGGCCATCTGCAATTGCAATACGATCGCCCAATTTGACCTTGAGCAAATCCATCGCACGTTGGCTCAACCAGACTTCACCTGACTGTAATTGTTGAGCTTTGGGCTCAATCGTCAGTTCACCCCGCAATGGAAAGTTGGTTTGTATGGCTTTTACATTGACCATCACAAACTGCTCATCTGTATGAGCCATCGAGCTAAATACCGTCACTTCAGATTGCTTTAAACCTAGCGCCTGCGCTTGCTCCCGCCATTTTGGAGCAATAGGCTGCGTATCGTTCAGCACCAAATCAGCAGCCAACATTTCAGCCGCTTGTAAAGCAACCGCATGTTGTATTTGCTCATTGCTAAACTTGAGTGCCGTAGTGGCACTGATGGCCAAAGTTAAGGCAATAATCAGTAAATAAACCCCAGTGGTTTGAAAGCTCTGACGCAGTAAAGGGCTAAATAATGCATTCATGCTTAGCTCCCCTTTATATGCTCAATGAGCTGGCCATCATGCAATTCAAAATGGCGTTGGCATTGCTGTGCTAACTGCTGATCGTGGGTCACCAACACCAAGGTAGTCCCCAACTCACGATTTAGATTAAACAGCAATTGTTCAATCTCTTTGGCTGTTGCTCCATCTAAATTACCTGTCGGTTCATCAGCAAATATAATTTTAGGTTGCCGAATTAATGCGCGTGCAATCGCTACACGCTGTTGCTCACCGCCAGATAAAACCTTGGGTGTTTGAGCCGCTTGTCGAGTCAAACCTACACGCTCTAATAAAGCGAGTGCCTTTTGCTCTGCTGTTGCATAATGAAATTTAGCATCTAAACGTAAAGGCAACATCACATTTTCAAGTGCTGTTAAGTGGGGTAAAAGCTGAAAGGACTGAAAGACAAAACCAATATGTTTAAGGCGAATCACAGCACGTTGTTCTTCATTGAGTGTTTCAACTACTTCTCCACAAACCTGTAAGTGCCCGGAACTGGCCTGATCTAAGGTGGCTAAAATCCCTAATAATGTAGACTTCCCCGAGCCAGAACGCCCTGTAATCGCAACTTGCTCACCTGCATGAATGGCTAAATTTAAATTTTCAAAAATACATAATTCTTTATCTGCAAGTTTTATCTTTTGTGTCAGTTGCTGGGCAGAAATAATTGCCTGTGGCATGATGGATTTATCAGTCGAAGATTGGCTCATAATTTTCCTAATATGCGGGCTTATATGCTAAAACGTGTGCAAGAATTTAAAGTTAAAATCGCTATTGTGCCATGCGCACTACTCTTCAGTTTGAGTATGGTCCCTGTGTACGTACAGGCTAAAACCATTATGATTGTGGGCGATAGTTTAAGTGCAGGCTATGGCATACCCGCACAGCAAGGCTGGGTAAATTTGCTACAAAAGCGCTTAGACCAACAGTATCCGAAACAACATAAAGTGGTCAATGCAAGTGTAAGCGGTGAAACCACTAGTGGCGCATTAGCGCGTTTACCCAAATTATTGCAAACACACCGCCCAGACCTTGTGGTGATTGAATTAGGTGGCAATGATGGCCTGCGTGGGCAACCACCAAAAATGATTGAAAAAAATTTAGCACAATTGGTACAAAAGAGTCAGCAAGCTAAAGCCAAGGTGGTGCTGTTTGGCATGAAGATTCCACCGAACTATGGCACAGCCTATAGCAAGGCTTTCGAAAATAATTACAAAACTGTGAGTCAGCAATACAAGGTTCAACTGTTGCCCTTCTTTTTAGAAGACGTTGCGGGTAATAAAAACTTGATCCAAAGCGACCAAATTCATCCAAATGCTAAAGCACAGCCTATGCTGTTGAATAATGCCTATCCCTATATTAAGCGTCATTTATAGCAAAACTGAGGCATAAAAAAGGCGCTAAACATAGCGCCTTTTGTTTTTATGCAGAATCTATCAACTGTTAAAAGTCGTAGAAACTTACTTTACCTGTTTCGAGTGAATACTCCGCGCCCACTACTTTTAATTTGCCTTGCGCAATTAGGTTTTCAAGCACTGCAGAACCATGACGTAACTGATTTACCGAAGCAAATACATTTGAACGTACTGCATGCACTGACAATTTATCTAAATCATCTTTTAATTCAGTTTGCAGTAAAATTTCTACAGATGGGCGTACACGGTTCACAATCGACATTAAATTCGCTGATGGTGGTGTTGCTGGATTCATCAATGCTTCGATGGTGGAATGAATTGCGCCACAGTGGGTATGACCTAATACAATGACCAATGGACAGCCAAAGCTATCGGCTGCAAATTCCACACTGCCCACCTGAGATGGTGCAACAATATTCCCTGCAACACGAATTACAAACAAATCACCTAGACCTTGGTCAAAAACCATTTCGGCAGGTACACGTGAATCTGAACAGCCCAAAATAATTGCAAACGGCTCTTGGCTTTCTGCCATCGCTGCACGCTCTTGATGCGTCAAAAGCTTAAGGTGTTGTGTTTGACCACTGACAAAACGTTCATTACCCTTTTTTAAACGTTCTAAAGCTTCTTCTGCTGTTAGCATGTTCTTCTACCCTGATTTGAAGTTAACATATTTTATGCTTGCCTATTTTGAATGTCACTTGCAAAAAGCAATAGTGCGTAATTTTTTTATAATATTTTGTTACATTTATCACTTATTTCAATCTCACACCACTTCGCACAAGCACATTCTACTTGCAATCCATCATGCAAGAGCTATGCCGATTCAAATGAATAGCATCGATCTGGACTGAACATCTTCATACATTTTGAGCACAATCAAAGTGAATGAAAACTCGCTCAATGCAACAATGTTGTATGCACACCTAAAACACATATTTTATTTAACTCCATCACATTTTAGGCTGTGTTTTTCACGCCACGTTCACAACAAAATCGTGACTTATAACGCGATTTCATTAAAATAAAAGCATAAGTCATTTCAATTAAAGCATTTTTTGCAATCAATAAATTGATCTACGAATCACGATAATAATTTTTAGCACATTTCTAAGGGGTGAATGTCAATGAAAGGATTGCATTTGACAGCACAAAGGATCCTTCAACTCGCTGGACTGTGTTTGGCGTGTACAACAAGTATCTCAAGTTTAGCTGCTCAAACGACGCAACCAACGTCAACATTTACCACGCCTTATATTTTACAAGACTATTTAAGCCAACAGCGTAAAGCCGCTGGCTTAGTATCGAAGAGCATACAAGTAGGCAACGTAAAGTGGACTTATAACGAGGGAGGTTCTCGAAGTTCACCTTCAATCCTATTGATTCATGGTCTTGCAGGTAACCGCGACAATTGGAATCGTGTGGCACATTATCTTACGCCTTACTATCATGTGATTATTCCAGACTTACCAACCAATGGTGATACTCAAGTTCCTTCCGATTTTGATATTTCAGTGCCTAATGTGACCGAGCAACTGCGTCAATTTGTAATTAAAATTGATGTTGAAGATAAACTGAATATTGCAGGCCATTCATTGGGCGGTTCTATTGCGACTTTATATGCTTCACAATTCCCCTTCGATACCCAAAGTCTATTTTTGGTCAACAGTGCAGGCATCTATAAAAAAGCCAATACTATTTATAGCAAAGACCCGTATTTTTTAAAAAACCTCATTGTGAGCAAACCCGGTGATTTAGATGAAGTCAGTCATCAGCTGATGCAGCAACCTCCTAATGTACCGTTTAAACTCAAACAAGCTCAAGAGAAAGTCCTTATTGCTCAGTCGCCTCAAACACAAAAAATGATTGAGCAAATCATTACACTTAATCGAATTTACACACCTGATAGTTTTGCACGCTTGGCGCGAAATGTAGAAGCACCCACCTTAATTTTATGGGGCAAGCAAGACAAGATTATTAATGTCGAAGCGGCAAATGAATTAAAATCCTTATTGAAACGTGCTGAAGCTCCTGTCATTCTTAATAATGTCGGCCACATGCCGATTATTGAGGCTGATCAGGAAGTGGCGAATCACTATTTACCCTTTCTGGCCAAAAGCCAAAAATTTATCAATCCGCTTACGGATAAACTCATTCCTTTAAATTAGGTACACCCAGACAGTATGCAAAAGCACCCTATGATTGAGCAGCTCATTGAAGCTCAACTTAATTTTTTAGATCACACTTTTAGCCAAAGCCCTACTGTCGACACTGAGTTTGTTCATTTTTATCAATGGTTCCGCAAACAACCGCTGCAACAGCTGTGGTCTTTTGAACAGATTCATGGCCTGATTGAAAAGCAAATTTTACAAACACCGGCCTCTGGTTTTTTAATCGAACAAATTGCAGAACATATCAAATTTGCGTTGGTGCATCCCATCAATGACAGCACAACAATTGCCGATATTATCCCCGTACTCACCGTAGATAAAATTGCGCAATATGTCGCAAGTAAAAGTGGGCATCGTCAACGCCTTATTAAAACCATGGTGAATAATCCTGCTTTTTCAGCCATGATTAGCCAGCTCATACAGCATTCCATTCAAGACTATCTGGATAACTCAGTACTGGCCAAAAGCGTACCTGGCGTATCACGCTTTATGAAAATGGGTAAATCTGTACTGGAAAATGTAACAGATACCAACTTAGATGATGCAGTTGCCAAGTACTTACAAAAAAATATTCTAAAGCTCAGCCAAATGAGTGAAACTGTATTAAATCAGCACTTTGATGACCATAAGCTGTATCATTTCCAAGCCAATCTTTGGCATAAAATCAAAGCAATGCCGGTGTCTGTACTTAAAAATTATATTGAAGTTAAAGACCTTCCAGCCACGGTAGGCATGGGTGCAGAAGTTTGGGATTTTATTCGTCAAAGTGAATATTTAAAACAACAAGTGCATGATGGTGTGTATGCATGGTATGTGCGTAATGCGGAGCGCCCTTTTGACTTATTGCTACGCGATTTAAATATTGATGAAGCGCTAATTCAACATGAATTAAGTGCACTGCTACAACCTGTCATACAGCAAATGATCGCTTCAGGTTGGTTACGCGAACGTTCACGCCATTATTTAGAGCAGTTCTATTACGCAGCTGAAACTTTAAAAATTTTAGCCATCTCTGAATAAACAAACAGATCAAACAAAAAAAAGCCGCTTTAGGCGGCTTTTTTTATTGGCAAATTAGAATTTGATATTCATACCAACAGTATATCTACGACCATCCAACACAATGTCGTATTCGCCATTGGTAATTTCTTTATTGGCCAAGTTATAAACCCCAGCTATTAAGCTCAACTTTTCGCTGGCTTTAAATACTGCACCAGCATCAAATGTACCATAAGCTGGTGTACCACTCGCCATAGACGTACGGCTTAAGTAATCACTGGTTTTACCACGGTAGTTATAATCCATCCATGTATTCCAACGATCTGAAACATCATAATCTAAACCAATGTTAAGCATGTGCTTTGGCATTTTATTTAAAGGCTGACCTTTAAACTCACCGCTTTTTTGCTCAGATTCTGTATAAGTATAGCTTGTGCTCGCACTTAAATTATCCAGTAAGTCATAATCTAATGTGAATTCAACACCTTTCATTTCAGCATCAGACACGTTCATCATTTGGCTAACAAAACGGTAAGGTTTACCATTCGCTTCACATTTCCAATCTTCTACAGGTGAACTGTTTGTGGTTCCCGGTGTTTCACATAAGCGGTCTTCAACAATTTTATCTTTAAAGTCTGACTTAAAGACCATTAAGCTGGTATTGAGGCCCAAACTAGGATCTGAAAAATTAAAACCCAACTCATAGCTTGTGCTCTTTTCTGGAGAAAGGTTTGGATTACCAATAATCACGCCACTGCCTTTACCAGTGCGGCTACCAAAACCTTCAGAAATTTGGCTGATGGTTGGTTGTTTATAACCTGTGCTTATACCACCTTTTAAAGTCAAAGCATCCGTTAAATGATAAACACCGTAAATTCGCGGGGTAATTTCGCCACCGAAATATTGATCTTTATTGAATCGAGCACCCAGTGTTAAAGCAAAATCATCAGTAATGTTCCACTCATTTTCTGCATACAATGCAAATAACCAACGTTCAAGCGAAGTTACACCGGTAACACTCGCTAAACCATTGGTCGTATCGGTAATTTCTTCTGTTTGATACTGACCACCCACTGTTAAAGTATGGTCGCCCAAGAAGAATGTCCCTTGCGTATTGAATACTTTTAAATCTTCTTGTTTACGATCCGCAACTGCGCCGCTATATACCTTCTTGGTTTTTTCGTCTTGGAAATATGAATCAAGGATAAATTTATCGTAATGTGCCTTGTGCGTTAAGGTGTACATTTCTTTTTCATTTTCATTGATAGACGCTTCTGCTGCAGTACCAACACTCTTACCTAAAGTTGTGGTGTATTGCTGCCCACTAAAATCATAGCGTAAGCCAATGTCGTTGTTTTCATCGACACTCCACACCAATTCAGTGCCCAGTTTTTTGACTTTTTTCTCAGATTCACTTGAACCTGATTTTTGTCCTTCGCCACCAATATAATCACTTTCATCATTGCCTTGGAAATTACCATCCAAGCTCAAAGAGAGTTTGTCTTTAATCAGCGGGCCTGTCGCATAAAAACCAACACCGTAGCTGTCATTGGCATAGTCGTTATCTGATTTTGTGTATTCGGGAGAGATGCTACCGTGCCAATCGCTTGATGAGGCTTTTTTAGTAATAATATTAATTACACCGCCCATTGCATCTGAACCATACAATGAAGACATTGGGCCGCGTACCACTTCAATACGCTCAATCATGTCGATAGGTGGTAAATATGCGCCAATTTTACCGCCATCTGTACCATTACCATTGACTGTTCGGCCAGCACTTACAGGACGTCCATTCACCAAATACTTGGTATAACTTGCCCCCATCCCGCGAATGGTAATTTCTTTATTGTTACCGCCCCCTTGCACCGAAACACCCGGCATATTTTTCACGGCATCAATAACATCGGTATATGATTTTTTTTGTAATTCTTCACCCGTAATCACTGAAATTGAAGCAGGTGCATCGGCAATGTTTTGCTCGAAACCGCCAGCGGTTGTTACAACAATGGTTTCAAGTTTTGTCACATTCTCTTGAACAGCAGAATTTTGCTCATTTGCTTGTAATTGCGCAGTGAATGCTGATGCAACTGCAAATGCTAAAGTTGAACGAATCAATGGCTTATTCATACTCGTATGCCCTTACTTACTATCTATGGATGGTCTTTGATTTTCGGGGCTCAGTGTAACAAAATACAAACGTAATGCAATTATAATTAATAATTATTCTCATTATTAATCCATATCATCAACAATAAAAAATGAAACTCATTATCCTATTAAAGTGAGGTTTTTCGACACGCTAAGTGAGATGGTGATTTTTCCAAGTTACTAGGGTCTCTTCTATTTGTAGACTCATTTGGCCATATTTTAAGGTGAATAAATAACCAAATTTCACGTGCATTTTATTTAACCTACGAAAGCAGTGCACTGAATAAAAACAAGTTTATTATTTTTGTTACTTTAAGCTTAGCAACAGTACTCCCCCTCAATGGATAGAATGTGGACTGTCCAATGGTCAAGCAAGTATCTACACACCACTTTATAACACCCAAATGTAGCTGTCATAAAATGTGACACAAAAAAATAGCCTCTAATTGAGGCTATTTTTTTAATTTCTAAGTGCTTATTTAAAATAAGCGCCTTCAGTATTACTGTGGTCTGTTTGATCCACTACACGCATTAATTCTGGCACATGTTGTCTTAAAGTCGTTTCCACGCCTTGTTTTAAGGTTAAATCAATTGATGAACAACCTTGGCAACCACCACCAAATTTAAGCACCGCAGTTAAGCCATGTTCTGCGTCTTCAACCACTTCAACCAAAGCACAGTTACCACCGTGGCCTGCAAGACCTGGGTTAATTTCTGACTGTAAAACATAAGTAATACGTTCTTCTACAGAAGCATCTGGACCTACACGTGGCACTTTAGAGTTTGGCGCACGGAACGTCAGCTGACCACCAAAACGGTCTTTGTTGTAATCAATAACAGCATCTAACAAATATGGAATAGATGGGGTATCAACATAAGCTGCAAAGTCTGGGTAATCTTGCTTGTAGTCTGTAGGCACAATTTCTTCTGGTGCACTGTACGCCATACAGCACTCAGCACGCGGTGTTCCAGGATTTTCCACAAAAACACGTACCGCAATACCTGGCGTATTTTGTTTCGCCAACAAGTCTTTTAAATACTCTTGTGCATTGGGTGTAATTAATAAATTTGGAATCTCTTCTGCAACTACAGTGCTGGTGTTCTCAGTCGACATAACAATATTTCCTCATGCTGAATTATCTATTTTACCTGAAGATGCGGTTCAGTAGAAAAAAATCAACCAAAATTGTCGGAATTATCTTGAAAGTTCACTTTAAAGCCCTTTTTAATGGCATGATGCATCTTAAATAGTCAAAATATAGAACAGAATCCTATGCTGGACTTACCCTTTAATCACACGGTCACCATTATTTTAATTACCGTGGTTGTTTCATTTCTTGCCTTTCAAAACGAAAAAATAATGAATCGTCTGATTTTTTGGCCCCCTGCTATTAAGCAAAGCCAATATGACCGCTTCGTGACGCATGGCTTCATTCATGCCGATGGTGCACATCTGTTATTTAACATGATCACCTTATTTTTCTTTGGTAGCATTATTGAGCAGTTCTATCGCCAATACTTATTTGAAATGGGCTTTGTGCTGTTCTATATCGGTGGTTTGATTGCAGCAATTATTCCAAGTTATCTCAAGCATAAAAATGATCATCGCTGGGCCAGCTTAGGTGCATCTGGCGCTGTTTCAGCCGTATTGTTTGCTTATATTTTATTTCAGCCGTGGAAGCTGATTTTTGTATTTTTTATTCCTGTTCCAGCCATTATTTTTGCCGTGCTGTATGTGGCTTATAGCATTTGGTCTGGCAAGCGTGGCAACAGCAACATTAACCACAGTGCACATTTGTGGGGAGCTGCCTACGGGGTCCTCATGACCATTATTATTGAGCCAAGGGTCCTTCCTCACTTCTTTAATCAGTTGATGCAATTGCCATTTTAACCACTGAGCCTACTGCATAGATTGAGTAAAAAACCGATATTGGCAACATAAAAAAAGGGATTCTTATGCAGAATCCCTTTTTAGTTCACTGGCTAGTGATTGGTATTAATCACTTCCGCGTAAGAAGGATTAAACATCTGTGTGGACCAAAAGCTCACCATGTTCAAAATGCCAATTGCGCTGATAAGCAGACACAAACTTGGCAATAAATACAGGCGCACGATCAATCGGAGTTTTTTCTTTAAAATGACCTGCATTAATCGCCCAGTCATAACAACTCTGATCCAGTGGATATTCGATTAAAACACCACTTAAATAATTATTTTCAATCCAGTCTTTGGCTTGCAGATAGTTAGAAAATACTGCTGAAGAGAAATTGGATTTTTGTGCACTAAATAAATAGACGCTCGTTAAATCACTCATAATTTTTCCCCTAAGAACGAATTCTTCTTTTGATGATTTAATCTACATCTTTTATTTTGTGATGCATATCACACTTTATTGTTTTTTTGCTGTCATTTTAGCCAACTTTCGTAACCAATATGACATCAATAGAAAATAATATTGATTACCATTAAAACTAAATAATAATGCTAATTATTTTCATTTAATAATTATTCTGATACATTCATTGAAATTTTTTGGGAATATTCAAGAAGATGATTAAAAAATCATTATTGTATGCTGTGATTTTAGCGCTAACTTCTCCTGTATCCAGCTTAGCTCTTGCTGCACCATTTACGTTAAAAGCCTCAGAACAAAATACGATTGAACTTAAAAATGCGCCACAAAATATTGCTGTCTATGATCTTGCTATACTCGACACCCTGAATGCTTTAGGTATAGACGCAAAAATTGTTCCTGAAACCAGTTTCAATGGTGATTTAGCCAAATATCAAAATAATCAATTCATTAAAGCTGGTTCTCTATTTGAACCTGATCTAGAAAAGTTAAAAGTAGCCAAGCCTGATCTTATTTTTGTAGGTGGACGTTCAGCAAAAGCGCAGAGCCAACTCCAACAACTGGCGCCTACTGTAAGCTTATCGGCTCAAACTGAGCATTATGTCGCCGACTTAGAACAGCGTACTCAGTTACTGGCAAAAGCATTTAAACGTGAAAAAATTGCCAATGAAAAATTAGCAGAAGTTAAAAAGCTACAGGCTGAACTTAAATCTTTAACACAGAATAAATCTGCGCTAATGCTATTTGTAAATAAAGACAACTACATGCTACATGCAGCCAATGATCGTTTTGGTTTTGTCTATGATTTAACAGGATTTAAATCTGTACTCCCGCTAAGTGAAAAGTCTGATGCACCACGCCCAGAAGCGGGTTCTGCTGCTGCCCTCGCCTTGGCAGAAAAGAATGCCCAATTGCTTAAAAAAGCTGTCGAAGCACAACCTGATTACATCATTTTATTAGATCGTGGTGCAGTCAATACACAACAGTACACAGCAAAAGATAGTATTAAAACGCACCCCGTTTTAAGCCAATCCGATGCGGTGAAAAACAATCAGGTCATTAATGTAAATGCTGATTCATGGTATTTAACTGGTGCAGGCTTAGACAATACGATTGCAATGCTCAAAGAGCTGAAACGCGCCATTCAACCCTAAGCTGAGTCAAACCGCTTGAAATCAAAAGGGAAGTTTATACTTCCCTTTTTTCATGAAATATCTCGAAATATTTTCTACAAAACATTGGTAGTTTCTGCCAAGACCGAATCGAATTTGGCATAGATAATGTATACAAATGTATATTAACGACAATGTCAGGTGAGATATTTTGCATGTCTAGTTCTTTAGAAGGCCTCCAGTTTCCAATTTCTGCTACACAGCAAAAGCCCAGCACATCCAAAGTCGGGCGTGAAATTATTGCGGAAGCATTGGCCTCGGTCGATCACAACCTGTCACTCAAAGCTACGCAAGAAAAAAACTGGCGTAAACAATATCCAAAATATTTCAAAGCTTTGGTCCAACATGGCATTCTCAATGACCAAGCCCCGCTTCATATTGCGACTTCAGGTTTAAATAAAGCGCATCATAGTTTTGAGTTTTATCGAGACGGTGAAAAGCACTTATTGGTCGATGTGATGTCATTACCAGCAAAGCCTTTGTACACCATTCAATTAAAGGGTGAAAGTGATGCAGCACCTGAATGGTATGTACCTTATAAAGGGCAAAACTTGCAAGGTGATGCACTATTAGTACAGCTTCAAAATTGGCAAGACGCAGGCATTGTTGAACCAAGTCATGCCGATGCTTTAAGAGCTTGTGTAGCACACCCAGAATGGTTCGATCTATCTGACCGTACTGTTGTACTGTTTGGTGCAGCTTCTGAGGCTGGCCCACTTACCTGGCTCTCTAAATGGAAAGCCAATATTGTCGCTGTTGATTTACCTCACCCACGTATTTGGGGCAAAATATTAGACACCGTAAAGCACGGTAATGCCACGCTATATGCGCCATGTATTGAAGCATTGTCAGACGAGGCAACCGAAGCAGAACTTAGAGAAAAGCTTGGTGCCAATCTATTGACGCAAACTCCTGAAATTGCCCAATGGCTGGCACAAAGCCAACATCAATTGGACTTAGCGGCCATTGCGTATTTAGATGGTGAAAAACACGTTCGTGTATCTATGGCGATGGATGCCATTATGCAATATGTCAGTGTACAAAAGCCCGATACCAGCCTTATGTACATGTGCACACCAACCGATGTCTATGCTGTGCCTAAGGAAGTGGTTGAAGCATCACAAAACAAATTCATGCATCGCTCTAAAGCGCAGCAATTGCTGAGCCAAGGGATTTCTACGCTCAGTGCTCAGCACTTTTTCCAAAAGAATTCACATGACATAATTCTTTCCAGCAATGGTCAATCCTATGGTATTGCTGATTGCTTGGTAGTGGAACAAGGACCAAACTATGCGATGGCAAAACGTATTCAACAGTGGCGTGCCACATTAGCCCGACATAATGGTCAACGTGTGAGTATCAATATTGCGCCCTCTACAACCACGCATTCAGTGACCAAAAATCCTTTGCTAAAAGCAGCCTTTAATGGTGCTGAGCTGTTTGATGTAGAAGCCTTTGCCCCTGAAACCACCAATGCCATTATGGCAGCTTTATGGATACACGATCTTCGCAATCCTGAGTCGGTGGCTAACCCAGAACTTAAGTTAGATCACCCACTTGAACTGATGATGAAAGGTGCAAACCACGGTGGTTTATGGCGTGTTGCTTATTTGGCACGTACTGCTCTGCCCTTTGCTGCAGTCTATGGCTTTGCAACAGACAAGCTCCCAATCAAACCAATACTCCGAATGCTGAAAAAGGCATAGCGTAAAGAGTTCGCCCTTCTCATTTTCTGCGAATCACACAGTCGATGAGAAGGCTTGATTAATTACTTGTTTAAATGGTTTCTGTGCATGTACATGGCCTAGCTCATAAAGCCAAGCCATAGCACTTAAAAAGAGCACATAAACATAAAATAAGCGCATAAAAAAACGCTACCGAAGTAGCGTTTTTTTATGCGCTTAAGCATGATTAGAATACTTGTAAGAACAGCCAATATAAACCACCAGACAAACAGATTGTCGCTGGTAAAGTGAATATCCATGCTGAAAGAATGGTTTTCACTGTGGCAAAGTTCAGGCCTGATTTGTTGGCAACCATTGTACCTGCAACCGCAGAGTTCAATACGTGAGTGGTTGAAACTGGCATACCAAAACCATCTGCAGCAGCAATTGTGGTCATAGCAACAAGCTCAGCTGACATCCCTTGACCATAAGTCATGTGATGCTTACCAATACGCTCACCCACAGTCACTACAATACGTTTCCAACCCACCATGGTGCCTAGACCAAGTGCCAATGCAACAGCGACTTTCACCCATGTAGGAATGTATTGAAGGAACGAATCTAAGTTATTACGGTATTCTTTGACGTTTTTCGCTTGATCAGCCGTCATTGCTGGAAGCTGTTCTGCTTTATCTAAACGCTTAAATGCCGTAGTATTTAAGTACATGTCGTTACGAATTGTAGAAACTTCAGTTTCTGGAATATCTTTTAGATCGCCATACTGACCCACACGCTCACCTAAGTGATCAGTTAAGCTTGCTAAAGCAGGCACAACTTCAGGGGTAATTTCTTTGGTCTGAATATATTTGGTAATCACATCACGCGCTTTGTCATCTGCAATATCATCATGCTGTGCATAAATCGCAGTCGCTGTTTGTGCAGACAATTGTTCAAATGATTGAATATGCGCTTGGTCTAAATTCTTGTTTAAAGAATAGGCCAAAGGCACACAACCAATCAAAATCAACATGATTAATCCCATGCCTTTTTGACCGTCATTTGAACCATGCGCAAAACTTACGCCTGTACAAGTAAAGATCAAAATTGCACGAATAAGCGGTGGTGGTGGTTTATTGCCTTCAGGTGGCTGGAATAATTCCATTTGTTTCTTAAAGATTTTTTTAACCAATAAGAACAATACCGCAGCAAATGCGAAACCAATTAAAGGAGAAAACAGTAAAGCTTTACCCACTTTAATCACTTGGTCCATGTCTACACCCGATGCACCGCTACCTGCGTGCAGAATGTAGTTCATAATGCCAACGCCTAGAATCGAACCAATTAAAGTATGCGAACTAGAAGCAGGAATCCCCAAGAACCAAGTACCAAGGTTCCAAAGAATGGCCGCGATGAGCATGGCAAAAACCATAGCAAAGCCAGCTCCAGAACCGACATTCATGATCAGCTCTACAGGTAGCAATGCAATAATGCCGTAGGCAACTGCACCACTGGCAACCATTACGCCTAAGAAATTACAAAAACCAGCCCACATCACCGCCACTGGTGCAGATAATGCGTTGGTATAAATCACCGTTGCGACAGCATTCGCTGTGTCGTGAAAACCATTTACAAACTCAAAACCGAGCGCAATAAACAAAGCGGTACCCAATAAAATCATGGAGTAGAGGCTAAGTGCAGGAACATGCGCAAGATCAGCTGTAAGTTGAAAACCAATATAAATTAACGTTGAAATAATTAACGTTAGAAACACCGGCATAAAAAATTTCGGTGTAGGCACATGAACATTCGTCGACTTATTGTTTGTCGACTGGTGTGCTGAATCTACGGGAGTTTGATTAGAATTCATGCAAGCAAGAATGGAGGATTTAAGAATCCCCATATTGTTCAATTAAATTGTGACAATTATATGACAAAGCGGTGTCATATAAAGCAATATTTCATACTTTATTTTTTACAGCTTGCCATCAATTATGCTTATTTGCATTCAAATCAATCATTAATATTCATAGTGTTACAACCATTTCTGTTCATTTATCATTATTAAAACACGCTGTTTTTGCACCGCAAAAGATCATGTTACAAAACATGAAATATAAGCTGTACTTAAGGGTTCTACAGACCAAGGCATAGCATGCTAGAGAGATATGACAACTTGATGAAGTATTTATGACAATCCAATCTTGCTACAGCAACCACTTTGAGGCACGGCGAAATATTCAACAAGCTCAACTTTGCGCTTAATAATTAAACTCAATATCAGAAATAATGAACTGAATTCTGTTAATATATTTGCCGATTTTATATTCCATCGGATTGGGGTTATTTATGTCCACGCTCGCCACCCTAAAAGAGCTACTCGCTCAACGGATTCTGATTATCGACGGTGCTATGGGCACTATGATTCAGCGTCATAAACTCGAAGAAGCTGACTACCGTGGTGAGCGTTTTGCTGACTGGGCATCTGACCTGAAAGGTAATAATGACCTTTTGGTACTGACACAACCTCAAATCATTCAAGGCATTCATGAAGCCTACCTCGATGCTGGCGCAGACATCATTGAAACCAACAGCTTTAACGGCACCAAAGTTTCAATGTCTGACTATCACATGGAAGATTTGGTCACTGAAATCAACCGTGAAGCAGCGCGTATTGCCAAAGCCGCTTGTGAAAAATACTCAACACCAGAAAAGCCGCGTTTTGTTGCGGGTGTGCTTGGCCCGACTTCACGTACTTGCTCAATCTCGCCAAATGTAAATGACCCAGCTTTCCGTAACATTACTTTTGATGAGCTGAAAGAAAACTATATTCAAGCTACGCATGCCCTGATTGAAGGCGGTGCGGACATTCTGCTCATCGAAACCGTATTCGATACTTTAAACTGTAAAGCTGCCATTTTTGCAGTGAAAGAAGTGTTTAATCAGCTGGGCTATGAATTGCCATTGATGATTTCAGGCACGATTACCGATGCCTCTGGCCGTACCTTAACCGGTCAAACCGCTGAAGCGTTCTGGAACTCTGTGCGTCATGGTGACTTATTGTCGATTGGCTTTAACTGTGCCCTAGGTGCAGATGCCATGCGTCCACACGTCAAAACCATTGCAGATGTTGCAGATACTTTTGTTTCAGCGCATCCGAACGCTGGCTTGCCAAATGCCTTCGGCGGTTATGATGAAACCCCCGAACAAACAGCTGCATTTATTAAAGAATTTGCAGAAAGCGGCCTGATCAACATCACGGGCGGCTGCTGTGGTACAACACCAGATCACATCCGCGCTATCGCCAATGCGGTAAAAGACATTGCCCCACGCCAAGTGCCAGAAACTAAGCCTGCTTGCCGTCTGAGCGGTTTAGAGCCGTTCAACATTACCGAAGATTCGCTGTTTGTGAACGTCGGTGAACGTACCAACGTGACAGGTTCTAAAAAGTTCCTGCGTTTAATCCGTGAAGAAAACTTTGCCGAAGCTTTAGAAGTTGCACAGCAGCAAGTTGAAGCCGGTGCTCAGATTATCGACATCAACATGGATGAAGGCATGCTGGATTCAGAAGGCGCAATGGTGCACTTCCTGAATCTTGTAGCCTCTGAACCTGAAATTTCACGTGTGCCGATCATGATTGACTCATCTAAATGGGACATCATTGAAGCGGGCTTAAAATGTGTACAAGGTAAAGCGGTTGTTAACTCGATTTCCTTAAAAGAAGGCTATGATGAGTTCGTTGCAAAAGCGCGTTTGTGCCGTCAGTATGGCGCTGCCGTGATTGTGATGGCCTTTGACGAAAATGGTCAGGCCGACACTGCTGCACGTAAAAAAGAAATCTGTAAGCGTTCTTATGATGTATTGGTCAATGAAGTGGGCTTCCCTGCTGAAGACATCATTTTTGACCCGAACGTGTTTGCCGTGGCAACTGGTATTGAAGAACACAATAACTATGCTGTGGACTTTATTGAAGCGACAGGTTGGATCAAACAGAACTTACCGCATGCGATGATTTCCGGCGGTGTGTCTAACGTATCGTTCTCATTCCGCGGTAACGAGCCTGTACGTGAAGCGATTCACTCAGTGTTCTTATACCATGCCATTCAGCAAGGCATGACTATGGGTATCGTCAACGCAGGTCAAATGGCGATTTATGATGAAATTGATGCTGAACTGAAAGCTGCGGTTGAAGATGTGATCTTGAACCAAAACCAAGGTGAAAGCCATCAAGAAGCTACAGAAAAGCTGCTTGAAGTTGCTGAAAAATACCGCGGTCAAGGCGCTGCGCAAAAACAAGTGGAAAACTTGGAATGGCGTGAGCTTCCCGTAGAAAAGCGCCTTGAGCATGCTTTAGTGAAAGGTATCACCACCTTTATTGATGAAGATACTGAAGAAGCACGCCTGAAAGCTAAACGTCCGCTGGATGTAATTGAAGGTCCATTAATGGACGGCATGAACGTCGTAGGTGACTTGTTCGGTTCGGGCAAAATGTTCTTACCGCAAGTGGTGAAATCTGCACGTGTAATGAAACAAGCGGTAGCTTGGCTAAACCCGTTCATTGAAGCTGAAAAGTCTGGCGGTCAGTCTAAGGGCAAAGTCCTGATGGCGACTGTAAAAGGCGACGTGCACGACATTGGTAAAAACATCGTAGGCGTGGTACTTGGCTGTAACGGTTATGACATTATCGACCTAGGCGTGATGGTACCTTGCGAGAAGATTCTGCAAACGGCAATTGATGAAAAAGTTGACATCATCGGCTTGTCTGGCCTAATCACTCCGTCTTTGGATGAAATGGTGTTTGTTGCCAAAGAAATGCAGCGCAAAGGCTTTAATGTTCCATTGATGATTGGCGGTGCAACGACGTCTAAAGCGCATACGGCAGTGAAAATTGATCCGCAATATTCAAATGATGCAGTCATTTATGTAGCCGATGCTTCACGTGCGGTAGGTGTTGCAACAACTTTACTTTCTAAAGAAATGAAACCGAAGTTTGTTGAGGAAACCCGTGCAGAATATGAAAAAGTGCGTGAGCGTATTGCTAACAAACAGCCTAAAGCAGCAAAACTGACGTATGCTGAATCGGTTGAAAATGGTTTGAAAATTGACTTTGCAGCCAATGCGCCTGTGAAGCCAAACTTTATTGGTACGCAAACGCTGACCAATTATCCATTGGAAACTTTGGTTGAATACTTCGACTGGACACCGTTCTTTATTTCGTGGAGCTTGGCGGGTAAATTCCCTGCGATTCTGACTGATGAAGTGGTGGGTGAAGCAGCAACTGACTTGTATGAACAAGCGCAGACCATGCTGAAAGATATTATCGACAACAAACGTTTTGATGCACGTGCTGTCTTTGGTATTTACCCTGCTGCCCGTTCAGCTGCGGACACGGTTCAAGTGTTTGATGAAACTGCGAAAACAGTGACGCATACTTTTGAGCATATCCGTCAGCAGTCTGACAAAGTAACGGGTAAACCAAACTTGTCATTGGCGGACTTTATTGCGCCTGCGGATGCAAATGTTGATGACTACTTGGGTGGCTTCACTGTATCGATCTTTGGTGCAGAAGAAATGGCAAATGAGTACAAGGCCAAAGGCGATGACTACTCTGCAATTCTTGCGCAATCTTTAGGTGACCGTTTTGCAGAAGCGTTTGCGGAACATTTGCATGAGCGCATTCGTAAAGAGTTCTGGGGCAACCAAGCGTCTGAAACCTTAAGCAATGAAGAATTGATTAAAGAGAAGTATGTGGGCATCCGTCCTGCACCGGGCTACCCTGCTTGTCCTGAGCATTCTGAAAAAGCGCCGTTGTTTGACTGGTTAGGTTCTACCGACAAGATTGGCACGCAATTGACGACTAGCTTTGCAATGTGGCCACCTTCATCTGTCAGCGGTTTCTATTATGCAAACCCTGAAAGCCAATACTTTAACGTGGGTAAAATCGCAGGCGATCAGCTTGAGGATTATGCGAAGCGTAAAGGTTGGACTTTAGATGAAGCGAAGCGTTGGTTAGCGCCGAATTTGGATGATTCAGTTCAGTAATTAGTTTGAAAAAAATCCCCTCGAATGAGGGGATTTTTTATTTATAATCAAAAATCTTAAAAACACATAAACGAATTTTATAAAATGAAAAAAATATTCTTACTTTTAGTTTTACCTTTTATTTCATCTTTTGCTTTTGCAGAGTGTAAAACAAGTAATGTTTATGATGAAATTGCCTGTTATGAAAAAGAATTAAAATCTAATAAAACCAAGCTCAACCAAACTTATCAAAAGCTCTATAACACTATGAATGAGGAAGGTAAGAAAATTTTAGAAACCTCTCAAAAGAATTGGTTGTTATATAAAAATAGTCATTGTGATGAATTAGTTTCTTATCTTTCTAGTGGCGTACAAGGTGCAGGCTCTAAGTTAATCAATCTATCATGCAATGCCGATCTTATTGATCAACGAATTAAAGAACTAAAAGATTTACTTTAATTTTTAGGTAATCCCCCTAAATCCCCCTTTTACAAAGGGGGACTTTTGCGTATCTAATGAGTTACGTGACTGCTCCTCCCTTTATTAAAGGGAGGTTGGGAAGATTAATTGATTAATATTAAAAGTTAGGTGATATTATCTAAATCTTAAAAACATATATATTTTTAAAATGAATCATATATGCGCGCTTTGCCATGAATCAAAAGAGTTAAAAGAAAGCCACTTTATACCCAAATTTGTTGGTAAATGGCTTAAAAAGACTAGCGCTACAGGATATCTTAGAAATGTAGATAACATCAATAAAAGGCAACAAAATGTTATTAAGGAATACCTCTTGTGTAGCGATTGTGAGCTTCTATTTTCAAGTTGGGAAAAACAATTCTCTGAAAAAATGTTTATACCTTTTTTAGATCAAAAAAACTATGTTATTGAGTATAAAGATTGGTTAGCAAAATTCTGTGCTTCGCTTTCATGGAGAACATTAATCTACATAAGAAATAAGAATTCTAATTTTGAAAATGAAAGTGAATACTTCATAAATCAGATCGATCTTGCTGAATTAAACTTAAGAAATTTCATTTTAGGTAAACAAGATAATTTATATAAATATGAACAACATATCTTTCCTTTATCTGAAATAGACACTCCACCTAAATCACTAAACTTACCAAGTAACATAAATAGATATTTTCTTAGAAGTATTGGTGTAGATGTCTTACAAGGAGATAATGATATTTACACATTCACCAAACTTCCTACCTTTCTTATCTTAGGAATTGTGAATTCCAATTTTTCATCAAAAATGAGGGCAAGCCGGGTTTCTTTAAAACAAGGAATATGTAAACCATCAAATCTTGTAATGCCAGAATATCTGCTTGGATATATGAAGAATAAAGCTTTAGAAATCCAAGAAAAAAGAAGAAGTATGTCTAATGATCAACAAGAAAAAGTAGAGAAAATGGCTTTAGATAATCTCGATAAAACTGCCGACTCAAAATCTTTTGAAGCTATTATGCATGATTATAATATTTTTGGTGATGCAATATTTAAATAATCCCTCCTAACCTCCCTTTGAAAAAGGGAGGAACAACGCGAATCCAAAATCTTCTTCTAATTCGCGTGAAGTCCCCCTTTAGCAAAGGGGGATTTAGGGGGATTCTTTAAAACAGTAATGATAAATAGCCTCCTCAACCCCAGCAATCTCCCCCAACACCTGCCCATTATCAAATCTCAGCACCTTCAACCCAAGCTGAGCCAAAGCCTCATCTCGAACTCGATCTGCTTCCAATCCTTCATCCATATAGTGCTGACTACCATCACACTCAACGACTAAATTGGCAGCAGGACAGTAAAAGTCGACGATGTAATTCAAAATTGGCTTTTGCCTATAAAATTGCAAACCTAGTATTTGCTTATTGCGAAGCCGTGACCACAACAACTTTTCAGCATCAGTCATATTGTTACGCAGGTCGCGCGAAACTTGTTTTAAATTTTTATTGTAAGGTTTCATTTTATTCTACTTTTTTAATATTTTAATCCCTTCTCTTGCGCCATACATGGCTCACCTTTGAAAAAAGGAGGAACACCGTGAATCCACAACTACCATCAAATTCGCGAGAAGTCCCTCTTTAACAAAGATGAGAAACTACGTTTCGCAAGAGGGAGATTCTTTAAGACAGTAATGATAAATAGCTTCCACTACTCTATCAATCTCATTCATCATCAGCCCATTATCAAATATCAAACCCCTCACCCCCTTGCGAGGCAGTGTTTCTCCTCCCATAAGGAGGAGATAAATCAATCATGCTAATACAGCAAACTGCACCTGATTCCGCCCATTTTCTTTCGATTTATATAGAGCCTGATCCGCCAAACGCGTCACTTCATCCATGCTCATACCGTCTTGTGCAGTCGCAATACCAAAACTCGCAGTTACTTTCAAAACACTTTGATCTGGCAGAGTGATCTCCAATGCTTCAATAGCCTGACGACAGCGTTCCGCAATTTCTAAAGCCTTTGCCAAGTCCTGATCGGCTAGAACTAGAGAAAACTCTTCTCCACCAAAACGACCAACCTTATCTTGCTCACGAACTGCATGTCTGAGCACATGGGCAACTTGGCGCAATACTAAGTCGCCGGCTTCATGCCCATAACTATCATTAATTTTTTTAAAATGATCTAAATCCAAAAGAATCATCGAATATTTTTGGAAATTCTTTTGATGTCTTTTATTCACAAATTCAGATAAATAACGACGGTTGTATACCCCAGTTAAACCATCAATTTGGCTCAAAATTTCAATTTTCTGATCACGATTACGCCACTGACGCAGCAATATCTCAAAAAATAATGCTGAAGTTATTAATATGGGAGAATAAAGAATCAACATACTTTTAAGCCAAAAAGTATTGCTGTACAAATCACTTTGATTTAGCTGATCACTAAATAAAGGCGCATAAGCCAATGTACCAATGGCCGTGAAATAACACATCGCCCCAAAAACCAAGGTCACAATCAGCATAATGCTATAAATAACTTTGGGTTTATAAAATACAAAGCCTATCAGCAAAATATTCAAAATTCCGCCCATAGATGCAGGGCTATAAAGGCCAACGCTTTTGGCTGAATACAGCAGCAGTAGCCCAAAAAATAGCGGAATAAGCCAGCCCATAACATGACGGAACTTCGCATTTTGCTTAAATGCTAAAGCAAGCAAAAGTACAAAGGCGGTTAAAAATATCTGACACCACGTGGTAAAAATACGCTCATCATGATAGCTCTGACTAAACCAAATTTGGTGAGACTGTAAATAAAACTGTGTAAACGCTTAGACTATCCCTCAACGCTGTTAGGGGCAACACAGGTGTTTACCATGAAAGATGAAGCAATGCTGGCATTAGCCAAAGAATTTGCCAAGAACTTAAAG
>NZ_JACAXE010000004.1:0-213399 GCF_013391565.1 Acinetobacter sp. SwsAc6
GGATAGTCTTTTTCAGATTCAATCAATAATTGAACCGCTCTTTCTCTGATTTCAGGGGTATATTTTAATTTGGTCATCGGAACATTCTCTCAGAATACTGAGTCTCCGACAAACCCGGTACGGTTCATTCTCTAAAAATAGATGGCTTTCTTTTTGTAAAACTTGTTCTTTGTATTCGAGCCAATATAGCCAATTGTTGTATGGGCGTAGTTCATTCAGTGCGTCCATCAGTGGATCATTTTCACCACTATAACTAGCCACTATCCATGGTCTTTTACAGCCTGTTGATAGTACAACTTTATTTAAAATAGACTGATGCTGGCTTAATTGAGAAGGGGTATTTCTTTGAACTTGTCCTGCATGTTGACCATTTAAGTAAATAATACAGGGGTCATCAAAAAGTTCAGGATTTATTTGATCGACTGAACCTAGATCATAAATAGCTGGTAGTGGATACATGCCAACCATATAACAAGCATTAATGAGTAATGGGTCAAAGTTAGTGGTCAAAATACGTTTGATATAACCTTGCTTTAATAATTCTGCGATGGTCAGGTGAGCAAAGTTTAGTTTGGCTTTGGGGATGCTCCTTGCTTCATTACCCTGAATATGCCATTGAAAAATCTCTTTACGATGAGCAGGTGATAGTTTACTCATAATATAGTTGTATAGAAGTTGGCTTAAATCCTCTTGAGCCAGTTTTTGCTCTTCGTCAGTAAAATAATTTGGAAAGTTTTCGATCGCGATTTTCATTAGCTTTTGCGCAGGCGGTATGCCAGCAGATACAGAAATGCCTGCTCCGACCAGTAAAATTGCACCACCATCTTCTTTAGCATCTTTTAAAGAGGCTGCTAAGTGTTTTAAAAGTTCTTCGCGCTTTGGGTTCATTATTTTTTTATAAAGTCATATGTTGCTTACTATATTATGGTTAAGTTGATGTTTTTCAAATTTTATTTATATTTTCAAAAATAAATCTAATATTTATAACATATAAAATAAATACATCTTTTAATGAAGTGTCGCCTATAATTCGTTTAAATATAAAACAGCAAATGCAGGTCTCACGTGTTTCACTCCAAAGCAGCTTGGCTCAATACCCTAAAACCTAATTTTAAAGTGCTCCCGCTTAAAGACCGCGTCTTATGTGGGGTAGGGGCTTTGCTTGGATTAAGTATTTCCTCGCTCATCAGTTGGCTTGCACTAGGTAACCTAAATGCATGGTATATCGCGCCTATGGGCGCATCTTCAGTGCTGTTGTTTGCTGTGCCTGCTAGTCCTTTGGCACAGCCCTGGAATATGGTGGTTGGTAACAGTATTGCGGCGCTCATCGGTGTGACCTGCGCAATGTGGATACCCAATCAGACTGAAGCATTTAGTGTAGCCGTTGCGCTGGCTATCGTGCTGATGATGACCACAGATTCCTTACATCCGCCGAGTGGCGCAGTGGCGATTACTGCGGTGCTGGGTGGCAAAGCTGTACAAGATTTGGGTTATGCATTTCTGTTTTATCCTGTGCTATTAAATTCTGTATTGCTGATGGCCTTTGCTATATTTTATAACCGTTTGCTTGGTAAACCATATCCGCAGCGTCCACAGGTCAATATACGCAGCGCAGATCCGACACCGACGCAAAAAGTATCTATTCGGCCAGTAGATATTCAGCAGGTATTAGAACGTCAGAGCCAGTTGCTCGATATTAGTGAATATGACTTACAGAAAATTATTTTAGAAGCACAGCAGTTGGCAAACCGTCGCAATTTAAGTCAGTTTAGCTGTCGTGACATTATGAGCCGTCAGGTGCTTACTTTGAGGGCCGAAGATGATATTCAGTCGGCTTTAGAAAAATTTAAACAGGTGAATTTAATGAGCCTGCCGGTGGTAGGTGATTTGGACCGATTGGTGGGTAATTTAGCTTTGTATGAGGTCGTGGAGTGGTTCAAACGCGCTGCTGATCCTAAAGCCAGCTGGGAAAATCACGTATATCAGATTATGAATCCTAAAGTGGTGACTGTCAGACCAGATCAACCGATTGAAGATTTAGTTCCATACTTTGTTGAGCGTTCTTTTAATTACATCCCTGTGGTTGAAAATCAGCGCTTAATTGGCATGATTAGTCGTGCAGACATGATTGCAGCCTTAAATCAGCAAATTCACTTCTTAAAAGAGAAAGCTTAAATGTAGGCAAAAAAAAGCTGTAGGCTTTTGGGGGAAAACCTACAGCGACCAAAGAGGTCTAAGGGATCTCTATTGTGTTTATAACAACAGACTAAAATTAAAATAACCTGAATTTAAATGCAGATTATTGCAACGGATCATTATTTACAGTACGTACAGGGTGGTCATAGCCTTGCATATTTTTGTATTGGCTTTGCTGTTTTGGAATCACCAGCCATAAAACCAAATACACCAAAATCCCTGGAAATGCTGCACTCATACATGAAACGATCACGAAAATAACGCGCAACAAATTTGCATTCCAACCAAAACGTTCAGCAATACCGCCCATTACACCCGCAATCATGTTTGAACGGTTCGAACGATATAAACCAACATTGGCCATTCAAGTCTCCTTAATTCATCAATTGTTATATGAAGCATCATGTGAACGATAAAACTTAATTCAATCATGCATCCATACTTTTAAAATGGTGACATGGATCAATTTTTAAAGCTGTTTTAAGCAAAAAAAACGTAAAGATATGTAAAAGAATGAGGATTTAGAAAATAATGGTGGCATACATTTAATTTTAAAAATTTATACAGCATACATATCTATAAAATTTAGAGTTTTTTAATGTCTGATAAGCAATTGGTCATCATATATAAGAGTAGAGCATATTTTACTGATGAAAATTTTAACCGCTCTTCACTTATCGAAGTATTGCCAGCGTTGGGTGACGAAGCAAGTTTGGCTAGGCATGATGGTTTTATCATGCTTTGCCCTCATAGGGTGTAGCTCACCTGAGCATCAAGCCAGTAATGTGCAAAAAGATGTCATCCAAGTGGATAGGTTGGATCTAGAAAAACAGAAGGGTCGTGCTTTATTGAATGTGGCGTTGGGGCAGGAGAGGGTTGCGATCGCTGAACAACCTATGAATGTGGGCTTGGTGAACCAAGAGGCGATGCCTTATGTTGGCCGTTATGCCACGAAAATTGATTGCGAAGATGCTTTTGTCGGTTGTGAAAGTGGTGAAGCTGATTTCATTATCAGTTTATCACCCAATGGTATAGCACATCGCATGATTAAACATCGTGGCTCCATTACCTTTACCTCCAATCAACAATATCGGCAGGACCATTGGTCTTATGACCCAAATGTGCATCAAATTATTTTGCATCGTGCTTCAGGGGGCGACTTTTTTTATGATATTGATGCTAAAAAAAATATTGTGATGGATTTGGATAAAATTGCTCATGCAACTGAAGTGAATCAGCAATATTTTGCTGAAGGGAATCCATTGCCACTGAAAGCTTATGTGCTAGAAAAAATTAATACTCGATCTGTGCAAGAATAGATCAAATTGAAAATAACAGAATGTGGTGGGTTGTGTGGGGTTCGAACCTACGACCAATAGATTAAGAGTCTACTGCTCTACCAGCTGAGCTAACAACCCTTTGTCAGGATTAGTGAACTTAAAGCATTGCTTTGAAGTATCACCCGAGTGCAAAAGTGAATGTATAGACGTCAAAAAACACCGTACATTGCAACATCGGTATAGCAAAATTTCGAGAATGGCAAATACACCCGAATGGGTAGATTGGTCTTGGTCGGAACTTGCAGGTTTCTTTTTCTTCGCATGCCGGAAGAAAGAAGCCCTAAGAAAGAATGGTGGGTCGTCCGCGACTCGAACGCGGGACCAATAGATTAAAAGTCTACTGCTCTACCAACTGAGCTAACGACCCTTAGGGGGTATACTGCATTTTAGTCTAAAACCGAAGTTTTAGAAAGATGGTGGGTCGTCCGCGACTCGAACGCGGGACCAATAGATTAAAAGTCTACTGCTCTACCAACTGAGCTAACGACCCATCTTTGGGGTATCGAAGTAAATGGTGGGTCGTCCGCGACTCGAACGCGGGACCAATAGATTAAAAGTCTACTGCTCTACCAACTGAGCTAACGACCCATATCACTTGATGGTGCGTATTGTAGCAAGATATCGATTGAGCGCAAGTAAAAAATCATAAACTTGCTTTTGTTTGTTTATAAATACAACAAAAAAGCCCGTTTTTATCAAAAAACGGGCTTTTTATAATCAGAAACGATACTTGTAGGCGTTAATGTTGCTTAAAATATCTGCAGTTAAGTCACAGTAAGCATCACTATTGGGTAGCCAAACCAAGATACGATCACTGGTTTTTTCAGGATCAAAGCCTTGTTCTTTTAACTTACTCTTTTGATATTTAAAGGTGCCTGTGGTTTCAACTTGCTGTTGTATGCGTAAAAACAACGGGACTGCATAGGCTGGAAGGCATTTTTTAAATTCAACCAGCATATCTTTGCAGTCTTGTTCATCTAATACAGCATTTGGGTGTAGGGTAATGGCTGCCATACCTGCACGACCATTGGTATTTGGAATTTCTACACCATAAACTACGGCTTCTGAAATTTTACTGTACTCACTCACCATGTTCTCAACTTCAGTTGTTGACACATTCTCGCCTTTCCAGCGGAAGGTATCACCTAGGCGATCCACAAATTGTGCATGGCGGAAGCCAATATCACGCACTAAATCGCCGGTATTGAAGTAAGCATCGCCATGCTTAAACATATCTTTGATAATGACCGATTTATTTTTTTCTGGATCGGTATAGCCATCGAACGGTGAGCGACGGGTAATTTTACCCACCAATAGCCCCACTTCACCTTTTTTAACTTTAATGCACCATCCTTTTTTATTGCGGATGGGCTCATTCTTTTCTTTATCAAATTGAATAACCGCATACGGTGTTGGCGAGAAGCCTACAGTATTGTCAAAGTTAAATACGTTACTAAAGCCAACGTTGCCTTCACTCGACGCATATAACTCTAAGACTTCTTCAATACCAAAGCGTTCTTTAAATTTGTCCCAGATATTTGGGCGCATACCGTTACCAATCATTTTGGTGACACGGTGGCCTTTTTCAAGATCAGATCGTGGTGCATCCATAAGATAGCGACACAGCTCACCAACATAGCCAATCGCTGAGGCATCAAATTTTTGTACATCTTTCCAAAAAGAGGAAGTTGAGTATTTACGACGAATTGCGAGTGTTGCAGCACCTGCAATCACACCACACCAGCACACCACAGTACCTGTTGCATGGTAAAGGGGCAGGGTGACATACATGACGTCATCTGGAGTGAGATTTAAAATATGACCGTAAGTGCCATAAGCCAATGTCCAACGACTATTGGTAAAAATCACGGCCTTAGGGAGGCCGGTGGTGCCAGAAGTGTAAATATAAAACAGACCATCTTTGCCTTTTACACTTTGTGTGGTTGGTGGGTTGAATTTTGGAAATTGCTCAATCAGCTGAGCGAGGTTTTGAAAGCCTTTAGGTGCTTTACCTGCATCTATTAGTGTTGCTTGATCGGCAAACCAATGTAAACGCTCTGGTGCGACGCTCAGGTCATTACGAATTTCATCAACAGCAACACGGCATTCTTCACCTACAATCACAGCGATCGGGTTCACAAGGTTAATGCTATGTGCGAGCACCTTACCTACTTGAGAGGTATTCACCAGTGCAGCCGTCACGCCAATTTTTGCTAACGCAACAATACATGCCACCAACTCAGAGCGGTTTTCAATCATCACCGCAATCACATCACCTTTTTTAGCTCCGAGGGAAAGGTAGTAATGCGAAATCTGGTTAGCCCATTGGTTGAGCTCGGTATAGGTATATTTTTGTTCTTCAAAGAGTAAAGCCATGCCATTTGGATTGCGCTTAACGGCTTTTTCAAATGCGAGACCAAGACCAGCAGGTGTATTTGGAGTGCGTAAATAGGCTTGTTTTAGTCCCGTCAATAAATTAGGGACTTTGCTCATAAATTTTGGAATTTTAGCAGCGACATCCGCAATCCCAATCAGGTCGTGTTGTGTAGTTTGGCTCATGAGAATCCTAGTTATTTTGCGTAATCCAATACGTCTTTTGTTAGCGGTATATGATGCATTCAGTAGAGATATTGGTTTTTAATCGTTTTAATCTAGTGCAATCAACCTAATTTGACAAAAGTATCAAAAAAAAACCAGTCACCGAAATGACTGGATTTTTTTAATCAGCTGCAATTTTGCAAGTATTACTCAGCTGAAGTATTACTTTTCTTTGGTGGACGACCACGAGGACGGCGCGGGCGAGCTGGTTTGTCTTTGTCTGCTTTGACTTTTTCGTCATCCGCATCAACGACATCCGTATTTTCTGCGGCTTCCTGAACCTCAGACTCAGCTTCAACAACTTCATTCACTTCAACAGGTGTTGCTTCAACTTCTGCTGGTGTTTCAGTTGCTTCTTCTACAACTGGCTCTATTGCAAGCGTTGCTTGAGTAGGTGCGAGTTCTTCAAGCACTGGAGCGACTTCAGCTACATGTTCAATAGTTGGTGTTGCTTCAGTTGTGCTTTCAGCTGTTTCGGTTACTTCAGCTTGCGCGCTTTTCGCTTGCTCAAGGGCTTGTTCTGCCGCCAATTTAGCTAAACGACGACGCACACGTGGATCATTTGAAACACGATTTTCAGAAGTTGCTTTCGGTGGTGTTAAGTCCAATACCGGTGCAGGTTCTGCTTGAGGTGCTGCTTTAGCAACGACAACATCACGTGTGACAGGTTTTTTCTCAACAGCTGTTGGTGCAACTGTAGAAAGTATAGCTGCATACTCTTCCGTGAATTTTTGCAATGCACGGTTGAATGTTGGAATTAAACCAAACTGTTCAATTAGCACAGAGCAGTCTTCACCATAGACATGGCGAATTAGACTCCCCACAGTATATTCACCCAAAGTTGGTACTTGTGAAGGTGATAACTTCGGTGCCTGAGCTTGACGATTTTGCGCTTCACGTTGCTGACGACGACGTTGACGTGGGTCATTGCTTGCACGTTTCACTGGTGCATCTTGAACTGGCTTTTCAGCAGGTTCTTGATGTGCTTTGGCTTTGCTCTTGTGCTCCGCTTTTGGTGCTTCAGTAACAACAGCAGTTTCTGCTGGTGTAGCTTCTGCAACTTGTGCACGTGCTGGCTTTTCAGCTTTTGCTGGTGCTTCAGGCGTTAAAGCAACAATTTCACTTTGCGCTTGATCAAGGTTTACCACCATAGCAGTTGGAAGAATCTCTTGGCGAGGTACTTCAATAGTTTCTACTTTAGGTTGGCGCGAAGCGACAGCAGGCGTGTTTTCAACTGCCAACTCTTGAGCAATGGTTTGCTCATTTAAAACGCTTGGATCGCGGTGGCGATTTGGGCGGTTTGGACGTTGGTGGTTGTTGCGATCACGACGTGGAACAGCTTGTTGCTCATGATTTTGTTGCACATCATGCTGCTGTTGTTCGTTGTGATTGTTGTTGTGTGGGCGACGTGAGTTGCGCTTGTTTTCACGCGCTTCTTGACGTTGCTCTTGACGCGACACTTGGAGCACTTCTTCATGCACTTGATGTTGTGGTGCATTGTCTTGAACAACTTGCTCACGTGGTTCTTTGTGTTTGTTGCGTTGCTTTTTGTTGTGGTTGCGCTGAGTTGCTTTTTCGTCTTTCTCAACATGCTTTTCTGTTTCACGAACATCAGGCTTATGTGTAACAGACGTAGACGGCGCTAAGTACACATTGCTTGCAGGTGCGGCAACTGGTGCAGCTGCTGTAGCAACTTGACCCACTTGGCCAAATTGACCACGGCTTACAGCACCACCATTCACCATTTGTTCAATCATGGTTGCTGCATTATTTGCAGTACGTGATTGATCGATGGTTGCAGCTTGCTTTTGTACAAACAAGTTTTCTAACCAAGCACATGGGCTAGAGCTTGCAACAGCAGGTGCTGGCGCTTGAGCGACAGGTGCTTGTTGTGCAGCTTGAGCCTTGTGTTGTGACTTTTTATGGCCTTTTTCTTGTGTTTGAACAGGCGCTTGAGCGACTTGTTGTTCGTCTTCTAAATGCCATTCAGAAGCTTCATAGCCCAATTCTTTTTCGCTTGAACGTGTTGCTTCAGTACGCTCGTAGCTGGTTGGCGCAAAGCCTTCTGGGTTGTATGAAATTTCGTAATGTGGTGTTTCTAAATGCGGGTGAGGCAATACAGTGACACGTACATTTGAAGTTTGTTCTAAGTACACAAGGCTATGACGTTTTTCATTCAATAAGAAGGCTGCAATTTCTACAGGAACTTCAACTTGAACTTCACCATGACGCTCGCGAAGGGCAATCTCTTCAACTTTACGCATAATTGAAAGTGAAAGAGAGCGTAGGTCACGAACCATACCAGTGCCGTGGCAACGTGGGCATACATAACCGGTTGCTTCTTCGAGTGATGGACGTAAGCGTTGACGGCTCATTTCCATTAAACCAAAGCGAGACAATTGACCGAATTGAATGCGGGCACGGTCGCTTTGTGTAGCTTCACGAAGTTTCGCTTCAACCATACGTTGGTTGCGGTCTTTGGTCATGTCGATGAAGTCGATAACAACCAAGCCACCAATGTCGCGTAAACGAAGTTGGCGCGCAATTTCTTCAGCTGCTTCTAAGTTGGTGTTGAGTGCAGTTTCTTCTACATCGTGACCACGTGTTGATTTCGCTGAGTTAATGTCGATAGACACTAAAGCTTCAGTTTGGTCAATCACAATTGAACCACCAGAAGGAAGTTTAACTTCACGCTCATAAGCCGTTTGAATTTGGCTTTCAATACCAAAATGAGCGAATAACGGTTCATTTAAGGTATAGGTTTTTAGTTTGTCGATTTGACGAGGCATCACAGCTTTAACAAAGTTATATGCTTCGTTATACGCTTGTTCAGAGTCAATCAGAATTTCTGCAACGTCATCACGTAGATAGTCACGAATTGCACGTGTTACGACACCAGCTTCTTGATGAACAAGCATTGGTGATGGACCTGAATTAGACGTGCTTTGGATTTGAGCCCAAAGGTCTAATAAGTGCTGTAGGTCAAGTTGCAATTCTTCTTGTGAACGGCCAATACCTGCAGTACGTACAATTACGCTCATACCGCGAGGGATATTTAAAGATGCCAACATTTCTTTCAATTCTTCACGAACTGAACCAGAAATTTGACGACTAATACCGCCACCTTTAGGGTTGTTTGGCATAAGTACCAAATAACGACCCGCAAGTGAAATGAAAGTAGATAAAGCTGCGCCTTTGTTGCCGCGTTCTTCTTTTTCCACTTGAACTAAAAGTTCAGTGCCTTCCGTGATGAGCTCACGAATGTTTGAAGTTTGACGAGGGTCAGCTTTGTAATATGAGTTGGCAATTTCCCGCATCGACAAGAAACCTTGACGACCTGCACCGTATTCAACGAATACAGCTTCTAGAGAAGGTTCAACGCGAGTCACGTGACCTTTATAGATGTTGGATTTTTTTTGCTCACGCGTACGATTTTCTAAGTCAAAATCGTAAAGACGTTGTCCAGTGACAAGTGCAACGCGAATCTCTTCGGCATGTGTTGCATTAATCAACATACGTTTCATGGAGTAACACCTAATAGTGATACACAACAAAACATCGCTATACACGTAGCGAACATCAAACAACGGATCAACCCTCAGATCTCAAATATACCGATTGCGGTCTGAGTTTTTTTACCGGCCTTCTTTATAGTGGGCTTCGGTTTTTGATTCACGTATTGATGATGGCAATACGGCTTCAATCTTTAAACGATTAAAGTCACCTCATGGATTCACTGGCGGACAAGCGGTACATTGGATGTGAGTAACTTTCACTGTCACATTGCTCAAAGATCATCCCTTCTTTGTAGATAGAGTGTCTTGATACGGAATTATCATCGTATCTTTACAACTTGTGCAGATCCAATGTATCAACGCTGTAGCCTGAATGCAGCATTAGGGCGCGACTAATCTGATGTGTATCAGTTTACGTTTAAAACCAACTAAAGTTGGCAGCATATTTTTTTGGGTAAGCTGCTTTTACATCGTATAGATGTAATTAAACGCAACAGCTTACAGTTTTGCCGATATAATAAGCCTTCGGCGTCGGCATAATTCTTTTGGGACCTATGCGTATTTAGATGGGCATTTCATTGAAAAAGCATGCTCAGTAAACTGAAACGATTCAACTTTTGTCCACCAACGATGGTTTCCGTGCGCTGACTATATCAAACCTTGCATCATCTGCCTATGGGCTAAGCTTATGTTTCTTGTGTAAAGCATAGCCTAAATGATCAGTTTTTAACCAAATTTAGTATTTTTTTTAGGTCACAGTAATTGTATGAATTCTACACAGCAATGGCAAAGCGTCACTTGGTTTGAAGTGGATGAGCATCAAGCGGGACAGCGCATTGATAATTTTCTATTTACCCGACTCAAAGGCGTACCTAAAAGTCGAATTTATCGTTTGATTCGTGAAAGCCAAGTGCGTGTAAATAAAAAACGCGTGAAAGCAGAAACTAAATTAAATATTGGCGATCAAGTTCGGGTTGCCCCAATTCGCTATGAACAAAAAGACGAATCAGCCGTACCTGTGTCAGATAAAGTGGCACAAAGTTTATTGGCGCGTGTGATTTACGAAGATGAAGGCTTAATGGTGGTAAATAAGCCATCAGGTATTGCTGTGCATGGCGGTAGTGGTGTGGCTTATGGCTTGATTGAAGGCTTACGTGCTGCTACAGGTAAAAAATATTTAGAGCTGATTCACCGTATTGACCGTGATACATCTGGTTTGGTGATGATTTCTAAAAAGCGTAGTGTATTGAAGACTTTACAAGATATGTTGCGCGAGCACAAAATTCAAAAGACCTATGCGGCTGTGGTCAAAGGCCAAGTGAGTTTAGATAAACAGTTGATTGATCAGCCACTACTTCGTTATGAATTGGCCAATGGCGAGCGTCGTGTACGCGTGTCTAAAGACGGTAAAGAATCGAAAACCCAGTGGAATGTTCAAGAACGCTTTATGCATGCAACTTTGGTGTACGCTTCGCCATTGTCTGGTCGTACCCATCAGATTCGTGTGCATGGCCTGAGTATTGGTCATCCGTTGGTGGGTGATGATAAATACGGTCATGAAACTGACTATAAAGGTCCGAAACCGCGCCGTTTATGCTTACATGCAATGCGCCTTGAAATTCCAGGTTATGCGACGATTGAGGCGCCATTACCTGAAGACATGCAAAGTTTAGTGGCGCAGCTGCGCGCACAGAAAGCGGATAAACCAGCTGCAACGCCTGAGGATTAATTTTTAAATTGTTGTCCTTTCTATAGCTCTGCGCTGTGTAAAATTGAGTTAGATCTCATTTCTCCCAAGCCTGCTCTACAAGGGGTAGGCACATGATTTGTTTTAAGCAGAATCAAATTTAGGAAAATTGTATGAAAAAACCAGTAGAACTGATCATTTTTGATTGGGATGGCACTTTATTTGATTCCGTTGGACAAATTGTGGCAAGTCTTATGTTTGCTGCCGAGCAGTATCAGCAACCGCTGACTGCTGAAGATGCAAAAAGCATTATTGGCCTAGGTTTACCAGAAGTTGCTCAGCGTTTATTTCCGAATGTACCTGAATTACATGAAGAGATTTTACAAAGCTATGCAACCCATTATGTCGCGAACTCAAAAGGTGATGCATGGTTTGCAGGCGTGTCAGAAATGCTACGTGATTTGAAAGATCAAGGAGTGCAATTGGCGGTTGCTACAGGGAAGAGTCGTAAAGGTTTAGACCGTGTGTTACATCAGACGCAAAGCGAAGATTTATTTGTTGCAACACGTGCTGCCAGTGAAACTAAATCCAAACCCGATCCGTTGATGTTGCAAGAAATCTTGCAGCAAACAGGTGTGGTTGCAGAGGCTGCAATTATGGTGGGGGATACCTCTTATGATTTGCAGATGGCGCAAAATATTCAGATGCCTCGAGTTGGGGTGCTATATGGTGTGCATGATCAGCAAGTACTGTCGCAATTTGCTCCACTGGCAATTGTGTCTGATGTGCGTAAATTGCATGATTTTCTTTTGGCACAAGTACAAGATATTGAACTGATTTAAGCTTTAACTGGCTTAAATAAAGAGAAATGGCGGGTGGCTAGTATCTAGCGAGTCCCGCCTTTTTTTATGCAATATTGGAAAAATTTGAAGCTTATATTGGTAGGCATAGTCTTAAAAAACAACAAATGATCTAGTCTTTTAGTCGTATATAGGGTGTTTATTTTCGATTGAGGGAAATTCATACACCCGCTGTGATTTTGATTGCAGCTTATTGTTTAATCTTAAAGTTTTGTTTTTAAATAATAAATCCGAGTTAATTTATAGGAATTAGCTATTGTTAGAAATAAAATAAGTATTGGCACTTGGGTGGCAAAATCCCGATTCTAAACTAGTTTATTTATATAAGCGTTCTCTGCTGAAGTACCTGCCAGACATGATTGTTGGTCAGGAAGGGTTGAGGTTCATTGACTTTACACATGAACTTTAAATTGACTTTTCACAGATGGCGCTGTAAGTCCCATTTTTGCAGTTTAAGGAAACATTGATGTCGAATTCTGCTGTTGTTGAGTCAGTTGCTTTAGCACTGCGAGAAGCTGAACTATCAAAAAAAGCGATTGCGCCAATCCGTCCACAACTTGGCGGTGAAAGTGCAGATGTTGATATTGCGTATGCGGTTCAGGAAGTAAATACTGCGCGCGCTTTAACAGAAGGTCGTCGTTTAACTGGCCGTAAAATTGGTTTGACTTCAAAAGTAGTTCAAGCACAGTTGGGCGTAGATCAGCCTGACTTTGGTATGTTATTTGCCGATATGGCTTATGGTGATGGCGAAGCGATCCCAGCGGGTCTTTTGATCCAGCCTAAAGTTGAAGCAGAAATCGCTTTAGTGATCAAAGCAGATTTAACGAAAGAAAAACACACTTACGCAGACATTATTAGTGCAACTGACTATGCACTTCCTGCGGTAGAAGTGGTTGATAGCCGTATCGAAAATTGGAAAATTTCATTGATTGATACCGTGGCTGATAATGCATCTTCAGCGGCTTATGTTTTAGGTTCACGCCCTGTGAAACTGGAAAACCTTGATCTTGTAAATTGCAAAATGACCATGACTCGCGCGGGCGAAGTGGTATCTCAAGGTGTTGGTAAAGCATGTCTTGCAAACCCACTTAATGCTGCTGTTTGGTTGGCAGATGAAATGGTACGCCGTGGTCGTCCACTTTTGGCAGGTGACATCATTTTGACTGGTGCACTTGGCCCAATGGTTGTGGCAAACGCGGGTGACGAATTCGTGGTTGAAATTGAAGGTTTTGGTTCTGTAACAGCTGCATTTGCTGCTGAATAAGACTTGGCCTGAGCAAAATTTTTAGAGAGTACGTTAATGAAAAAGATTAAATGTGCAATGATCGGTCCAGGTAATATTGGTACTGATTTGCTTTACAAACTTCAACGCAGCGAATGGTTAGAACCAGTATGGATGGTGGGTATTGACCCAACTTCTGAAGGTCTTGCACGTGCTGCAAAAATGGGTTTGAAAACCACTGCTGAAGGCGTAGATGGTTTACTTCCGCATATTATCGAAGACGACATCAAAATTGCATTTGATGCAACTTCAGCTTATGTACATGCTGAAAACAGCCGCAAGTTAAATGAACTTGGCGTGTTAATGATTGACTTAACACCTGCTGCAATTGGTCCATTCTGCGTACCACCAGTGAACTTGAATGCTTTACTTGAATCAGGTGAAGTACCAAACGTAAACATGGTGACATGTGGTGGCCAAGCAACAATTCCAATGATTGCTGCGATTGCTAGCGTTCAGCCTGTGAACTATGGCGAAATCATTGCAACTGCTTCGACTAAGTCTATTGGCCCTGGTACACGTAAAAATATTGATGAATTTACCCGTACAACTGCAAGCGCAATTGAAAAAGTTGGCGGTGCAAAACAAGGTAAAGCCATCATTATTATTAACCCAGCTGAGCCACCAGTGTATATGCGCGATACAGTGCATTGCTTAGTTGAAGGTGAGCCTGATCAAGCTGCTATTACTGAAGCTGTTCATGCCATGCTTAAGGAAGTTCAAAAATATGTACCAGGTTACAAACTTGTAAATGGTCCTATTTTTGATGGCAACCGTGTTTCTATTTTCTTAGAAGTAGAAGGCCTAGGTGACTTCTTGCCTAAATATGCGGGTAACCTCGATATTATGACTGCAGCAGCTGCGCGTACTGCAGAAATGTTTGCAGAGCGTTTAATCGCATCACAAGTTGCTGAAGCTTAAGGAGCACATCATGTCTAAAGTGATTATTAACGATATGACGCTACGTGATGGTATGCACCCACAGCGCCATCAAACTACTGTTGAGCAAATGATTGCCATTTCGACTGCTTTAGATGAAGCAGGTGTACCTTTAATTGAGGTGACACATGGTGATGGTCTTGGCGGTAACTCAGTAAACTACGGTTTTGCTGCTGCGACAGATGAAGAATATTTATCTGCAGTTGTACCACGTATGAAAAATGCCAAAGTAACAGCATTATTGTTGCCTGGTATTGGTACGGTTGATCATTTGCACATGGCACATGAAATTGGCGTATCTACGATTCGTGTTGCAACGCACTCAACTGAAGCAGATTGCTCTGAACAGCACATCACTGCTGCACGTAAGTTGGGTATGGACACTGTTGGTTTCTTAATGATGGCGCACATGGCTTCTCCAGAGCGTTTATTAGAAGAAGCGAAAAAGATGGTGTCTTATGGCGCAAACTGTATCTATGTGACTGACTCTGCAGGCTATATGCTTCCGCAAGATGTTAAAGACCGTGTTGATGCTTTACGTCAAAACCTAGATTCAAACATCGAAATCGGTTTCCATGGTCACCATAACTTAGGTATGGGCGTGGCAAACACGGTTGCTGCGGTTGAAGCGGGCGCGATTCGTGTCGACTTGGCATCTGCAGGTTTGGGTGCTGGCGCGGGTAACACACCACTTGAGCTATTTGTAGCTGTTGCGAACCGTATGCAAATGGAAACTGGCGTTGACTTGTTTAAAGTACAAGACATTGCTGAAGACCTTGTGATTCCAATGATGCACAACCCGATCCGTGCCGATCGGGATGCTGCAACATTAGGTTATGCAGGCGTTTACTCTTCATTCTTGTTATTTGCTAAACGTGCTGAAGCAAAATATGGTGTTTCTGCGCGTGAAATTCTTCTTGAGCTTGGTCGTCGTGGTACGGTTGGCGGTCAAGAAGACATGATCGAAGATTTGGCTTTAACAATGTCTAAAGCACGTGAATTACAAGCTTAATATTACTTAAGCAAAGTTCACTAAAAAGCACTCCATTTGGGGTGCTTTTTTTGTTTATCGCACATGAATTTTAGACAAGAGGCTGATGTTGTCGATTGACCGATGATGTTGCTAAAAAGAGATTTTGCATGTCATAACAGTGTCATTGTGTGCTGAAACAATTCAACTTAATAAAACTGTTGAAAAATATGTTATTTTTTTGATCTAAACATTTGAAATTAATAGTTTTAATATATTGTATTATTTGTTTTAAATATAAGTTTGGGGGCGAGATTAGGCCTCTATTTTAAGGTGTTAAACTTAAAAGCAATAAGTAGCGTGTAGAACTGAATTAAAAAATTTAAAAAATAATTTTAACCATGATAAAACATTTACTTATTTAAACCACATGATAAATAAAGTGGAAAACAGTTATTGCTGAAAACTCTAAACAAAATCAGTCAAAATTACGCAATGAATCAGGATGTGATATTCATCGAAAAAACTTAATACTGTGGTCTGATTTCTCAAACTCGCATTGTTCAGCATGATAGCACCATAGCTTAATTTGATGATTTAGGAAGAGAGCCATGCGTCGTCAAAACTTATGGATAGCAATGCTTGCTGCGACAGCAACTTTAGGGACAACTGCATCTCATGCAGACTTTATTGGCGACAGTCAGGTTCAATTGAAATTTAAAAATTTCTATTTAGACCGTCAAATTGAAGATACGCCAAACAAAAACTGGGGTTCATGGAGCCAAGGCATCACACTGGATGCCAAATCAGGTTACCAAGATATTGGTGGTGTTCAAGTAGGTGCAGACCTTTTGGTACAACATGCCTTTAAACTCAATGGCCGTGATGCAAATGCAGACTTCATTTTGCCGCATGATGGTAAAGAGTCGAAAGATGAATTTGGCAAAGTCGGTGCGACCTTAAAAGCAAAAGTAGCTAAAACAGAATTGAAAGTAGGTGAATTGTTACCCGTTTCTCCAGTTTTAGTCTTTGACCCATCGCGTCAACTACTCACTACATTTAGTGGTGCATGGTTAGAGTCTAAAGACATTAAAGACACAAAATTGACCTTGGCTTATATTGACGGCATTAATAACCGTTATGACAACCAATTCCGTGATTTGACTTTATTTGCTCCTGCAAAAGGTGCGAGCTATTACGATAATGGCCCAAAATCAGACGGTATGTATATTGCGGGTGTTGACCATCAGTTTACACCTGAAATTGGCGGGAGCTACTGGTATGCCGATGTGCAAGATATTTATCGTCAAAACTATGTTGGCCTAAACTACAAAACGAAATTAGGTGAAAAAGCGAAATTTGATAGCCATATTCGTTATTTTGACAATGCAGATTCAGGCAATAGCTTATATGGGCCGATTGATAATCAGGCATTATCAGTAGGTGCAAAAGTGAATTATGGTTCACATACAGTCGGCTTGGGTTACCAACAGATGTTTGGTGATGATGCTTTCCCTACATTGGGTGGCTGGGTACCACAGCCATACTTAGTGAACTGGGGTGTAGCAACATTCACTGCGAAAAATGAAAAATCATTAGGCTTAACTTATGGTTATGACTTCGCTGAAATGGGCGCTAAAGGTTTAAATGCGACTGCGGTTTACATGATGGGCCAAGATGCTGAGACCAATGGAAAGAAAGATCAGAAATCTGATGAGCTGAATTTAATTGTGAATTACACCGTGCCAGAAGGTAAGTTGAAGGGTTTAGGTTTCCAAGCAATGTATATTGATGCGAACTTTGACTATAAGTCAGACCTAGAGGAATACCGTGTAGCAACAACTTATACCTATAAGTTCTAATTTGTAGGTTTAAAACAAAGGGTAATCCAAATTGGGTTGCCCTTTTTTTATGCATCCATATTCCAGTGGAAAATACCCGATGCTTTTTAGGGAAATGAAATAAAAATAACTTAATAAAAACAAATATTTAAATTATATTAATTTTATTGCTTATGATCGTAATTTTGTATCAGTAGCTACGCGGATAGCGGGTAATATGCAATGGTAAAACTCAAAATATTTAATTCATTGGCGTTTAAATCCGGATGTGATTGAAACGCAAGTACGACGCTGTACGAGGAGTATGTATGAGCACAGTTCAAATCCCTGAATACACGACAGATTCATTCTTTGGTTTAGAAGATAAATGGATTGAAACTGCTGAAGGCGAATTAACCCATTACCACGAAATTGGTGAAGGTACACCGATTCTATTTTTACACGGTTCTGGTACTGGCGTATCTGCAGCTGCGAACTGGTGGTTAAACCTACCGCAAATTGGTGAGCAAGCACGTTGTATCGCAATTGATACCATTGGTTACGGCCAAACAGTAGTTGCACCAAATACAGCTTATGGTATTCGTGCTTGGGTAGACCATGCAGTGCGTACTTTAGATGCACTTGGCATTGAAAAAACTTGGTTGGTAGGTAACTCACTAGGTGGTTGGTTAGCATTCCAAATGGCGCTTGATTATCCTGAGCGTGTATTGGGTATCGTATCGATGGGTACGGGCGGTGCGAAACAAACTGCAGCGCTTAAAGCACATGCAAACCCTGTATTAACAGAAGAAGGCATCAAGAAAACTTTGTCTATGTTCGTTGTGAACAAAGACCTAATCACTGATGAATTGGTAAAAGTACGTTTTGCATCTGCTGCAAATGACTATGCATCAAACCGTTTGATGGACGTTGTTGGCGCACGTGACCGTGATCGTTTCGAATTCCCATTAGATTTCGAAAAAATGAAAGACATCACTGTCCCTGTACTTTTGATTCACGGTACACAAGACGTGGTGATCCCAGTTTCACGTACTTGGGACATCTTAAATATTGTGCCAAATGCTGATGCGCACATTTTCAGTCAATGTGGTCACTGGTCACAAGTTGAAAAATCGGCAGAATTTAACACAGTAATTAAAAACTACTTAGCAGTACATGGCGTGAAATAAGCCGTAACTGGATAAAAAAGAGTGCTTCGGCACTCTTTTTTTTTCAGCGGATGCTTTTAAAAAGAACATTATTTGTTACATTTAGGGTGCTTGGCATCGTTAAATGAGGGCTTGTTTGTATAACTTCGCTAAGAAAAAGGTCGTATTTATGGGTTGGATCTTAAACCAGCGTATTAGACTTAAGTTGTAATTTGACTAAAAAAGCCTAGGTTTATAGATATGGAAACATTTTCTTATAAGTTATTTCCCATAAAGAGTAGATGTTTTATACATAAAAAGAGTAAGACTTAAGTCTAGTTTGGATAAAAAGTGGGCAAAACCAGTCAAAAAAAAGCACCACTATTCATTTAAGAAATAATGGTGCTATATTTTTTAGTAAAAAGATATTAAAAATTAATTTTGTTCGCGGGCAATATCTAAATAAAACACGCGTGTGAGCAGTTCCATAAATTTGTTTACCGCAATAGATTCGCTATTTTTACGCCAGCTGACATACAAATCAAGATACGGCAGTTCGATGTCCAAAGGACGAATAACCGTATTGTTCATGGTCAGTGGTGCAATGTAGCCAGGTAAGATTGTACAGCCCAATCCCATGCCAATTGAGTTGATATTAAACAAAATATTATCGGCTTTTTGCACAATATTAAATTCAATATTATTGGCTTTGGCAAAGTCTAAAATGGCTGTATGTAGGGTCAGTGATTGCTCTGCGGCAGGAATAATAAAATCTATGCCATTCAGTGCTTTAACTGGAATTCGATCATATTTTACCAAAGGATGATCTTTAGGCAAAATGAAAATAAGAGGCTCACGCAATACGAACTGACTTTCAATTTCGTCGCTATTGAAATTATGACGGGTAAAAGTGATGTCTAGTTCACCTTTTTTCAATAATTTCATTTGCTCAACGTTGTTTAGGCTGAGTAATTCAATTTTGAGGTCAGGGTTTTGTACACGTAGGTTGGGCAGTACATACGGAAAGATTTTCATCTCTGCCACAGGGACAAAGCCAATACGGAGCATTTGTTGTTTGGCTTGTGAAACCTGACGTGCCATTGCAATGGCTTTGTCTGCTTGTGCCAAAGTTAAGCGAGCTTGTTCTAAGAACACGGCGCCTTCTTCAGTCAGCTCTACTTTACGCTTCGTGCGGTGTAGGAGTTGTACACCGACGTCTTCTTCAAGGTCTTTAATCTGTTGGCTTAGCGATGGCTGAGCTGTATAAAGTTTGAGTGCTGCCTTACTGAAGTTTAATTCTTCAGCAACGGTTATAAAATAGCGAAGGTGTCGTAATTCCATATATCTAGCCTAGGAGTAATCCAAAAAATGTCTTACTATGAGTTCAAGTCAGTATAATCTATAAACAACTATGTCGTGAAGTTGATTTTGCCATTTAGAAAATAAATGGCCTTGGCGGGTTTTATTGAAAGCGTATATCAAAAATATCTATTCTAATAATTGGTGAAAGCTCTTAATTAAAACAAAAAAAATATTTCCGCAAAACTCAGTGAAAATCCATCATCGTCGGAAAGTTGAGTCTATTTGTTTTGTGACCTAAGTGGCCACAGGAGAGCTTTTCATGAGTGGAAAAATTGATGTGCGCGAAATCGATGCTTTGGTCGATGCACAAAATGGACGTATTACGCCATCTATCTATACAGATCCTGATATCTACGAATTAGAATTAGAGCGTGTTTTCGGTCGTACATGGTTGTTCCTTTGCCATGAGAGCCAAATTCCTAAGGCTGGGGATTTCTTCAATACCTACATGGGTGAAGATCCAATTATTGTTGCACGTCAAAAAGACGGTTCAATCAAAGCATTCTTAAACCAATGCCGTCACCGTTCTATGCGCGTAAGCTTCGCAGACTGTGGTAACACACGTGCGTTCACTTGCCCATACCACGGCTGGTCATACGGTATTGACGGTTCACTTAAAGACATCCCACTTGAAGACCGTGCTTTCCCGCATGGCGCTTGTAAAGAGCAATGGGGTCTGGTTGAAGTTACCCGTGTTAAATCATACAAAGGCTTAGTATTCGCATGTTGGGATGAAACAACACCTGACCTAGAAGAATACATGGGCGATATCGCTTGGTACTTAGATGGCGTTTTAGACCGTCGTCCAGGTGGTACAGAAATTATTGGTGGTGTACACAAGTGGGAAATCGAGTGTAACTGGAAATTTGCAGCTGAACAGTTTGCATCTGACCAATACCACGCATTGTTCTCTCACGCATCTGCAATTCAAGTACTTGGCGCGAAACCAGACGACGAAGCTTCTAAGAAATTAGGCGCTGCGCAAACTGCACGTCCAGTTTGGGAAACTGCGAAAGACGCGATCCAATACGGTTCACGCGGTCATGGTTCAGGTTTCTTCTTTACAGAAAAGCCAGATGCTAACGTATGGGTAGACGGTGAAGTTGCAAACTACTTCCGTGAAACTTATGAAGAAGTTAAAGAGCGTTTAGGTGAAGTACGTGCATTACGTCTTGCAGGTCATAACACCATGTTCCCAACATTGTCTTGGTTAAACGGTACTGCAACACTTCGCGTATGGCACCCACGTGGTCCAAACAAAACTGAAGTTTGGGCATTCTGTATTGCAGACGCTGAAGCATCACAAGAAGTGAAAGAAGCATTTGAACGTTCTGCAACACGTGCATTTGGTCCAGCTGGTTTCCTAGAGCAAGATGACTCTGAGAACTGGATTGAGATTCAAAAAGTTTTACGTGGTTATAAAGCGCGTCAAAACAAACTCATTATGGAAATGGGTAAAGGCAACGAGAAAGTACGTGAAGACGGCATTCCAGGTATTACCAACTACATTTTCTCAGAAACTGCAGCACGTGGTATGTACCGTCGTTGGGCAGATCTATTGATTCATGAAAAATGGGAAGACGTTGAAGCTGCGGCTGACGAATATGAGAAGGAGCTTATGAAATGAGTCAAGTGAGTTTAGAACTTCATCATCAAATTAGTCAGTTTCTTTATCGTGAAGCAAAATTGCTTGACGATTGGAAGTTCCGTGATTGGTTAGCTGTATTAGCGGAAGATATTTCTTATACGCTACGCACAACACCAAACGCGCAAACACGTGACCGTCGTCGTTCGATTGAGCCGCCAACAACTTGGGTATTTAATGATACTAAAGATTTGTTGGAACGCCGTGTAGCTCGTTTAGAAACAGGTATGGCTTGGGCTGAAGAACCTCCTTCACGTACAACACACATGGTTTCAAATGTGATTGTTGAAGCGACAGAAGTTGAAGGCGAATACGACGTTTACGTAACGTACTTGTTGTACCGTACCCAGAAAGAGAAAGATGTAACAATCTACTGTGGTAAGCGTCACGACAAGATCCGCAAAGTCGACACTGAGCAAGGGTTCGAAATCTTCAACCGTAAGATTACCCTTGATCAGGTGACTTACAACTCACATAACCTGAGCGTGTTCTTCTAATGAATAAGATTTTTGTTTGCCAAGTTGACGAATTAGACGAAGGCGAAGCATTGAAAGTAGATTGCGGCGTTAACGGTATCGATGCGCTTGCAGTATTCAACAACAATGGCGAATTTTTCGCGATGAATGACCGTTGTTCACATGGTAATGCTTCAATGTCTGAAGGTTACCTTGAAGATGATGGCACTGTTGAATGTCCACTTCATTCGGCTCGATTCTGTTTGAAAACTGGTCAAGCATTATGCTTACCAGCAACAGATCCTATCAAGACATTCCCTGTGATTGTTGAAGATGGTGCTTTATACGTAGAGATGGCAGGAGAGTAATCATGGGTTGGCTACAAGGCGAAGTTGCACTTATTACTGGTGGTGGTTCTGGTTTAGGCTGGGCTTTGGTTGAACGTTTCTTAGAAGAAGGTGCACAAGTGGCCGTTCTTCAACGTTCAAAGGCAAAAGTGGATGCATTGAATGAGCACTTTGGTGGTAAGGTTCTTGCAATTGAAGGTGATGTAGCCAGCTATTCGGATAACGTTCGTGCAGTTCAAGCAACTGTAGAGCGTTTCGGTAAACTCGACTGTTTCGTAGGTAATGCCGGTATCTGGGATCACTATGCAGATATCGTCAATACTTCTGGCGAGCAGCTAGAAAAAGCCTTTGATGAGATTATGGGTATTAACACCAAATCGCTCATCTTAGGTGCAAAGGCTGCGCTTGATGCATTGATCGCTTCTGAAGGTTCTATCATATTTACTTTGTCTAATTCGGCACTGTACTCCGCTGGCGGAGGCCCTGTATATACTGCATCTAAGCATGCTGGTGTGGGTATTATGAAAGAATTAGCCTATGAACTTGCGCCTAAAGTACGAGTGAACGCTGTTGCACCATCAGGTATGAATGTGAATATCAAAGGTGCTGCATCTTTGGGTCAAGAAAACCTTGGCTTATTAGATGCACGTGATCCTGAGAAAATCGCACGTGGTATGCCACTGAATTTCTTACCTGAACCGGCAGAAATGACAGGTTCTTATGTGCTCTTGGCATCTCGTCAAAATAACCGTCCGCTGACTGGTGTTCTGATTAATGCAGAATGCGGTCTTGGTATTCGCGGCTTACGTCAGCCACGTGCGGGATTCTTTGACGAATAAAAATCTAGTCTTAAATGGACTTATCGGCAGCTAACCATTAGCTGCCTTCCTTTTTGGAGTCTCTCATGGCCGTTAAACTTATTTGTGCATCGCACAGTCCTTTGATGGAATTTGCTTCACCGCAAGATCAAGCGCAAGAACAAAAAGTCCGTTCTGCATTTGAAACACTTTCTGCTGAAGTAAAAGCTTACGACCCAACCCTAATCATCACGTTTGGTCCAGACCATTTTAATGGTTTCTTCTATGACCTTATGCCAAGTTTCTGCGTGGGTATTCGTGCCAAAGCAGCAGGCGACTGGGATTATGGTAAAGACAATGACCACATTGATGTACCTGAAGACAAAGCTTTGGCTATGGTTCGCCGTGTACTTGATGAAGGTGTTGACGTTGCGTACTCATACCGTATGCAAGCGGATCATGGTGTGACTCAGCCATTACATTTCTTATGTGAAGGCAAACTTGATCGTTACCCAACGATTCCAGTATTTATTAATGGCGCTGCAGCACCAATGCCAACCACAAAGCGTACCATCGCTTTGGGCCGTGCTGTAGGTCAGTTTATCAAGTCTTTAAACCTTGAAAACGAGCGTGTTCTTGTATTGGGTACTGGCGGTCTTTCACACGATCCGCCTACACCGCAAATGGGTTCTGTACCGCCAGAAGTGGAAGAGTTCCTGATTGCAGGCCGTAACCCAACGGAAGAGGCACGTAATGCACGTCAAGCGAAGATTATTGCTGTAGGTCAAAAATTGGCTGCGGGTGATACTTCTGTTGCTGTGCCATTGAGTCCTGAGTGGGATATCGCATTGCTTGAGAAATTCAAGAATGCTGATTTCGCTGCAATGGAAGCAATGAAAGAAGATGAAATCCGTCGTGACGGTGGCCGTGGTGGTCAAGAAGTTCGTTCTTGGATGGCAGCATTTGCAGCCCTTCACGAAATCGGTGAGTACGAAATGACGACTCACTGTTATGAAGATATTAGCGAGTGGATTGCGGGCTTCGGCATCGTATCTGCAGAGTTAAAGGGTTAAGAGATATGAGCAATATTGAAACCGTTGTAATCGTAGGTGCTGGTCAAGCAGGTGCGAGCGCGATTTTAGAACTTCGTGGGAACAAATACGAAGGCAAAATCATTTTAATTGGTGATGAAACGCATCTTCCTTATGAGCGTCCGCCATTATCAAAAGACGTGATTCTAAAACCTGAAGAAACCAAAATCGAAATTTTGTCAGAAGAAAAACTGACTGATCTTGGTGTAGAGACAATTCGCGGCAATGGCGTTGTGAAAATCAATGCAGACGCGAAGACTGTTGAACTTCAAAACGGTGACCTTGCTGCTTATGACAAGTTGCTTCTAGCGACTGGCGGTGCTGCGCGTCGTTTACCAAACTTTGATGCGTTGGGTAAACACGTTTATACACTGCGTAATCTTGAAGATTCACAAGCGCTAGTTCCAGTATTACAAGCTGGCCGTCGTATTATTTTGATCGGTGGCGGTGTAATTGGTTTAGAGCTTGCTTCATCTGCACGTTTCAAAGACTGTATCGTTACAGTGATTGAAATGGGTCCAATGGTGATGGGTCGTTCATCTCCACGTGTATTGAGCGAATTCTTATTGGCACAGCAGCGCCTTGCTGGTGTTGATGTACGCCTTGAAACTTCAATTGCAGATTGCAAATTGGATGGCGAAGAAATCGTTGTGACTTTAGGCAGTGGTGAAGAGCTTCGTGCCGATGCAGTGGTTTACGGTATTGGTATCGTGCCAAATGCACAGCTTGCGACTGAAGCTGGTTTAGACGTTGACCTTGCAATTAAAGTCAACGAAAACTGCCAAACTTCAAATGCTGACATTTATGCAGCAGGTGACGTTGCAACTCAGCTTCGTGACTGCGGTAACCACCGCCGTGTGGAAACTTGGGAAAATGCCAACCTTCAAGCAGGCATCTTCGCACGTCATGTGATGGGTGTTGAGCATCCTACGCCAAACCCTGCATGGTTCTGGACAGACCAGTTAGACATCAACTATCAATTTGTTGGTGATATGGCTGCGACTGAATGGCTTGTTCGCGGTGAAATCAATGCGGAACAACGCGCGGAATCTTCTTTCGTATTGTTCGGTGTGACTGACGGTGTGATCGTTGGCGGTATTACTGTAAATGCGGCTAAAGAAATGCGTCATCTTAAAAAGTTGATCAGCAAGAATGCAGCTTTTGAAGCTGATAAATATTTAGATCTAAGCCAAGATCTTCGTAAACTCGTGAAATAACCTTTGCGTTATTAATGAGTTTACAAAAGGGCAGACCTTGGGCAACCTAGGTCTGCTTTTTTATGGCTATATTTTTTGATGATTGAGGCATGACCGCAATTTGCATTTTAATTTTTAATGGCATTGCGTAGGTATGTCTTACTTTTCAATGATGATGAGAATATCAAAACCTCAAATTTTGTGTCATGGGTAACTGCTCACGCGCAGGTGAAGCCTCACTTTTGAGAGATCAAAAGTGACAAAAATCTTTCGATAAGCTGAAGGTATATCCCTATATCTCAGCTTATCGGTGGCATCCATGCCACCACGCGGAATAGATTTTGGGTGGATTTTCTGTGCTGCAATGCTTCTGAATTTATATTGCGATAGAACCATTTATGAACTCTAATTCCTCTCCCATGATGGTCACGGCAAGTATTTATGCTTTGCTGGTGTTGATTTGGGCAGCGACGCCGCTTGCAATTGTATGGAGTGTGGCAGAAGTGCATCCAATGTGGGTGCTGATCATCCGCTACTTTGGCGCATGTGTCATTGCTTTGGTTATTTTAGCGGTCATGCGTAATCCGCTGCCTTTTGACAAAGTATCGCTACAGAGTTACGTAGCAGGCAGTCTAAATTTGATTGGCGCGCAGCTGTTTATTTATTTGGCTGCCAATTATTTGACCTCTGGCTTGATGGCGCTGATTTTTGGTTTCTCACCGCTCATTGCAGGCCTGATTGGGCATGTGATTTTAAAAACGCATAAACTGGTGTGGTTGCAGTGGCTGGGCATGGCGGTTGCCGTCGGTGGCTTGAGTTTTGTCTTTTTAGATTCTGCCAACAGCAAGGTCAATCCGTGGGGCGTGGTATTGATGCTGATCAGTATGGTGTCATACATCAGTTCGATTTTTTGGGTGAAACAAATTAATGCACCTTTGAAGCCGATGTCACAGGCGACAGGTTCACTTATGGTATCTGCACTGGGTTCATTACTGCTGATTCCATTTATTTGGCAGCATTTTCCAACCGAAATACCAAGTAGTAATGCCATCATTGGTTTCTTGTTTACCATGATTTTGTCATCTATTGTGGCAATGCTGTGCTACTTCTGGCTGATCAAACGCCTAGCGGCTTCAACCGTGTCTTTAAGTAATGTGATGACGCCAATTATTGCACTGGTATTAGGCGCAACATTAAATAGCGAACACATTAGTGCTAATGCTGTACTGGGGATTGCTGTGGTGATGTTTGGTATTGTGCTGTATTTTTGGAAAGAGTGGCGCGAGCAGTATTTTGCCAAATAATATACGGTGGTGAAGGAAAGGGAGTCTGAGACTTCCTTTTTTTATGTCTCTTTTGATGTTTGGGTGAAAAATGTTCCATGTGGAACACCTACGATGTGTGTTTGATCTTTGTCCTTGTTGAAAGAACTTAAAAGTTGATCATGTTGCAAAGTCTAGACGCATAAATTCAACAGAATTTACATAAAATTATGGCACTCTTTATTAGCGTACAATGGCAGTTGATCGATTCAACGTAGACAAAGGTCCTGTAGGTGGTTGAAATTCGCTACTTTCGGTGTCACTGTAGAGGTTGAACTCGTCAGAGTTGGCATATTTAACATTGAAGAACTCGAAATATTCATGAAGCAAGATTTAGAACATAAAAATTTCCAGTTACCTGCAGCGCGTTGTTTGTCGCATACTTGGCAGCAACCTGTATTTGATTTTCTTGCATCAAATCATTTTAATGGCACGCATTTTTTAAATGCTTTGCGTCCGCCTGAAGCACATAAGCGCTCAAATTTTATTAAATGGATGTTAAAGCGACGTAGCTCAACATGGAAGGTCGATCGTAAGCGTGAATATGCGACCTTTGAGCAAGCGTCACGCTCTTTACCTCAAAATAGGCCAAATGCACGCTTAGATGATTGGCAGGTGTGGTTTGTAGGGCATGCAACCGTGCTCATTCAAATTGGCCCTTATAACTTGTTGACAGACCCTGTGTGGGCTGAATATGCAGGTCCGAAACAGGGCAGTGGACCACGTCGGGTTTGTCCTGCTGGGATTGCTTTAGAAGAACTGCCAGAAATTCATGCTGTTTTACTGAGTCATAATCATTATGATCACATGGACATTGCCAGTTTAAATTGGTTACATGAACGCTTTGCCATGCCAATTTATACAGGTTTGGGCAATGGTTATTATTTGCCAGAGCATTTCCAAGTCTATGAAATGGATTGGTGGCAGTCGGCATTATTGGGTGATTTAAAATTTGTATATACCCCAGCTCAGCATGGTTCGGGTCGAGGCTTGCGTGATCAAAACCGCGCATTATGGGGCGGTTTCTCTGTGCTGAATGGACAGGATCATTGCTTTTTTGCCGGTGACACAGGCTATTCACCACATTTTAAAGACATCTTTGCCAAATATGGCGCGCCACGGATAGCATTGTTGCCAATTGGTGCATACGAGCCACGTTTGCTGATGCGTTATTTGCACATGAATCCTGATGAAGCATTTCAAGCGCATAAAGACTTACATGCCAAATGTTCTTTGGCGATTCATTACCGTACTTTCCAGCTCACAGATGAGAGCCGTGAGCAGCCAGAAGAGGACTTACAAAAAGCACGTCAGAAATCGTCTAAGTTGATGAATCCGTTTATTTGCATCCGTGAAGGAAAACGCTTAACGGTTTAAGTCTGTATTTTTCGCATCTTGAATGAGCGCAATGGCAATCATCGAAAGTGTTGCCATTGCGAGGTTCATCACCAATGGATTAAAAGCCTGCAAAAAGTAACTTGGATCGAGCCATACAATTAATCCGCTTAAAAGTAGCATCGCCAGTAAATTGAGTGCATGTAAGCACAAACTTTTTCTCAAGATAAAAAACAACAGCCCAAATATAATTTCAGCACAACCTGACATTTGCATGAGTATGACCGCATGATCTGCAGTGACGCCTTGCAGTGCCCAAATACGTAATTCATCTGGAGCTTGTACTAAAATTTTAGGCACCAAGCCCTGATAGATCCATAAAGTCGCTAGCGTGGCATGAATGCCTAGCAGAATGTGTCGATGTAGTTTAGTCATGGATGGCATATTCTAAAAAATGCTGTTGGTTGTCTGTGGATGGCAACATGCAATAGTCGGTTGTACCAAACAATTGATAGCGATTCAGTGCGACACGCCGATATAAAAAATCACGGATGAATTGAGGAACCACATAGCCTGCACTGAGTAGCGAATAGGGCATGCCTAGGTGCTGCATGACTTTGAGCAAAGCTGTAGATTCGAGATAGCGTTGTCCATTGAAAATAACCACCATCGTGGTGTAATCCACTGTCGACATTGCATAATATTTTAAAATCGCTTCCCCAAGAGGCGATTGGACAGAAGCCAATTTAAATTTTTGCTGCGTATCATTTTGAATTAAAAACTTGGCCCAGCCATTACAAAGTACGCAAATTGCATCGAATAAAATAATGTTATGTTGCTGGATAATCTTTTCAATATTGTATTGCATCGCAGAGCACCTTTTTATCATTTTATACTTGAATATCAATAGTTTTATTTTAAAGAAAACTAGAAATATGATGATTTTGGGGAATCAATTTTTTGATTTTTTTTAAAAATTTCTAATATGGCTTATATAAATAATATTGCAAAATAACCATCAGTGTTGAATTTTAAATACATGCAGAAATCTAAATCTATGAAAAACAAAAATTCATTTATTTTTAATGTCTTAAATTGAATAAAACGATTGTTTTTATTCGTAAAACTCACTTCATATTGTCACCTAAAAAGGTTAAGTTAAAACTGGAATTAAAGATTTATACGGTTCGAAACATTACTTCATAATTATTTGGAGCTTTACAATGACACAGAATACGCAAGGCAAGTGCCCATTTCACCAATCAGGTGCACAGACCACGCAAGATACGACAAATAATGCATTTTGGTGGCCGAATGCCTTAAACCTAGACATTCTTTCGCAGCACGATAAGAAAACCAATCCTTTAGATCCTGACTTTAACTATGCAGAAGCTTTCAAATCACTTGATCTTGAAGCGGTAAAAGCAGACCTCCGCGATTTAATTAACAGCAGTCAAGAATGGTGGCCTTCAGATTACGGTAGCTATATTGGTATGTTCGTACGTACAGCTTGGCACTTAGCGGGTTCTTACCGCAAGCAAGATGGCCGTGGCGGTGCGAACACAGGCAACCAACGTTTTGCGCCACTCAACAGCTGGCCAGATAACGTCAATACAGACAAAGGCCGCCGCTTACTTTGGCCAATCAAGCGTAAATACGGTAACAAAATCTCTTGGGGTGATTTAATCGTTTTGGCTGGTACGGTTGCATACGACGTTGCGGGCTTAAAAACTTTTGGTTTTGGTGGCGGACGTGAAGACATTTGGCACCCAGAAAAAGACATTTACTGGGGCGAAGAAAAACAATGGTTAGCGCCAACTGAAAACCGTTATGGCGATGATGACAACCGTGAATCACTAGAAAACCCATTGGCTGCAGTGCAAATGGGATTGATCTACGTGAACCCTGAAGGTGTAGACGGTGTTCAAGATCCGCTGCGTACCGCGCAAGATATGCGTGTCACTTTCGACCGTATGGGTATGGATGACGAAGAAACTGTAGCTTTAACCGTAGGTGGTCATACAGTTGGTAAAGCACATGGTAATGGTAAAGCTGAAAATTTAGGTGCAGATGTTGAAGGCGCGGACGTTGAATTCCAAGGTCTAGGCTGGCACAACTCTGAAGGCACAGGCAATGGTGCAAATACCATGGTCAGCGGTTTAGAAGGTGCTTGGACAACGCATCCTGACAAATGGGATAACGAATTCCTTTATTTACTGTTCACTTATGAGTGGGAAAAAACACTCAGCCCAGCAGGCGCGAAACAATGGGAACCGATCAACATCAAAGAAGAAGATAAACCTGTTGATGCGCACAACCCGAATGTACGCCGTAACCCAATGATGACAGATGCCGATATGGCGCTGAAATTTGATCCTGCTTACCGTGCGATTGCAGAGCGTTTCTACAACAACCCTGCAGAGCTTGATGATGCCTTTGCACGTGCTTGGTTCAAATTGACACACCGTGACATGGGCCCTAAATCTCGTTACTTAGGTGCTGATGTACCTGCTGAGGATTTAATCTGGCAAGATCCAATTCCTGCAGGTACAGCATTGTCTGATGCAGACGTTGCGGATTTGAAAGCTAAACTGTTAAACAGCGGTTTATCTGCTGCTGAACTCATTGCAACTGCATGGGACAGCGCACGTACTTACCGTGGTTCTGACTTCCGTGGCGGTGCAAATGGCGCGCGTATTCGTCTTGCGCCGCAAAAAGACTGGGAAGGCAACGAACCAGCGCGTCTAGCGAAAGTATTAGCTAAACTTGAAGAAATCAAAGCAGCTTCAGGCGTTCAGGTCAGCATTGCAGACTTGATCGTATTGGGCGGTACAGCGGCAGTTGAGCAAGCGGCAAAAGCTGCGGGTGTAGAAGTGGCTGTTCCATTCCTATCAGGCCGCGGTGATGCATCTCAAGAGCAAACCGATGCTTACTCATTTGAAGACTTTGAGCCAAAAGCGGACGGCTTCCGTAACTTTGTGAAAGCGGACTACGTGGTTCAGCCTGAAGAGTTGCTGCTAGACCGTGCGCAATTGCTGGGCTTAACGGCTCCTGAAATGACTGTGCTTGTCGGCGGTTTGCGTGTACTTGGCGCGAACTTCGGTGACTCTAAAGCAGGTGTGTTCACAGACAATGTGGGTACATTAAGCAATGACTTCTTCGTGACCTTGACGGATATGGCTTACAACTGGAAGCCGACAGGTAAGAACTCGTACAACATTGTCAGCCGTGCAACAGGTGAAACGAAATACACAGCAACACGTGTAGACCTAGTATTTGGTTCTAACTCGATTTTACGTTCGTATGCAGAAGTGTATGCGCAAGACGACAACAAAGCGAAGTTTGTAAAAGACTTTGTTGCCGCTTGGACGAAAGTGATGAATGCAGACCGTTTTGATGTGAAGTAATTTGCATTGAGATGTAAAGAAACCGCCTGAAAAGGCGGTTTTTTATTACTTAGAGGATTTCAGTATGTTGGCTAAATTGTATTTTTGCAGATTGAACGATTTCATTAAATATTGGATGAGCTTGTATGAGAATATCTAAAGTGCTTTTAATTGGAGCTAGTGCATCCTCCAGAGTATCATTTTGATAATTTTGAATAACATCTTCTTGATTGAGAAAGGGGATTGGCAAATACCAATTTTGGCCATCTAGATTAAATTGAAACCCAAGCTTCTTCAGTTCGATAAATTTGTTATTTTGCTCAGAGCAAAAAAGCTTGAAGGCAGCTTTAGAGTAATTTGAAAAGCTATTTTTCCAGAATGTAAAATTGAAAACTGCCTTGTCGTATTCATTCGAAAAATAATTACTTAATCTCCAATAATTTGTATCATTATTACCCTCATGAATCAATTCGTAGTAGGCATATACATTTTTATGTGTTTTTGAGTTTTCAATATCAAAAGATTCTAATGACCATACGTTTGGTAAAAACCAAGTTTCATCCTCATAGAAATCGTATACTCCGATAAAGTCCTCATCAGAGGACTGAGTATGATTTTTAATGATTTGATCTATTGTGTCAAAAAACTTCTTTTCTACCGTATTTTCTAAAAGCTCTCTTGATTGTTCTAAAAGTTGAATATTTTGAATGATTAATATTTCAGCTTGTGAGTGGCTCATAAATTTTCCTTTAAAAATTATGTATATGCTCGGCAAATTGTTTTAAAAGCCACAAATTGTGAGGCAGTATGTCTTTTGTAGGGATAGACTTAAAAATAGCCTTAGCAAAAAAATTCCAAGAGACTGGTATTAATGTTTCAGATTTTATGTAGTTATTGGGGAGGTATCCACCTTTGGTCAAATAAATTACAGCCCATTTTTTTCCTTTTGATTTTTGAAGAGCAATCTCTTGGTATCTTTTTAATTGCTCAAAGCCTTCTGATGCATCTATTTTTACTTCAATGAAAAGCAGTAGGTTTTCGGCTTCAATTTCAATGTCAACACGATTTTTTCCATCTGAAATTGGATAGTTTTCGGCATAGCTGTAGTACGTTATAGGTGTCAAAAATTTATAAGATAAAGATTTTAAGAAGATATCTAAAACAAGGTTATTGAGTCCATGATCAGCATTGCAGTCAAAAAACCATTTAAGTACCTGACTGTTTCTTACTTCATCTCTTTTGAGACCTGCTGTTTGCCAAACATTTACGAATAAGCCTTGTTTTTTCATTTCAGTAATAGGTTTATACGCGATTTTAAAATTATTGAAAAAAGACTCTAATTGGTTAGCATTAATGGGAGTTAAAGTAATAGGAGGATCATCAATTTTTTCAGGAGATGGCATTTTCCATTGTTTAAAAAATAAATGCAGTTGTTGTTCAAACGTAGAGTTAAGCATAGTTGATTCTAGAAGAATTTTGATTTTTATTAGAAGTTAAGTAGATAGTAATACTATTTTCAAGCTGTTGCCACTCCCCAAACTCAGGTTCAATCAACAACGTCTGTGAAACAAAGCCATAACACACTCGTTGCATATTTAAAGCCATCGACTTGAGCTGTTCATTATCCTGTATAAATGGCTCAAGAATGCACTGCCACATCTGTACCATCATGGCATAACTCTTACGATAACTTTCAATATCCGAAATCTGTCGTTCCAACAAAAACACCTGCGACCACAAAAATTGCTGTGCTTGAATTTGCTCAATTTGAAAGTGAATAATTCGTTCTAAATACGCCTGAACATCTAAATCTGTGGATAACTTGATCAAGCTTTGTGCATAACTTTTTAAGTTTTCCGCATTGTGTTTCACATGCAAATGAATGGTCAGCGCAATCAAATCCTCCTTCTTAGAAAAATATTCATAGAACGTTCCCAAGCCCACGCCTGCAAGGTCGGTAATTTCACGAATGGTAATTTGACTGGCAGGACGCTCATGCAAAAGCCGAACAAAACTGTCCTGTAAGGCTTCTTGGGTCAGTTTGGCACGTGATTGACGTGGCTTGCGCCGTATTTGAATGGCTGAATTCTTCATATTTTTAAGCGTGGAAAACCGAACGCCTATGCTTTAAATTTTCTCTATACTGAAATGAAAAGCCAACAAGAACAAGCGGAAAATATAGACGATGAATACATTAGAACAGACATGGATGACGCATCAAATCAGCAACCAATTTGATGAACTGGAAAACTACAATCTATTTTCAAGCGATACGGTTTTACACGAAATCTTAAAACGCTACGGCAGCCATGATCAGTCGACTTTATGCGAAATGGGCAAAGTCGCAGGTTCGAGCGAATACTTTCAGCATGGGGCTTTAGCCAACAAACACACGCCAATCTTACATGCCTTCGATGCTCGTGGTCGCCGTACTGACTTTATCGAGTTTCATCCTTCATGGCATAAATGGATGGGACTCAACCGCCAGTTTGATACCCATGCGCATCCTTTTAATCAGCCTAACTCCAAGACTAAATGGGTGGAATGGGCAGCGCGCTTTTATCTTGCAGGTCAGGTCGAATGCGGTAACTTATGCCCAAACTCCATGACGCTCGGCAGTATTCCACTCATTCAGCGAGAGCCTGAACTATGGGCGAAAATTGGCGAGAAACTACTATCGACTGAATACGATGAACGTGATGTGCCGATTGCACAAAAAAAGTCGATTTGGCTCGGTATGGGCATGACTGAAAAGCAGGGCGGTTCAGATGTACGTGCCAATGAAACAATTGCGGTGCCTGTAGCAGAAACAGGACGAGGTAAAGCTTATCTGCTGACAGGGCATAAATGGTTTTTCTCTGCGCCGATGTGTGATGCGCATTTGGTGGTGGCAAAAACCGAACAAGATGGCTTGGCCTGTTTCTTTGTACCGCGCTGGCTGGAAGATGGCACCAAGAATAATATTCAAGTACAGCGCCTAAAAGAAAAAGTCGGTAACCGCTCGAATTCAAGCTCGGAAGTCGAATTCAAAAATGCATGGGGCATTATGATTGGTGAGGCAGGGCGCGGCATTCCAACCATTATTGAAATGGCGAATTACACCCGTCTGACTTGTTCGGTCGGTTCGAGCGCCATGCTTCGTCAAGCTTTGGTGCAATGCATTGCCTATACCCGTCAGCGTCAGGCTTTTGGTAAACATCTGATTGAACAACCGCTCATGCGTGCAGTCTTGGCAGATTTGGCTTTAGAAAGTGAAGCAGCGACGCAGCTCAGTTTCCATTTGGCGCAGTGCTACGAATCGGATGATGCCTTGTCTGTGGCGTGGAAACGCATCATGACCCCAGCAGCCAAGTTTTGGATTTGTAAGCGTGCGGTGGAACTGACCGGTGAGATGATGGAAGTCTTTGGCGGCAATGGCTATGTCGATAACGGCATCATGGCACGCATCTTTAAAGAAGCGCCTGTAAATACCATTTGGGAAGGTTCAGGCAATGTCATGTGCTTGGATGTACTGCGCGCGATTGGGCGCGAACCTGAATCCATTGAAGTGCTGTTTAAAGATTTGGCCAGTACAGCAAGTACAGATGAAAGCTTGCAAACTGAATTGCAGGACTTGTTCAGATTGTTCCATCAATCGCCTGAAGATTTGCAATTTATGGGACGCAGTTTAGTGAGCCGTTTAACGGTCTTGGCACAAGCGGTATTACTCAAACGCTATGCACCAGACTTTGTGGCAGATGGCTTTATTCAAAGCCGTTATAGTGAGAAACATGGGCAAGTGGTGGGGATGCTGGATGCCAAAATGGTCGATGTAGAGCGTTTGTTGGAACGGGCTTTTGCAAGCTAAATACTTTGGAATTCCCTCTCCCTTTGGGAGAGGGTTAGGGAGAGGGCTTCAGTCAGTATTTTATTTCTGACTGTGAATCGGATAGCCCAAGAAAGGCTTAATTTCTTTCAGCACAAAAATACTCTGCATTTCTTTAATGCCGGGTAAGCGGCGGATCGTCGACATCGAAAACTCAGCATAAGTGTCTAAATCCGGTGATACGACTTGTAGCAAGAAATCTGCATCACCGCCCACGCTATAACACGCGACCACATGCTCCAACTCAGTCACACGTTCTTCAAATTTTTTGGCTTCTTTTTCGCTATGGCTATCAATCGACACGCGGATAAACACCATCACGCCTTGGCCAATTTTTTTACGGTCTAATAAGACACCATAACCTTTAATCACTCGCGTGTCTTCAAGGTGCTTGACCCGACGCCAGCAGGGTGAGGTCGACATGCCAATCTGTTTGGCAAGTTCGGCATTGGTCGTGCGTGAATCTTCTTGCAGGATTTTTAAAATTTTGGCATCTGTCTTGTCTAAAAGGCTCATTGGTATAAATCACCTTAAAAATAAATTTATAGGTTATTTATACCCTTTTATGTGCTTTTTATAAAATAAATAGATCAGTTTTACCCATAAAATTATTCAAAAATAGTGCCATTCATTGCTCATCATACCTTTGCAAAATGGAACATTTCACACAGCTTTCGACTTATATTTTTACTTTGTTTTTGGCTGCTTTATTGCCAGGGCCGGGTATGACAGGTCTCATGTTTAAAACCTTATCGCAAGGTTATCAAGCTGGGATGGTCATGCTCTTGGGCCTGATGACCGCAGATATGATTTACTTGTCTGCTTCGATTTTTTTATTGAGTTATATCAATCAGCTTAGCCCGAATTTTTCATTTTATTTGATCGTCTTTTCAAGCTGTTATTTGCTGTATTTGGCTTACCAATTTTGGACTTTTAAGGGGGACTTATTAGCAAGCTCAAATGAGATGAATTTGGGTAAAACCTTTTCGGCATATAAAGATGGTTTACTCATTACCTTGAGTAATCCGAAAACCATTTCTTTTTATTTGGCTTTGGTACCTGCGATTTTTGGTTCGGTGTCTTTGCAGGAAAAAAGCCCGATGCTGATGTCTGTGACTTTGCTGACTTTGGCATTCATTGGCGGGCTTTATATTTTCTGTTCGCTCAGTTTAAAGAAAGTGCTCAAACCGCTACATGTACAGAAAATGCTGGTACGTAGCTTGGCCTGTGTAATGGGCTTTTTGGCGGTCAGTCTGCTGTATAAAGAACTGAATGTAATGGCGCCAGTCTATGCGAGCTTATTTTAAAGGCATTCAAAATAAGGCTTGAAATTTGCCAAAAATTGCCCAATATATGCACTACAGCACGAGGGTGCTACATAGGCAAAAAGGTGAATGCAAATGGCAAAGAAAAAAGTCCTGCCCGAAGTTGAAGTTCGCAACTTTGTGGCAAAACACATGAACGATTTTAACAAAAGCCAAACTTTTGTAGATCGAAAGAAAAATGCCAAACGTGGCTATGCAAAGCACAAAAAAGGGGGATATTCGAATGATTATCTCCCTTTTTATTTCAGTGTATTTTCTAAATTATCACTCTGCTGAATTCTTCCGCTTGAATATCTGCATTAAACAAATGCTGCATCATATTCCATACGTTTCGCTGTTTGCTTCGCAATCTCTAAGCCATGCAATTTGGCCACAATATAAAGCGATGCATTGATCCCCGAAGAAATCCCCGCAGCAGTAATGATTTTGCCTTCATCAACATATTTCACATCGCTGAGTACTTCAATGTGCGGATAATCTTGCGTCAGTCGTGCAATGTCCATCCAGTGTGTTGTGGCTTTTAAACCATTTAGCAAACCAGCTTCTGCCAAAATAAATGCACCGGTACAAATCGAAAAAGTCAGTTGAGCCTGTGCATGACGCTGCAGTAGCCATTGTCTGAGTGGCACGTTATACATTTCGACAGTTTCGGCCCCAAGTCCACCTGGAATCACAAGAATATCAATATGCGGGGCAGTGTCTAAGGTGTAATGGCTGGTGATTTGCAATCCATTGCGAGCACTAATTTGAGCGTGCTCAGATACAGTAAATACATTAAATAATTTTTTTTGCTCTGCATTGCTACAAATTGAAAAGACTTCAAAAGGGCCTGCAAAATCTAAGACTTCTACTTCATTAAATAACAAGATACCGACATTCATAGTGTCACTTCAGTTGTGTGTGAATGATTGAATAGTATTGATTTTATAGCGTTTTATTTGCTGGTATTGCAAGCAGTAACTGCGTTTAGTTCTGAGTCTATAAGGTTATATACGCTGAATTTAGCGTGGGCGTTGCTCGGAAAATAAATCATCAAAGATTTTATGGAGTTGTTTGCTTAAGGTTGGCGCTGTCGGGGATGTTGAGTGACTATGCTCTTGGGCAGATTGAGCCACTTTTTCTAACTGCTGTTTAAGCTGATCAAAGAAAGAAGGGGGATGGCCTGTGCCAGTCGAGTACGCTTTATTTAACTGGGCTGCAATCACTGAAGGATCATCCTTACCTAGGCGTCGGCATTGGGTTGCTGATATTTCAATGCCGTGTAAAGGAGGCATGCGTGGGCGTTCAATCGTCTGACGCGAGTATGTGGTAGGGCTTGGTGATGATGTTTCTGTTTTGATCGGTTTTTGGCGTAGCACCTGTTGGGGTGCACGTTCCTCGAGCTCCGTGTTCGCGCGCTGATTTTGGCGTGGTTTGATTTGGTTAAAATAAAACACCACACCTGCAAAAACTAAAAACAGAATAAAATCCATAGGCACCTGCCATGAAAAATAAGCTGAGCCCGTGAATTAAGGGCTCACAATACGTGTAGAGGCTTTGACCATGTCACCTAGGCCATGCGTTCTAAAATAATATTCCATCCAACTTTTCACCATCAGTGGATTGTTCATTTTTAATACATGCTCAAGTAACGCTTGTGCATCGGTCATTGGCACATGGCAAATGGCTTTACGCACCCGCAAAATATTACTTGAACTCATCGACAGGGTATTAAAGCCCATTGCCATCAATAATACGGCCGAAATAGGATCGCCAGCCATTTCACCGCAAATACTCACAGGTTTATCGTATTTATGGCACTCTTGCACCAAGCGGGTGAGGGCTTTTAATACGGCAGGGTGTAAGTGCGAATAGACATTGGCTACGCGTGGGTTATTTCGGTCTACCGCCAATAAATATTGAGTTAAGTCGTTGGAACCCACCGAGAAAAAGTCAACCAAATGTGCAAATTCTTCAATTTGTAACAGCACACTTGGTACTTCCACCATAATACCGATTTTCGGTTTGGTGATTTTCACCTGTTCTTCTTCTTGAACAGCTTGCCAGTCACGGTCTAGTAAATAGAGTGCTTCTTCAACTTCACTGACACTGGTCACCATAGGCAGTAAAATGTGCAAGTTATTCAGGCCAATACTGGCTTTGAGCATGGCGCGAATTTGTGAAGAGAAAATCTCAGGGTGATCGAGGGTAAAGCGAATACCGCGCCAGCCCAATGCTGAGTTTTCTTCTTCAATGGAGAAATAAGGTAAATCTTTGTCTGCACCAATATCGAGGGTACGCATCACCACAGGTTTATTGGCAAAGTGACTCAATTGCTGACGGTAAATGGTGCGCTGTTCTTCTTCGCCAGGGAAGCGGTCACGGAGCATAAACGGAATTTCAGAGCGATAAAGCCCTACACCTTTAGCACCACGCTGTACACCGCGTACCACGTCAATCATCAGACCAGTATTCACAAATAAACGTACCGCTACACCATCAGGGGTAATCGCATCTTTGGTTTCATACTGCTTGAGATCTTTGGCGATCTGTTCTTCTTCTTTTTGAATTTCTTTATAACGTGTACGCAGGCGACGTGGTGGATTAATAAAGACACGGCCCTGATGCGCATCCACAATCATCTCAACATCATCGAGCGTATTGATGGGTAATTCAGTCACGCCGACCACAGTCGGAATACCTAATGCACGTGCCACAATGACCATGTGTGAGTTCATTGCGCCTTCGGTGGTCACAATGGCTGCAATCTTATCGACAGGTAATTCCACTAAAGCGGCGGTCGAAATTTCATCACCAATTAAAATGCTTTCATCGGTAATTTCACGGTGACTGGCATCGGCTTCTTGTAAAAAAGCCAAAATGCGTCGGCCCAAATCTTTTAAATCAGAGACCCGTTCACGTAAGTAGTCATCTTCCATTTGCGCAAACAGCGCAATGTGCTTATCAATCACATTACGTACAGCACCTTGCGCCCAGTTCCCGTCACGGATTTCATCTTTAATTTCTGCGGGGAGGGCATTTTCATCCAACATGCGCAGGAACACGCTAAATAGCGCACGCTCTTCGGCCATCAGCGCGTCTTGCATTTTGTCATCTAGAGACTGAATTTCCTGACGCACCGAATCAATGGCATGATCGAGGAGTTCGAGTTCTTCACTGATGTCATCAGCTTCGCGGTCAGGCACAGAAGCTAAATCTGCAGGTGGATATAGAATGACTGCGCGACCAAGCGCAATACCGCCAGAACCTGAAATCCCTTGGAAAGTTTTGTAGGCAGGCAAGTTGCTCGGTTTGCGGAATACGTCAATATTGCCCACAGCATGTGCATGCGCAATGACGCCAGAGAGCTGTGCACAGAGCGTCACGAGGAAAGATTCAGCTGCTTCAGAAAAGTCCTGAGATTCTTTATTTTGAACCACCAGCACACCCATTACTTTTCGGCGGTACATGACAGGTACGCCTAAGAATGAGTTATAGATTTCTTCGCCAGTTTCTGGAAGGTATAAAAAGCGCTCGTGCTTTGGCGCATTGTCTAAGTTGACAATTTCTTCACGTTGACCCACCAGCCCAACCAAACCCTCATTGGTGTCTAGTGAAACATGGCCAACTGAGTCAGGATTAAGACCCTTAGAGGCCATGAGTAGGTAACGATGATTACGCTCATCGAGCAAATAAATAGAGCAGACATCGACATGCATGGCTTCAGCAACCTGCTTGACCATAATATCTAAAGATTCATGCAAACTGGTTGACGCATTAATCTCTTGGACGATGCGTCTGAGGGTATCCAGTTGCATATTCGACATCGGGCCTGCTCCTTTGTTATGACATTTAATTTATATCAATAGTTCTCTGAAAAATCTGCAATGTGTTGCGATTTTTTATATTTTTTGGGGCAACTGATTGCATAGTTCCACCATCGCTTTGCGGTATACATCGCGCTTAAAATTGACCACTTGTCCCAGTGGATACCAATAACTTACCCACTGCCATTGATCAAATTCAGGTGGATCAGACAAATCCAGTTGAATGTTTTTGACAGAAGCCGTCAGCTTCAGCAAAAACCATTTCTGTTTTTGACCAATACATACTGGATCTGAGTCCATGCGTATATAACGGTTTGGCAAACGGTAGCGCAACCACCCTTTAGTCTGCGCAATAATTTCGACGTGTTCGGGCAATAAGCCTACTTCTTCGCGGAGTTCACGAAAGAGTGCCTCTTCAGGGGTTTCACCATGCTGAATACCTCCTTGCGGAAATTGCCAAGCATTGTGACCAATGCGCTTTGCCCATAAAACCTGTCCAAAATCGTTTGCCAAAATGATCCCGACATTCGGTCGGAAACCTTCTGAGTCGATCATTTGGCTACCTAAATATTGTGTAATTTATATCTTTGCCTTCGGGGATCATGAATTTTTAATCCAGCTCGAAAAAAGCAAAGTGTAAAAATGTTAAAATTGCTATGATCTTAACGAATTTCTATCGACTAGCGGAGATAGATTTACAATTTTTTTCTTAAATTTCAGCTTTTACGAGTATTTTCATGAAATTGGCGCTCTTTGATCTTGATCACACCTTATTAAATACAGATTCTGACCATTCTTGGGGGGAGTTTTTGGTGAATGAGGGCTTGGTAGATCCAATTCATCATCGTGCGATGAATGACAAATTTTATGAAGATTATAAAAAAGGTCAGCTTGATCCGATTGCCTATAACGAATTTGTATTTGAATTTTTAACACAGCATGACAATGCCTATTTAACAGAATTACATCAGTTATTTATGCAAAAAGTGATTCGTCCTCAAATGCGCCCTGAGGGTTTTAAAGCCATTCAAAAACATCAAGAAATGGGTCATCAACTGGTGGGCATTACAGCGACATCTGATTTTATTACTGCGCCTATTTTTCATGAATTTGGCATTCAAGAGGTCATTGCCACCAATGCAGAAGTGAAAGACGGAAAATACACTGGTAAAGTGACCAATATTCCATGTTATCAACAAGGCAAGTTGGCGCGCTTAGATCAATGGCTACAAGGGCGTGATGTGACAGAGTCTTGGGCATATTCAGATTCAATTAACGACCGTTTTTTATTGGAATATGCAGATCATGCAATTGCGGTAAATCCTGATGACCGCCTTGAAGCTTTGGCTAAAGAGCAGGGTTGGGAAATTCAAGATTGGTCAATTTAAAGACCCTCATGCTTTTTTAAAGTGGTGTTGAATACACATCACACGACATCGAAAACCGTCATTTAAGTAAAGCAGTGCCTTCAATACATTGCTTTGCTTGAAGTGGTTTTGCCTACATGGACACATTATCCAATGATCAAGAGTGACTTTTAAATTGACGCATCAGTCTGAAGCCCATACATCGAGTGCAAGTTCTGTTTCTACAGCCACATTGTTTAAAATGTTTGTTGGCCCTCGCGCAAGTGCGTATGTACAAGCATTGCAAAATCCTACACGTTTTAATTGGGGCGGTTTGTTGTTTGGGGCCTATTGGTTGCTTTACCGCAAAATGTACGCACAGTTTTTTTTATTGCTGTCGATATTGTTTTTTCTCGGCATGCTTGGGGCTGTTATTGGGCTTCCGTGGCCAATTTTGTTGGGTATTTCTGTATTGCCACATGTGGTTTATGGCTTTATCGGGTCAGATTTATATGCGCGTTTTGCACAAGAAAAAGTCCATGACTATCAACATCAGCCAAAGTACAGTCCGCAGGTTTTTGCAGAGTCTGGGGGCACATCGTGGAGCCAACCGATTTTATGGTTAGGTATACAAATGGTTGTGGGCTACATGCTAACGACACCTTTTTTACAGTATTGATATGCTAAATGACTGAAGCACATGGCGTATTGAATATGCATGTATTCTCAATCAGTGGGTGACAATAAGCGCAGTTTAAATTGAGTGCTTGGACGTTCCATGTTATATCCTTAATGACAGCATAATTGATATTTTGATTGGGTAAAAATAAGGAGAACAAGATGAGTGTACGACCAAGAATGACCCACTTATTTGAACAGTTGGGCTTAGATTCAAGCGAACAAGCAATAGCTTTGTTTATTGCGACCCATCAACTCAATGCGCACACTAAAATTACACAGGCTGATTATTGGAATGAGGGGCAACGTCAGTTTTTGGCCGAAAAAATAGCCTCAGATGGTGAGTGGGCCATCATTGTCGATCAGTTAAATGAGTCTTTACATGAGGATTCAGTTTAAGTACTCAGTTGGTATTGGTAAAGTCCCTAAAATTTGTATTTGCCTCTGTCGGGTTTTACTTGTACAGAGGCTTTTTCTTTTGAATAATTTTTACATCACATTGATGATTTGATGTGTGTTGTATAGCAAATGCGATAACTAAAATATAAGAATAAGGACAATGAGATGAATGAAGAAGCCAGTGTTTTACCCCCTCCCTTAAGCCATAGAACGGCATTGCGTTATCACGATGAACAACTCATGCAATGTTTCGTAGGTGAAGAAAAATATCAGCATTATTATCAAAAGGCATTTTCGCAATTAACTGCAACGAAACATATTGCGGGAATCAATTGGGGCGCATTTGTCTTTGGTGTGATCTGGTTGTTTTATCGCAAAATGTATGGCTATGGTACGCTGGTCGTCGCGTTATTAGTGACGTTAAGCATACTCGAAAATATGTTTAAATTTGAAGCCAAAGGCGTTGGAATAGCGGTGTCGGTGAGCTTAGGTTTAGTCGGAAACAGTCTGTATAAAAAATTTGCCGAACAAAAAATTGCCAAAGTACGTCGTCAGTTATCAGCCAGTCATTTAAATCAGGCACTTGAGCAAGCGGGTGGTACCAATTTAGGTCTTGCTTGGGTATTGTTGGCTTTTATCTTTGTTGCTGTCTTTATTGCACATTTTGCATAAAGCCAATGATTCATCCAAACTAAAACGAAAAGGGATGAGTAATTTTGAGTATTAATGTAGTCATTCAAACAGACATTAAAAAAACGGCTTAGGCCGTTTTTTTAATGCACAATTCTGTGGGGCATATAACTGATGCAATAAGCGGGCTTAAGCCAAGTGTTGCTTCATGAGCGACACCAAAGCTTCAGCGGCTTTAGATTGTGTACGGCCAGGATGCCAGACCATGCCCAATTGGCGGTGCATGACCAAATCAATATCGAGTTGCTTTAAGTCTTGGTTAATCATGGTTTTTGGAAGTACAGACCAACCTAAACCAATCGATGCCAACATCCGAATAGATTCTAAGGGATTATTACTCATGGTGATTTTAGGTTTAATCCCTTGCTTTTCAAACTCAGCCAATGTGATTTGGGTGGTATAAGTTTGCGCAGCAGGAAGCAAGCTTGGATATTGGATTAAATCTTCAAGGGTTAAATGGCTTTGCTGTGCAAGAGGGTGAAATGGCGCAGCCACAAACACCAATGGGTCTTGCCAAATATTGACATATTTTAGACGCTCATCACCTTGTGGAGGTAAGGTTAAAAAGGCCAGTTCTAAATCACCTGCCAGTACTTTTTCATGTGCTTGTTCTGAATCGACAAAATGCACATCTAAAGTCACATCTGGGTAGGCTTGTACATAATTACGTAAATGGTTAGGTAAATGATGTAAGCCAATATGATGACTGGTACCAATTTTGAGCTTGCCCTGAATCTGGCCTTGTTCATGGCTTAATGTATGGTGAATATCTCCCAATTCATTGAGCCAGTTTTTAACTTTAGGTAACAGTGAATGTGCGGCATGCGTTGCTTGTACACCACGACCAGCCGATTCAAACAGCTTTACACCAAAATATTCTTCTAAGCTATGAATTCGCTTGGTCACCGCAGGCTGGGTAATAAACAGTTGATCTGCAGCCAAAGAAATAGAGCCTGTTTCCATGACTTTGACAAAGGCTTCGAATGCAGCAAGATTCATATTAATCACCCATAAAGAAAATTTATGCTTATTTTTATTATTTAGAAAAAATTAGAATAAATCAAAGGAAATGTGTAATTGTTTGCTATAAACTTATCCAATTGGCAAAAATAGAAATGAAATCAATGAATAATCATTTTAGGGTGATCGGTGGATAAATCACGAAAATACAGAGGCTCCAGCAAGGTGTAGTGACATGGTCAATTCGACGTGATTATGTACAGAAAGTTCCGACCAAACACCACCCAATCCCTATTCAGGGAAAATTGTTGAAGCATTGCTGAACATTGAGAACATCAGTTGTGGTGATGAACGAATAATTTATTTGTCAAATGAAGCATCTATAGGGAATGCTTCATGCATTGCTTTAAGAAAAAAATCACTTGTTATATTTTAACCCAAATTTACATGTCAAAAGTCAAACGCTAGCAGGATATGCGGACGTAAATAGATGGCATTGGATGACTGGATTCGTGGTTTAAAAAATATCGGACCTTTGTGTATTAAGTAGAAGAAGATTTAAGATATTTACTCTTAGTCTTATCTTAGGTTTAGCAAAAGCACTAAATTGGTTTGATACAAAATATTGTTTCGAAAACAAATTCGCAGTAGTCGATTTAAATCGTTTTCAATAGAAAAACCATCCGTAGGTGGTCGTGAACAACATCAAGCAAAGTGATTTGCAATCACACTAGACTTGGGCGCTCGCTTCCTGATTGTCAACAGCGGATTTTTTATCCCAAATACGCTCATGGAAGAAATATGCAACTGCTTGAACTGTAGGTTCAACTAAACTTAAAGTAATGGCCATCCATAAGCTACCTGTCACGACATAACCGACAATCATGGCAACGGTAATGTGCATGATGTAATAGCTTAAGGTCTTTTTAAACATACGTTGATTGTTTTCTACAAATTGCTGAATATTCGCCATGATGATGTTCCTTTAAAAAGTGTGTTCGCTTGGTATATGTAAATAATACTGATTCTCATTTACTTTGTAAAAGTGATTTTTTGATATTTTTTGATCGGAAAATTAGATTTATTTTTGAGCGATTTTAAGCGTGAAATTAGCAAACAAAACAATTCCAAAAAGTTTACAAACTAATAAAAATGATAAATTAGATTTATGTGAACACGTGGTTATAATCAATGTTAATGAAAGAATTTACCCAGTCCAGTGGAGCAAATCGACATGGCAGGCGAAACCCAAAAAGCAAAAACATTGTATGACAAATTGTGGGATGACCATCTAGTAAAACAACGAGATGATGGCTCTTCATTACTGTATATCGACCGTCATTTATTGCACGAAGTAACATCGCCGCAAGCATTTGAAGGCTTACAGCTTGCAGGTCGTCAGCCTTGGCGTTTAAGCGCGAACGTTGCGACACCTGACCACAACGTACCGACTTCTACTAAGGAACGTGCTGAAGGTATTGCGGGTATTGAAGATGATACTTCACGTATCCAAGTACAAACTTTGGATGACAACTGTAAAACTTTTAATGTTGCGCAGTTTGACATCAATGACGTACGTCAAGGTATTGCTCACGTGGTTGGCCCTGAACAAGGTTTGACGTTACCGGGCATGACGGTTGTTTGCGGTGACTCGCATACTGCGACACATGGTGCATTTGGCTGCTTGGCGCACGGTATTGGCACATCGGAAGTTGAACATGTATTGGCAACCCAATGCTTAGTTCAAAAGAAAATGAAAAACATGTTGGTACGTGTTGACGGTAAATTAGGTCAAGGCGTAACACCAAAAGATGTGGTTTTAGCCATCATTGGTAAAATTGGTACTGCGGGCGGTACAGGTCACGCAATTGAATTTGGCGGTCAAGTTTTCCGTGATATGTCGATCGAAGGCCGCATGACTGTATGTAACATGGCAATCGAAGGCGGTGCGCGTGTTGGTATGGTCGCTGTCGATGAAAAAACCATTGAATATGTAAAAGACCGTCCTTATGCACCGAAAGGCGAGCAGTGGGATGCAGCAGTAGAATATTGGAATACTTTGGTATCTGATGAAGGCGCACACTTCGATACAGTGGTTGTATTGCAAGGTGAAGAGATTGAGCCGCAAGTATCTTGGGGAACTTCTCCTGAGATGGTGATTCCTGTATCTCAAGCTGTTCCAACTTTAGATCAGGCTAAAGATGACGTGCAGCGTAATGACTGGACACGTGCTTATAGCTATATGGGTTTAAATGCAGGTCAGGCATTGGCTGATATCCAATTAGACCGTGTATTTATTGGTTCTTGTACGAATTCACGTATTGAAGATATTCGTGCAGCAGCTGAAGTTGCCAAAGGCAAAAAAGTTGCAGGCACAATCAAACAAGCGATGGTTGTTCCGGGTTCAGGTTTGGTAAAAGCGCAAGCGGAAGCTGAAGGCTTGGACAAAATCTTAATCGAAGCTGGCTTTGAATGGCGTGAACCAGGCTGTTCAATGTGCTTGGCAATGAATGCAGATAAATTGCAGCCAGGCGAACATTGTGCATCAACCTCAAACCGTAATTTTGAAGGTCGTCAAGGTAATGGCGGTCGTACCCACTTGGTGAGCCCAGCAATGGCAGCTGCTGCTGCAATCGCGGGTCACTTTGTTGACGTACGTTCGTTTTAATTTGGGCTAATAGGAGCAAACAGCATGAAAAAATATACCGTTGAACAAGGTATCGTTGCACCCTTAGACCGTGCCAATGTCGATACAGATTTAATCATTCCAAAACAGTTTTTAAAATCGATTAAGCGTACTGGCTTTGGTGCAAACTTATTTGATGAATTGCGCTATTTAGACGAAGGTTATTTAGGTCAAGACATTTCAAAACGACCGATTAACCCAGATTTCGAATTGAACAAAGCACGCTACCAAGGTGCAAGCATATTAATTTCACGTGCGAACTTCGGCTGCGGTTCAAGCCGTGAGCATGCGCCGTGGGCATTGGAAGAGTATGGTTTCCGTACGGTGATTGCACCAAGCTATGCAGATATTTTCTTTAATAACAGCTTTAAAAATGGCATGTTGCCAGTGATCTTGTCTGAAGAGATTGTCGATCAGTTATTTAAAGAATGTGCTGCATCGGAAGGCTATCAGTTAACGATTGATTTAGAAGCGCAAGAAGTACGTACGCCAAATGGCGAAAGCTTTAAATTTGAAGTTGATCCGTTCCGTAAGCATTGCTTATTGAATGGCTTGGATGATATTGGTTTAACTTTACAAGCCGCTGATGATATCAAAGCTTATGAAGCTAAAACCAAAGCATCACGCCCTTGGGTATTTGCAGACGTAAAAGCTTAACAATTGAAGTGACGAATGCATAGTCACCATGCTGAACTCTTGCTAATATCTAGGCATAACAATATACAAATGTCAGATTTATACTGGGTTCAGACATGGAAAAGTTACTCACACACATGGCAGTAGGGCTCACGATAATTGGATCGTTGAGCGCTTGCCAAAGCGTTCAGGTAATACAGGTTCAAAATATAAAAGAATCTGCAAGTACGCAAAATAATGCACTTATTTATTGTGCAGGTACAGAAAGCTGTCAGTTTGAGCGTTTAGATCAGACCTTCATTATGAAAGAGCATAATGAACTTGAGCGTGAAGCAATCAAGGCGGGTATTGTGCGTATACAGGGAAAATCGTTGAAAGAGCCGAATGCGGTTTATCTTTCAGTGACTCCTGTTCAGCATGAAGTAGTTGTTCGGTTTTACCCGATATCGCCTGATAAAGCTGAGCGTTTACACGTGATTCATGCGTTTAAACCCAAAGCGAATTATACCTTAACGATGTACCGTGATCGAACCAAACACAAAGCGAGCTTGTTAGAGGCCTCCGCGCCAGATCCTTTGTGTGTAGATTTGAAAATGGAACAGAAAACTATTCGACGTTTTTGCAAACCCTACAATGTCCTGACGGGGCTTGGTGAGTTTGTAGAGAAAAAATTGTAATCAATTGCCACGTATAATTGGCACATAAAATGGAAAAACTCATGTCAAAACATATCTTGATTTTACCGGGTGACGGCATTGGTCCTGAAATTGTAAAAGCTGCAGAACAAGTGCTTACCCGAGTGAATGAAAAATTCAATTTAGGTTTGACTTGGGAAGAAGGTCTATTAGGTGGTGCGGCAATTGATGCGCATGGTTCACCTTACCCAGAAGTGACATCTGAACAAGCCAAAAAAGCAGATGCTTTACTGCTTGGTGCGGTAGGTGGTCCTAAATGGGATACGATTGAACGTTCAATTCGTCCTGAGCGCGGTTTATTAAAACTACGTAGCGAACTTAACCTTTTTGCAAACTTGCGCCCAGCGATCTTGTATCCGCAATTGGCGGATGCTTCAAGCCTGAAGCCTGAAATCGTAGCTGGCTTGGACATTCTAATTGTTCGCGAATTAACTGGCGGTATCTACTTTGGTCAGCCACGCGGTATCCGTGAATTAGAAAATGGTGAGAAGCAAGGTTTCAACACTGATGTATATGCAGAGTCTGAAATCAAGCGCATTGCAAAAGTAGCCTTTGAATTGGCGGGCTTACGTGGTGGTAAAGTATGTTCTGTAGATAAAGCCAACGTACTTGAAGTGACTGAACTTTGGAAACAAACAGTGACTGCATTGAAAGAAGAGCAGTATCCAGAAATTAACTTGTCACACATGTATGTAGACAATGCAGCAATGCAATTGGTACGTGCACCAAAACAATTTGACGTGATTGTAACCTCTAACTTATTCGGCGACATCTTGTCTGATGAGGCTGCGATGTTAACGGGTTCTATCGGCATGTTGCCATCTGCATCTTTGGATGAAAACGGCAAAGGTATGTACGAGCCTTGCCACGGTTCTGCACCAGACATCGCTGGTCAAAACCTTGCAAACCCATTGGCAACTATTTTGTCTGTAGCCATGTTGCTTCGTTATACATTCCGTGAAGAAGCTGCAGCAAAAGCCATTGAAGATGCAGTAGGCTCGGTATTGGATCAAGGCTTACGTACAGCAGATATCATGTCTGAAGGCATGAATAAAGTGGGTACAGTAGAAATGGGTCAAGCAGTTGTAGCTGCATTGAACTAAGTTCTATTGATCTTAAAAAACCGAGTCTAGAGACTCGGTTTTTTTATGGACATCATTGGGGGGAGTAGGGCGTTTAATACCCATTAACAGGTGCGTCCGCTGAGTTGTACCGCAGTCGCAATTTGGTTTTGCAGTTGAAAACGAATTTCGCATTGAAGACTTGCATCATAGCTTTGTGTTGGAATAGGCACTGCAGTCCCGGCACCTGCACCTAAGGCAGGATTCTGTGCCATTGGAATAGGAATGCTAATCGGCCGAATCACGGTATAACTTAATGTATTTTGCTGTACGAATGGGGCAGTGGCATTTTGATAGCCAAGTTTGGCTAAGTCTAAATGGCTTTGAATATAGCTACTACTTTGACCCACAAATTGTGCTAAGTATTTTTCTCGCTCAGTCGCATTCATCACAGGGGTGCTGGCACAGCCAAAAAGCACAGAGGCAAGCGCACATTGGCCTAAGGTCATTTTAAAATTCATAAGCATATCTCATGCTGACTAATTGCAAACCAGTGTATGGAGTTGAACACAATAACTATGTAGTGATTTGATAAACGGTTAACTTGAATGAGCTACGATGCTTGAAGTGGAATGAAGATACAATTTTTTTCTTACGCCATATTGTAGGCATGTTTTAAAATGAATAGGCATCTTACAAGCGATTTAAAAATGGCGTGTAGGTGAATCCCATAAGATAAAAACAATGATTTTGGATGAATAAAATGAAAAAGATCTTATTGCTTGGCGCATTGCTTCTGACCAGCTATGCCAATGCAGACAATTGCGACAGTGCGCGTAATACCTACGATGATATCTATTGCACCAATAAAGTCTATGCCAGTGCTGATGCTGAATTAAATAAGAATTATCAGGCTTTGCGGGCTAAGTTATCAGACAAGCAAAAAACTACGCTAAAGCGTTCTCAACTGCAATGGATTCGTGAGCGTGATGCAAACTGTACGACGGATACAGGCGTAAATGTGAATTGCCGTCTAGAAACCACACAGGAGCGTAATCATTGGTTGTTAGAGCGCTTACGTGAATGCAAGACCATTGGCTGTAAAAGCAGTGCTTTGAACTAAGTCTGCTTGATATACGGGGTATTCTATCGATTGCATAAAAAAAAGCCACATGATAATGTGGCTTTTTCTGCTTCGCTAAAACTTAGCGTGCACGATAAGTGATACGACCCTTAGTCAAATCATAAGGTGTCATTTCTACTTTAACACTGTCGCCAGTCAAAATACGAATATAGTGTTTACGCATTTTACCAGAGATGTGAGCAATCACTTCATGACCGTTTTCTAAACGTACACGGAACATAGTATTAGGAAGCGTCTCGGTGACAACGCCTTCGAACTCGATGAGTTCCTCTTTATTGGCCATAGCCTACCTGAATGAATAAATTAGCAAGGCGCAAATTATAGTCAATTTTTTTGCATAAAACAAGATGAAACGGCCGTCAGAATAATCAGATGCAAGTAAAATAAGCGAACAGTGCGGTTAAACTTTTTCAACAAAAATGTTTGTAGAATAGTTGTCAGTTTGGTCAATCACAGTTAATCTAAAATTAAGCATTTGAGTATAAATGAAGTACATACAAGGAAGGTTCTTGAGTGGGTCAGCTAACTGATGCATCCGTAGTATTGCGGTTGGGCTACCAAGCGATTCGTCGTGCGGGTTTGCCGACGGAAGATATTTTAACCAAAGCTGGTGTTGCACTGAAGCAGGTTGAAGCCAATGATCGTACACCTTTAAGTGCGCAGTACGCGTTTTGGGTGGCAGCTGAAGAAGTCAGCAAAGATCCAGATATTGGTTTACATCTGGGTGAACACCTTCCTTTGTACCGCGGGCAGGTGATTGAGCACCTGTTTATTTCATCAGAAAATTTTGGTGAAGGTCTCAAGCGTGCATTGGCCTATCAGCGCTTAATTAGTGATGCTTTTCATGCCAAACTGGTCATAGAGGATGATCGTTGCTATTTAACCAATGGTCATCAGCCTTGGGCAGAAAATATCGTTAATCGTCATTTTTCTGAATGTGCGATGTCGGGTGTATTGCGCTTTTTTAAGTTTATTACTGAAGGGCGTTTCCAGCCCATTTATATCGACTTTAATTTTAGTCAGGGCGCGCCGGATGATGAATATTTCCGTGTTTATGAATGCCCAGTGAGCTTAGGGCAAAAAGAAACACGATTATATTTTGACCCTGCTATTTTAGATTATCAACTGTGGCAAGCTGAACCTGAGCTTTTACAGTTACATGAACAACTTGCGATCGAAAAACTGCAAGAACTTGCGCGCTATGATTTGGTGGGTGAGGTACGTCGTGCTATTGGTTCAACCTTAGAAAGCGGTGAAACAACCTTAGAAACCGTGGCTGCACAGCTAAATATTACGCCACGTCGTTTACGTACCCAGCTTTCAGAGGCCAATACTAGCTTTCAGCAGATTTTGTCGGATTACCGTTGTCGTTTAGCGAAAAAACTCTTGGCCAATACCAATGAAAGTGTTGAGCGAATTGTGTACTTAACCGGCTTTTCGGAGCCAAGTACCTTTTACCGCGCATTTAAGCGTTGGACTAACGAAACCCCAGTGGAATATCGTAAGCGTAAGCAACGTTAAATCTTAAAAACAACGCATGAAATCCCTCCTGAATGGAGGGATTTTTTATATGGTGCACCCACTCAATAAACTCGTGCGAATGGATTTTTGGACAGCATTTTTTACTTCTTTTAAGGGCAGAACCAGTAAAAAGTACATATTATTCAGGCATGTTTAGCCAATGCGGGCCAAGTGGCGCTGTAGGAAGCTGAAACTGCTCAGGATAATCTGCATGAATGAAATACAAACCGTCGGGCGGAGCAGTCACGCCTGCCGCTGAACGATCTTCGGCAGCAAAAATTGTATCGATATGATCGATGCTATACATGCCTTGGCCCACTTCTAACAAACAGCCCATAATGTTACGGACCATGTGATGTAAGAAGCCATCCGCTTGAATGTCTAAGACCAAATAGCATCCATGTTGAATTAAACGACAGTGACTGACGGTACGAACTGGCTGATTTGATTGGCAGGCAGCAGCACGAAAACTTTCAAAATTATGCGTGCCTTCAAACTTGCTGGCAGCCAGGATCATGCTGGCAACATCTAGTGGTGCATGTATGTGGGTGACTTGCTTATGTAGTAAAGCAGGACGTACAGGATGGTTATAGACGACATAGCGATAGCGGCGTGCTTGTGCTTTAAATCGGGCATGGAAGTCCATGTCCATTTCTTGTACCCATTGAATTGAAATGTCTTTGGGGAGTTGGCTGTTACAGCCACGAATCCAGCCATGAATGCTACGTATTGCATGGGTATCAAAATGGGCAACCATATTGGTGGCATGTACACCCGCATCCGTACGTCCTGCACCATGCAGTGCGATTGGCTCATTTGCGACTGTGCTGAGTACTTTTTCAATGGTTTCTTGGAGGCTAATCACACCTGCCTGTTGAGTTTGCCAGCCACGATATTGTGAACCATTAAACTCAATTCCCACTGCAAAACGCTGCATACTCACCTCAGTCTATATCAATGTTACCAATGGGCATGCCATTGTTCTATGGCGTCGTATTGTAAATACATTTGTAAGACTTTTGCATATAGATCTGCATGGCCGGCACAATTGCTGACAAGAATCTGGGCATCTTGCACCCACTGGCTGACTGCATAGCGTTGATCGATTGCTCCAAATGGAACTTGGGTGGTCAGAATGACAGCACAGCCTTGTTGTTGGATGTACTTTATTTGCGCCACGACTTGATCATTGACGGCAATATTTCCTGTACCAAAACCTTGCAGAATCAACACATGAGGGGGCTGAGCAGACAGTGCTTTTAAGTTGTATTCCAGCTGTGCGACGCCAACGGGTTGTAGCATTAAACTAATGCAATTGAATGCACGAGCTTTTTCAATATGGGCTGTCTGTACAATCAGTGCATCTGTGGGTACGGTATTGACAGCTAGTCCGCTGAGTTGTCCACTAAAGGCATCGAGCTCTGTAGTATGTGTTTTAAGGGCTGTGGAAGCATGAATGAGCTTGTGATGAAATGCTAAATAAACCCCAGTTTCAACTTGTAAGACCTGATCTAAAGCAAAATTTAGATTAGAAATTGCATCGGTAAATTCGCGCGTATCCGTTCCATGTACGTTCAGTAAAGGATATTGGCTACCTGTCAAAATAACATGTGCAGATTGGGCAATAAATCGTGCCAAGACTGCACTCGCATAGCTGAGGGTGTCTGTACCATGAATAATCACGAAATGCTGATAATGCTGTAACTGTAAGCTTTGAATCTGTTGGATCAGTAACAGCCAATCAGGTGCGGTACATGCACTGCTATCACGGATGACTGGTGCAACAAAACAATCGATATGTACATGTAAGGGCAGAACATGTTGTAGTTGGGGAATAAATTCCGCTGCAGGCATTGGGCTGAGCGGTTCACCGACACAACCAAAAGTACCACCCATATAGATTAAGGCTATTTTTTTCATCATAAAAAAAGCAGTCATGGAGACTGCTTTAGTTTAAATCGATTTCTATTAAGAAGCGATTTGATTGCGTAACAGTTTGACTTGCTCAATTTGTTCAGCAGTGTATTCGCTTTCTTTTTCTTCTAAAATTTCACGCGCGGCATCAAATGCACCTAATTGGATGTATTGGGCTGCTAATTCTAGATTGAGCGTAATTTCATTGCTGTCCAAAAGTTCTGGAAATGACTGTACCAATGGATCATTTTGATCTGTACTTGATGCAGGTGTGCTCACTTGGCTAATGTCGAAGCTCACGCCTGTAGATGCTGGTGCAGTAGGTGCAAGCTCTACTTCTGGCTGAGCACCAATTGAGCTTAAATCAAAGCTGAGTGGTTCTGCTTTTGGTGCTTCTGTAGCAGGTTCTTCTGTCGTAAACGAAAAGTCTAAAGGTGCTGGTTCAGCCGTCGGTTCTGGCTGTGCAACTTCAGGGCTTGTTTGCGGTGCAAAGTCTAAAGAGAAATCGAGTGGTTTGATTTCAGCTGCTGGTGCTGCTTCAGCAACTTTCGCTACAGGTGCAACTTCTGGTGCTGCAAAGTCAAGCGTTTGTGCTTCTTGAGGTTTTTCAGCAACCACTTCAGCAGGTTTAGCTGCTACAGAATCAAATGACAAGTTGAAGTCTAAAGGTTTGATTTCTTCTACAGCGGGTGTAGCCACAACTGGCGCTGGAGTCGCTTCTTTTTTTGGCTCAGGTGCAGTTGAAGGGCTACCCATTAAAGCATCAAAATCAGCAGTATTTTGTGCTTGTGGTTTTGCAGCACTTGCTGGTTCTGTAGGGCTTGTAAAGGCAATAGTATCTACAGTTTTATTTTGTGCTTTGTCGAAGTTTGCTTGTTTTGCTTCGGCTTGTGCAATGATGTCATCAAGTTCAAGTGAGCGAACATGACTAATTAATTGACTAATTGCAAATTCATCTTTTTGTAAAATATGAATGTCGAGCAAGTACAAATAAAGTTCGTGTTGGGTATTATCTTTTTTCAGTGCCTGATTAATTTGTGCTTCAGCTGAAAAGAAATTACGTTCATCAATTAAACTTTGAATTTTTTTACGCGTGTCATCGTTTAAAGCCGTCGTTGTCGGTTTTACTGCCGCTTCTACAGCTTGTGTACGATTTGGGGCAATTTTAGCGGATGAACTTGCTTTTTTTGCCTTAGCCTTTTGTGCATTCGCTTTATCTGATTCTTGTGCACTTTGACGTTTTTTTAAAAATACCAAAGCAATCACGACAATCACTAATGGAATCACATAAATCAGCATATTTTAACCCCTTGTGGATAGAGCTTTGGTTCAGTGAACTCATCCATTTAAAATCTTCATGTTGCAATTTTTAGTGTATTGGCTTCTTCGCAGCGCGTTGTGCTTTCAGTTTTTCTTCCAGCTGTGCTAAGCGAGTATTTAATAATTGAATTCTTTGATCCTTCTGATTTAGCGCCAATTCTAATTGCGTTACGTTTCTCTGTAATTTAACGGTTTTTTCACGCGATGTCATAATTTTTAATGACAACTTGTCCGAAGTTTGGTTTTTTTCTGTGTTTTTGTTGGCGCTTGTATGAGCAGAATCGCGCTCATTTTCTGAAATCAGGCTCATTTCAGCTTGATTCAGGCGATATTTAGCTTTACCTGATTGTGCAGATGGAATTTTTGCTAGCGCTGCTGCATTGACTTTCGGTTGTTCTTTACTTGGTGCAGTGCTGTTTAAATTTAGCGCTACACCACGGCGTAAGCGGTTAGAGTCACCCTGAATAAAGGCATGTTCATTGCTGGCTTTAATTTGCTTCATCACTTCGTCAATTGGACGGTTTTGCGCAGTCGCTAAACGCGATGCAATACCCCAAAGGGTTTCATTTGATTGCACCACATATTCTGCTTTGGCTGGTGGCGGTGTTTGCGCAGATACTGGGCTTTTGCTCACGGGTGCTACATTTGCTGGTGCTGGTGCTGGTGCTGGTGCTGGTGTAGCTGGAGCGGTTTTTTGCTCGGCTTTGGCTTCAGCAAACTGCTTAACCAATGGATCTTGAGACACCTGACCCATTGCTGGCTTTGCTGCCATGCTTGTTGCTGGCTTTGCTGCTACGCTTGTTGCTGGTTGTTCAGCCGTATTGCTAGGTTTGGTTACAGTTTGCGCAGGTGTAGGTGCTTGTGCAGATGCAACAGTCTGTTTTTGTACTGGGGAAATTGGTGTGACTGGGGCTACCGCTTTGACCATGGGCGCAGGAACTGCATAAGCTTGAGCCACTGGTGTAACTGAAGCTAAAGTTGGTGTACTGCTGTTATTTAAACTTGGTGGTGTAGCGCGGCTAATGCTTAGTGGTGCTTCATTTTTCTGGATTGAATTGGGTGTTTTTGCTGTATAGGCCGTACTGACGGGTAAATTCAGACCAATTTCATTTTCATTACGAATGATCAAAGGGGCCAGTGGTCGTTCATTTCGACTGAGATTGGCGAGAGAGGGATTTTGTCCCGCACTGCGTTTTAATGGTGTTTTAATGTGTTGCAGGCGAATGGCATTGCCTTCGGTCACTTTAACCACAATGTTGAGTTCTGCATCGGTCATTGGGCGTGACGAAGTAATGGTAATGACACCGTTGCCAGCGCTGTCTCGACGAGTAAAAAAGTTTAAATGGCCTGGAGGTTGATGGCCTACACCCATACGCATTAAGTCTTCAGCATTGGCTAGGCTGGCTTGCAAAGGCTGATTTGAATCGGATTGACGAAAGTTGATTTCGGCATATAACAGCTCCCCAGGCGCAGATTGAATTTGAATCGGATCAATCGTAATGGCATGCAAAGGCTGTGATGCAAGTATAGCTAAAATGGCGATTTTTAATTTGTTATAGACAGTCATCTTAATTTTTAGCTCAATTCAAATTGCGCGGTGTTTAAAGTGAATAGATTAACGGGATGTTTAAGAATTGTAAAACATTAACAAGATTAGTACAGAAAAAAAGCCGATCAAATGTGACCGGCTTTTTCAGCTTAAAAACAACAATGTTGATTAAGCATTTTTATAATCGATTAAGATGCGAAGCATACGACGTAAAGGCTCAGCAGCACCCCAAAGTAATTGGTCACCAACAGTGAATGCACCTAGATATTCTTTACCCATATTGAGCTTACGTAAACGACCAACAGGAACAGACAATGTACCTGTTACAGCTACAGGTGTTAGATCAGTCATTGAAGCTTCACGTGTATTTGGTACAACTTTCGCCCATGGGTTGGCGTTACGTAATATGTCTTCAACTTCATCAAGCGGTACGTCTTTTTTCAATTTCAAGGTTAATGCTTGAGAGTGACAACGCATTGCGCCAATACGAACACAGTGACCATCAATAGGAACAATTTGTTGATTGCCTAAGATCTTGTTGGTTTCAACTTGACCTTTCCATTCTTCCTTCGATTGACCGCTTTCAAGTTGCTTGTCGATATAAGGAATTAATGAACCTGCTAAAGGCACACCAAAGTTTGCAGATGGGAACCCTTCGCCACGTTGTAATTGTGCAATTTTAGAGTCGATGTCTAAAATTGGTGAACGTGGGTCATCTAACAAATCTTTAGTATTGTTATACAAGTAGCCCATACCAGTGATCAGCTCACGCATATTTTGCGCGCCAGCACCAGAAGCGGCTTGATAAGTCATTGACGTTGCCCATTCCACAAGATTATTTTGGAATAGACCGCCTAAACCCATAAGCATTAATGAAACGGTACAGTTACCGCCCACAAATGTTTTTGTACCGTTCACTAAGCCGTCTTTAATGACGTTTAAGTTTACTGGATCAAGTACGATAATTGCTTCATCATCCATACGAAGGGTAGATGCGGCATCAATCCAATAGCCTGCCCAGTTTTCAGCTTTTAGCTTAGGGAAAACGTCAGTCGTATAGTCGCCACCTTGGCAAGTAATAATGACATCCATTTGCTTCAGACTATTAATGTCTGTTGCATCCATAAGTGCTGGGGCGGTCTTACCGCCAAATACAGGGGCTTCACCACCTGCATTACTGGTAGAGAAGTAGAACGGCTCAAAATGAGCAAAATCATTCTCTTCAACCATACGTTGCATAAGGACAGAACCAACCATCCCGCGCCAACCGACCAGACCTACTTTCATGTCACTTTGCCTCGGTGCGTTAAAAAATTAAAAGGGGTTTGAGTGTACCAAAAGGGTGCTCAACTGCAATAGCTGCATAATCAAAACAGCAATTATATTGTGCAATATATCTTGTTTATGTTACATGCAAAATTGATATTAATTTATAAATGAATAAAAAAATTAGAATATAAGGAGTGCAGTAGATGTTTTGGATAGAGGGTCTGGCCCTAATTGTTATTTGGCTTAGCTTTTGGTCCTTGATTCCACGTGATGAATGGTGGTTTCGTGGTGCAGATTTTCCACGTTTACAACTTCTAGCATTAGGTGCAATTGCATGGCTTTTACTAATGTTTTGGCCTGCGCCTTGGGCGCTGAGTCGTAGCGTGATTTTATTACTGCTAATGGCAGCAATAGCATATCAACTCAAAATGGTGCTGCCATATACTTTCTTGTGGAAAAAACAAGTCAAGCAAGTGACGGAGGCGGAGCTCAATCCCGAACAGCAAATTTCGATTTTGGTTTCAAATGTGCTGACACCGAATACTCAATATCACTTATTGCTTGAGCAAGTACAGAAATATCAACCCGATTTATTGCTGACCTTAGAAACTGATCAAACTTGGCAAAATGCTTTATCGTCCATTGAGGCAGACTATCCGTATCGAGTGCCTGTCCCACTGGATAATTTATATGGCATGCATTTATATAGTCGTCTGCCTTTGCGCGACACTGAAGTTAAATTCATTTTGAGCGATGAAATTCCATCCATTCATACCACCGTGCAATTACGGTCAGGCAATTTAGTGAAACTGTATTGCTTGCATCCCAAACCACCGAGCCCAACCGAAGCCAAAGACTCCACGTTGCGAGATGCAGAGTTGCTAATTGTGGGTGATCAAATTAAAGATTTAGATGAAAGCTGTATTGTGATGGGAGACTTAAACGATGTAGCGTGGTCGCGAACAACACGGTTATTTCAGCGTATTAGTGGGTTGCTTGACCCGCGTGTTGGTCGTAAATATATCAATACCTTTCACGCGGATTATAAATTTTTACGCTGGTCTTTAGATCATATTTTTCATAGTACTGATTTTGCCTTGGTCCACATGGAACGCGTAACACATGTGGGTTCAGATCATTTTCCTGTATATGTCGTCCTTCAGACGGGCCGGGCGTTCGAACATGTGCAAGAGTCTTTGACACAAACCGATGATGACGAAGCGGAAGCACAAGAAGCGATTCAGGAGGGGATTGAAAAAGCAGAGCGTGAGGAAAAGCCTGTGACGGATGAAATTGCACAGGACTATAAGCCATAAAACACGATTTGGGCGGTTTAAGATGCAGTTCAAAAACAGCTACAGTCGACGGATATTTTACTGGCGCTATACACGATGTAGGAAATGGCTTACAAGTCTTTAGGACTCTGACGAATGGTCAGTTTAAACGTATTGACATATTCTAATTTCATCGGCAAAAGGAATCGGGAATGGATCATCCCAGCTATGGAAGACAACGCCGATTGGATCAAGTCATCATGGATATGATGCAGGAAAGGAACGCCACTGAAAAAAAACAATAATAAAACTTGTGAAAGCACAACCTCATCAGCCCGAGTTATGCAGGATGCAAAACTCGGGCTTTGCTTTATGTACAATATTATCGGCATTCACATGCTTTGTGCTTTAAACATCCCATTTTTATCGATCCAGAATAGATCGATAGTCTGTATTTCTTATGTCATCTCTGCGGCTTAAAATAAGCTCGAAAAAAAGTACGACACAAAAATAAGAGTATGGAGTATGGCAATGCAGAGCCTGAGCACAGGGTTGATATCTTTTCAGCAGTGGGCACATTTATCGACCGATGCAGGTCATATTTATTTAGGGTTGGTTATTTTCTTTGTGATTGCACTGTGTCATCAGCGGCAACTGAAATCACATTATGCCATTTGGGCTGTGCTCGGACTGGCTTTGGCCTTGGAACTCTTTGGGGCACGGCACGATATTTTAGAACGTGGCTACTGGCGTGTCACTGAAAGTGTACGGAATATACTCCACATGAGCCTGATGCCCTTATTAATTTGGCTGAGTGCGTATTATCGCGTTTGGCGTGGGTAGATTTTTGGGTAGTTGAAACAAGGTTGCTTTTTTAACGAAGACCCTATTTGAAAGCCATCAGACCATGAAAAGCCGACAGCTATGTGTCGGCTTTTGATGATTATGAGCTTGTTAGTTTGAAGCCTGAACAACTTGTTTGTACAGCGCTAAAGTTTGATCACACATTTCTTTTAAGCTAAAGCTTGTGACTTCTGCGACCTGTTGTGGCGTGTCAATGTGTTGTTGAATGGCGTGTATTAATGCCACTTGATCATCTACATTAATCAGACCTTGTGGGTATAAACGGCTTAAAATTTCTGCAACACCGCCACGCTTCCAGCCAATAACGGGCGTACCTAAAGACAGGGCTTCAAGTGCGGTGCGACCAAAAGTTTCGGCTTGATTTGATAAAGATAAAACCACATTAATTAATGCCAGCCATTCACGAATATCTGAGCGATGACCCACAAAAGTGATGTGCTCGGTGAGTCCTTTCGTGGCAATGGTGTTTTGCATTTCTTCTAAATAGGCTGCCTTTTTAGGATCTGCACCACCGACAACCACTGCATGTAACTGTGGATATTGGCTATGCAGTTGTTGCATCAAATCAATTAGGGTTTCATGTCCTTTGAGGCGGGTAATCCGACCTGGTAAGCAAATTAAAAATTTATTTTCCAATTGTGGAAAATCTTTATAGGTGTTGATCATCCACTGGGCTGAGGGTTGGTAGCCATGTGGGAAGGCCACAGGATCAATACCGCGGAAAATTCTGACAATATCTTGGGGGGGACAGTTTTTGTAATTATCCTGAATGTACTGCACCACGCTGTCCGATACCGCAATGACTTTTTCGGCTTGCGTCATAATTTGGCTATAGCGATTAATCGAGTAAAAGCCATGCACTGTACTAATCAGGTGCGGACGCTTATGTGCAGGAATACCTTTGAGCGCAAAATGTGTCAGCCATGCAGGCACACGTGAGCGTACATGTAGAATGTCTGGTTGTTCTGCTTCAATGAGCTGACGTAATGGACGAATTTGCCACAGGCTAGAGAGCGCTTTTTTATGAATTGCCAAAGTGCAATGTTTAGAGCCTTCCGTTTCTAATTGGTTGACTAAACGCCCACCATGCGACACCACCAAAGATTCATGACCGTCTGCAACCAAGGCACGCGCGATTTCTAAGGTGCCGCGTTCTACGCCACCGCTGTTTAATTCGGGTAAGAGCTGCATGACTTTCATGAATATTCTCTACTGATCAAGGTAAGTGTTTTAGTAAATTTCGTCGTAGCCTTCTGGGCGACTTTTAAAGCGACGGTGAAACCACATATATTGAGTGGGCGCAATACGAAGCTGATTTTCAATAATTTTATTCACACGAATTGCATCTTCGACTTCATCTTCACTCGGTAGATTGTCTACAATCGGCTCAAGTAAAACATGATAGCGCGGATCTTTAATATCACCTGTGCGGTAAAAATACAGTGGAATAGCCACTGATTTTGAAATTTTAAGCAAGCGACGGTGCGCCGTAACCGTGGCAGCAGGAACACCAAAGAACGGTGCCATCACGCCTTGTTTGAGTCCAAAATCTTGGTCTGGACTATACCAGATGGCATGGCCATTTTTTAAATTGCGAATTAAGCCACGCATATCGTCATGATCAATTTGGTTGGCATAAATGGTACTACGGCAACGGTAAATCAGCATGTCGAGCAGTGGGTTATTTTGCGGGCGATACACCACATCGGGTTCAAAATATTGAGCGCATAGATAACCACCTGCATCGAGCAACGTAGAATGCGTACCTAAGAGTAATACGCCTTTGCCTTCGGCTTGAGCCTGTTGCAGATGCTCTAGACCTTCAATGCTCACCCGATTTTTAAACCACTGCGGGCTATACCATGCATTGAGGGTTTCAAATATGCCAATCATTTGATCGATAAAAACTTGACGAGCATTGTGCTGAACTTCTTCTGCTGACCATTCTGGAAAGCAAACTTCTAAATTACGTAGCGTTGTTTTACGACGTGACTTTAAATGTTTAAATGCTGTATTGCCCAAGATTTTGGCCAAACGGTGCTGAATGGCCCAAGGCAAAATGGCCAAGATCATCAGGAATACAATGCCAATCCAAATTCCCCAATATTGGGGCAATAAAAAGGACCACTGAAATTCACCGGGTTGGTAATCTGGCTGTTGGCTCATAAAAAAGAAGGGTATGCAGGTTAAATATAGGATTCAGTTTAGCATGAAGCTGAATTGAAAGAGAAAGTTCAACCTGCACACAAGGTTGAAAATAGCGACTTGCTTTAACCTTTGACTAAGCCACCATCAACAATGAGGTTTTGACCTGTTACCGCACGTGAATAAGGTGATAAGAACATGAGAATCGCAGCGGCAAATTCGTCTGGTGTGGTTACACGGCGTAGCGGGGTAGAAGATGCAATTAAGTCAAAAACAAAATCTGGCGTTGCTTTGCTGGCATCGGTGCTTTGCAGTAAACCACCTGATAGCATATTGACGTTAATGCCATATTGGCCCAAATCTTGCGCTGCTGTACGGGTAAAAGCCAATAATGCAGCTTTGGCGGTGGTGTAGTCATGATAAGGCACGACAGGGTTTTGGACTAAATTGGTTCCAATATTCACAATGCGGCCAAAGCCTGCTTGTTTCATATCGGCAAGGGCTGCTTGTGTGGTATAGAGTGCAGCCAATACAGCGCCATCAAATTGGCGCGTCATGCCTTCAGCAGTGAGGTCTTCTAGCTTTGGGCGTGCATCACCATTAAATTCAAAATGTACCAAAGCATTGTTAACAACGGAATGAATGGCTGTCCCAAAGTGTGCTTTAGCTTGTGCAAATAAACGTTCAACTTCGGCTTTGTTGGTCACATCGGCTTGCACTGCAAATACTTGCTTTGGGTGCTGTGCCATCAATTGCGCCGCTGTGTGTTGGCTTGAATGATAGTTCACCACCACTTTTGCGCCTTCTGCAATCAGTGCTTGTGTAATGGCTAAACCGAGTCCACGTGCACCACCAGTCACTAAGACAATTTGATCACGAATGTGCATATTTCCATCCTTTTTCAGCATTCTGCATTGCACCATAGCAAGCTTTGGGATGAAAACCAAAGTTGATTGAAGTCAGAATCACCAATCAGGTTCTTTTCAATATGTATTTAACTAAGATGTGATATTTTGCTCAAAATCGCTAAGGAAATTTTTTCAATTAAAAAAGCGACAAGACAGCCAATCAAGCAGTAGGCAATTCTTAATAATGCGCCATCAATTGTGTGGTGACCAACGTCGTACACGGTGACAATCAAAAAGCTCGATAATGCAATGCCAGTAAATTGGCTGGCCTTACAGCTTACGCAAATAATGGTGGTGAGGGTAATGCCGATCACCAAAAATAAGTATTCCAAATTAATATAATAGAGGTGTAAAAAACTGGCTTTGGACATGGCAATCCAAATGATAATTCCGACCACTGAGCCAATAAAATTGCCCGTGACTTGGTTAAAGTTAATTTTTTTGTTTTAAGTCATATTGCAGGGTGAAAAATGCAGTTAATGAGCCCCATAAAAAGAAATTGGTGTCTTTGTCTTTATCAAAAATTAATGCCAGTAAAACCATGATAATGGCACAAGATAAAATTTTGACCACATACACGGTATTGGCAAAGTCTTTTGAATGCATACGGGTCCTAGGCTGGGCCAAATCAGTGGATTGGTTGAAGTTAAAGTGAATGCGAGATGTCCATCATCTTAATGCAATCTTAAGGCTTATTTTGAAGCAAAATGTGCTGTTAGAAGATCGCTTTTTCAGTTCACAAAAAAACGCCACGTGAAGTGGCGTTTTTTTGTGTGCGTAGAATTACTTGGTCATATTTTCCAATTCTTCTAAGCGCTCCATTTTTTCTAACATCAGATCATCAATTTCAGCCAAACGCTGTGAAGCTTGAGTCGCTGCATCTGCATCTTTCATAAACCAAGAGCCATCTGCAAGCTTTTCAGAAAGCTGTGCTTGCTCTTGCTCTAAGGCTTCAATTTCGGCAGGGAGTTGATCCAGTGCACGTTGGTCCTTATAACTCAACTTCACTTTTTTTGCAGGAGCAGTGGCTGCAGCTTCCGCTTTAGCTACGGCTTTTTTTACAGCACTTTTTTGATCAACCACTGTTTGATCTGGACGTTGCTCTAAATAATCTTGATAACCACCCACATATTCATCAATGGTGCCTTTACCATCAAATACCCATGTAGAGGTCACAACGTTGTCCATAAATGCACGGTCATGCGAAATCAACAACAAAGTGCCTTTGTAGTTGCCGAGCATTTCTTCAAGCAGCTCTAAGGTCACCATATCTAAGTCGTTGGTTGGCTCATCCATCACAATGAGGTTAGATGGTTTAAGTAAGAGTTTAGCCAATAAGATACGGTTACGTTCACCACCAGACAGTGCTTTTACTGGCGTACGCGCACGTTCTGGAAAGAATAAAAAGTCTTGTAAGTAGCTGTAAATATGACGACGGCTACCATTTACATCGACATGATCAGAACCTTCAGATACGTTATCTTTTACTGATTTTTCAAGATCAAGTGCATTACGTAATTGGTCAAAGTATGCCACTTCAAGTTGCGTACCTGTTTTTACCACGCCAGTGTGTTCTTGCTCGCCTAAAATGGCTTTAATCAGTGTTGTTTTACCCACACCGTTATCACCTACTAAGCCAATACGATCGCCACGCAATACCAATGCAGAGAAATCTTTGATAATTGGTGCATTGTCGCCAAAGCGTACGCTTAGGTTATCAATTTCGAATACCACTTTGCCTGAGCGACTCGCTTCTTGCGTCGCCATCGTCACTTTACCTTGTTGTGAACGACGTGCTTTGGATTGCTCGCGAAGTTCTTTTAAAGCACGAACACGGCCTTCATTACGCGTACGACGCGCTTTAATGCCTTGGCGAATCCAGACTTCTTCTTCAGCTAGGCGTTTGTCAAACAGTGCATTTTGCTTTTCTTCAGCTTCCATTTGCTGTGCTTTGAGGTCGAGGTAACGTGAATAGTTACCTTCATAGCTACGCAAAATACCGCGGTCTAATTCAACAATACGTGTAGCTAGACTGTCGACAAATGCACGGTCATGCGAAATAAACAATAAAGTTAAATTGTTTTGATCGAGTAAGAACTTTTCTAACCATTCAATGCTTTCAACATCCAAATGGTTGGTTGGTTCGTCGAGTAATAACACATCAGGTTGTGTTAATAGAGCACGTGCCAAGAGCACACGACGTTTACGACCACCAGATAAGTCTGAAAGGTCTGCCTCTGGGTCTAGGCCCATTTTGCTTAAAATGGCATTCACTTTAGTTTCAAGTGACCAGCCATCATGTAAATCCATTTGATGTTGCAATTCGCCCATGCGTTCGCAAGCATCCATATCACCCAGTACACATGATTCGCTGGCTTCATGGTAGGCTTTTAAAATTGCGGCTGCTTCACCCGCACCTTCGGCAACGATATCTGCAACTTTACCTGATGACATGGGTACATCTTGCGTCAACATCGAAATGGTGATGCCGTTTTGTAGCGCAATTTCACCATGATCGGGCAATAAACTTCCCTCAATCAGTTTAAGTAAAGTAGACTTACCTTCACCATTACGGCCAATCAAACACACTCGTTCGCCGCGTTCTAAGTTAAAATTCGCGCCGTCGAGCAAGGCAGGTCCACCAAACGCTAGTTGGACATCCCTTAAAGTAATATAGGCCATAATGTTTCCTGAAAATCTCAAATGAGGACTTAAAATGACTAAACAACAGAATTTGGATAATCAGGCGTCATTTTCCGCACCCATTGAAGATTTGCAAGTCCGAATTGCATTTTTAGACGATTTAGTTGAACAACTGAATGATCAAGTCGCACTTCAATCGGTGGAAATAGCTAATTTAAAGAAGCAGATGCAGCTACTTTACCAGCGCGTTGAGTCTGCAGATTTATCTGAAGGAATTGCAGCCTTCGATCCAATGACCAATCGCCCACCACACTATTAATGGCCAGATACATACTGGATAAATGCGAATAAATATCATAGATGCGCGTTTTTCAATGGAAAACGCTTCTGTGTGTTTGACATTGCATTTGCTAAATTCATGATGATTTACAATTCCTGAATAAGATCGCTTGACCTTTGCGGTATGTACCGCTGTAATGCGCATCTGAATAAAATTCCTGCACGATTTTTCTGATTATGAGTTCCAAAGCCGTATTGCTTGATTTAGAAAATAATATGCCAACGGCCAGTCTGTTGCGCGAAATTATTGAACATTATCCTGTTTTATATCTATTGAATTGCAAAGGATATTTTGAATATTCGCTTGAGGATTTAACCGAATTTTCAAGCTGGGTCAGCAGTGGGAAGATTATTATTCTAGACACGCCAAGTGCGGCGCAAAAAGAATTTGAATATGCTGTTGTGGTTGGGCAATTAATGGCTTTATTGGAGTCAGACAGTCATGTCGAAATTATCTCGGCGATGGACAGTAGCGAAATGCTATTAGATATGCTGAGTAATGCAGATATTTCATGTAGCTTAATTCAAATTCAAGAAGACATACCTGCCACTCACAGCGAACCGCATCATTTGCCGAGTGTAAGCACCATTAAGGCGAAACCACATTTGCAATTGGTGAAAAAATATTGCGATGCTTTAGGTAAAATGACAGGTAAGCCAAATACGGTTGAAGCACTGAGAAATTCAGTTGAAAACATCTTGCAAGTTTTGCCAGAAAAAGCACAGCATTTGGTGGGAATGTTGATTAACCTGAAAATTGTAAAGCGCTATGATGAGCAGGTGAATTTCCGTAAAAAGATACTCAAACAGTGGCTAAAACTGGATTTAGAGCAAACGGAATCGGTTGCACCTGTGAGCAATTTAAGTGACGCTATGGCCCAGCTAAATAAACCTACAGGCGAAGAACAATCAGTAGGGGATTCTGATATACAAGTACTGGATTTATATCGCAACTTTGCGCAAGTTGACCCCGTACAGTTGGAAGTCATTAAAAAACTTAACCTGTTAAATGCGCAAAAACCCAAAGATATTTATGCGCTACGTGATGTGCTGAGTGAAATGTTCCCGCAATCTGATATTCGTTTATTACTCAAAGAATTATTGGATAAAGGTTATATTTATTGGAATGGTCATGAAGTCATTTATAGCCATGAAATGTTTTTAAATTAATGCGCATGTCGATCCAAGGCGGTTTTAAAAAATCGCCTTTTTCATGCCTACGATTTCGCTGGTTGTTAGAGATGCCCAATAAATCATCAGTGTTTTACGTGATTGTCACAGAACGCGAATAAAAGCTTGTTTTAACATAGGCCAGTTTTTTAGAGGACAGGCCTTTTTAGACGACACGCTGTGTGAAGAAAAGGTGGAATGGCACAAAAGCCGTGCAAATCAAAGGATTCATTTTATCGAAAATGAACAAATAAGCTGAGCATTAATTATTTTGATCTTGCCTTTTATATTGTGCTTGTGCAACTCTAATAAAGGAACGTAAAGGTTGTGCTATGGAAAATACTGGAATTTGGATTACAGTCTTCATTGTTGTGTTTGTGTTAGGGTCTATTTTTGGACTTCGGGTCAATCCTCGTGAAAAGGCTTTGGGCATTATGCGTGATAAGGCGCGAAAAATGTCTTTGCACCCGCGTTTGGTGGCCGCACCAGAGTGGACAAAAATCCCAATGGCGTCTGAGAAACGTGCCAGTATGGTGGCGTACTACAGTGTTTTAATTCCAGATGCCCGCTTGCCCTTAATGCGTGCGCGTGTGGTCGATCAAAAACTAGAATTGGTGTATGGCGACGACAAGTTTAAGGATTTACCCGTTGCATTAAAGGGCATTTATGCTATTGATATGCAGGCGAACTGTGTGGGTATATTCTGGGATGAAGAATCAGACCTCAGAGCAACACAGCTTGAAGATATGAAAGCATATTTACATTCTTTGGCTGAACTTTAATTATTTAAATAAAACAGGATTAATGGTTAATTATGGCGAACGCTCCTCGGTCCACATCAAAAAGCAGCACAGCGCAATCTCCCGAAGCTGGTAAGAAGCGTGCCTTGGTGATTGTGGAGTCGCCTGCAAAAGCGAAAACAATCAATAAATATTTAGGTTCGGATTACATTGTTAAATCATCTGTGGGTCACGTACGTGACTTACCAACAGGTGGTTCAGCAAAAACTGCAGAAAAAAAACCTGCAACTCGTACCAAATTAACCGATGAACAGAAGGCTGAAAAAGCTCAAAATGCTTTGGTTAATCGTATGGGGGTTGACCCAGAACATGATTGGAAAGCGCATTATGAGGTGCTTCCTGGTAAAGAAAATGTCGTTTCAGAACTGAAAAAGCTTGCTTCGCAGGTTGACGAGGTTTATCTCGCAACGGACTTGGACCGTGAAGGGGAAGCGATTGCTTGGCACTTAAAAGAAGTGATTGGTGGTGACGATTCACGTTATCAGCGTGTGGTATTTAACGAGATCACCAAAAATGCCATTCAAGAAGCCTTTAAAAATCCATCGCGCTTAGATACCAACAAAGTGAATGCACAGCAAGCACGTCGTTTCTTAGACCGTGTTGTTGGCTTTATGATTTCGCCATTGCTGTGGGAAAAAATTGCCCGTGGTTTATCGGCAGGTCGTGTACAGTCTGTTGCGGTTAAGCTGGTGGTCGAGCGTGAACGAGATATTCGTGCGTTTATTCCAGAGGAATACTGGCAAGTCTTTGCAGATACCAAATCTGCAAAAGATGACATTCGCTTAGAAGCAGTAAAGCAAAATGGCAAAACACTTAAACTTCAGAACAAAGCGCAAACTGATGCGTTATTAAATCTGATAAAAGATGCCAACTATACCGTTTCAGCACGTGAAGATAAGCCAACCAAGGTCAATCCAAGTGCGCCGTATATCACTTCAACATTGCAACAAGCAGCCAGCACGCGTTTAGGTTTCTCTGTGAAGAAAACCATGATGCTGGCACAGCGTTTGTATGAAGCAGGTTTTATTACCTATATGCGTACAGACTCAACATTCTTGAGTGATGATGCGGTAAATATGGTTCGTGGCCATATTGAGTCTGAGTTTGGTGAGAAGTATTTACCAGCCAAGCCAAATCGTTATGGCAACAAAGCCGGTGCACAAGAGGCCCATGAAGCGATTCGTCCTTCAACTGTGGGCTTAAAAGGCGATAGCTTAGTGGGTGTAGAGCGTGATGCTCAACGCTTATATGACCTCATTTGGCGTCAGTTTGTGGCGTGCCAAATGACGCCAGCAGAATATTTATCTTCGACTATTTTAGTGGATGCCAATGGCGTAGAACTTAAAGCCAAAGGTCGTACCTTAGTGTTTGATGGTTTTACCAAAGTACGTGGGCAAAACAAATCTGATGATGATGTACTGTTGCCTGCGGTGAAAGTCGGTGAAGTGCTTAAACTTGAAAAGTTAGATCCATCACAGCACTTTACTAAGCCACCAGCACGCTTTACTGAAGCATCATTGGTCAAAGAGTTAGAGAAAAAAGGCATTGGCCGCCCATCGACTTATGCCGCTATTATTTCAACCATTCAAGACCGTGGTTATGTGAAGCTTGAAAACCGTCGTCTCTTTGCAGAGAAGATGGGTGAGATTGTGACAGACCGCTTGGATGAAAGTTTTAATAACCTAATGAATTATGACTTTACCGCAGACTTAGAAGGTCAGCTGGATAAAGTTGCAGATGGCGAGCGTAATTGGAAAGAGTTACTGAATAGCTTCTATGGTGATTTCAAAACACGTTTAACCAATGCGCAAGGTGAAGGCGGTATGCGCCGTAACTTACCTGTAGAAGTTGCAGCTGTTCACTGTAAAGAATGTGAACGTCCAATGCAGATTCGTACGGGTACGACGGGCGTTTTCTTAGGGTGTTCAGGCTATAACTTGCCACCTAAAGAGCGTTGTAAAGGCACATTAAACTTAACACCTGTTGAGTCCTTAGCGGCATTATCTGATGATGATGCAGCAGAAACAGCGGACTTAATGTCGAAAAAACGCTGTCCGATCTGTGAAACAGCGATGGACAGCTACGTGATTGACGGCGGTCGTAAATTACATATTTGTGGTAATAACCCAGACTGTAATGGTTTTGAGCTTGAAGAAGGTGAGTTCAAAATTAAGGGTTATGATGGTCCAACCATTCCATGTGACAAATGTGATGGCGAGATGCAACTGAAAACTGGTCGCTTTGGCCCGTATTTCGCGTGCACAAGTTGTGATAACACGCGTAAAGTGCTGAAGAATGGTCAAGCTGCACCACCGCGTGTTGATCCAATCAAGATGGAACATCTCCGTTCAGTAAAACACGATGACTACTTTGTTCTTCGTGATGGTGCTGCAGGTTTATTCTTGGCTGCTAGCAAGTTCCCGAAAATTCGTGAAACACGTGCGCCAAAAGTAGCCGAGCTACGCAGTGTTGCAGAACAACTGGATCCAAAATATCAGTTTATTTTACAAGCACCAGATGTAGACCCTGAAGGTAATCCAACCTTGGTGAAATTTAGCCGTAAGAACCAAGCACAATATGTAGGTTCTGAAACGCCTGAAGGGAAACAAACCAAGTGGTCATTGGTTTACCAAGATGGAAAGTGGATTGAAGCGTAAATTTTAAGATGTAAAAAATGCTGGCGATTGCCGGCATTTTTTATGGCAATATAAATAAAGGCAACAATTTGAAATAAATAATTTTTTGTGGGGAAAGATGGAATTACAAACTAAAAAATTTGCAGTTTTGATCGATGCTGATAACTCATCTATACAGGCGATACCTTCGGTACTTGAAGAAGTCGCAAAATACGGAATAGCTAGTGTCAAGCGAGTATATGGTGATTGGAGTAGTGAAACATTAAAAAATTGGAGAGATGTTTTACTTCCTCATGCAATTACGCCTGTACAGCAATTTGCCTACACAAAAGGTAAAGATGCTACGGATATGATTTTAATTATTGATGCGATGGATTTATTGTATGCAGGCGCATTAGATGGTTTTTGCATTGTTTCAAGTGATAGTGATTTTACGCCATTAGCATCCCGTATTCGTGAAAACGGGCTTACTGTTTTTGGTTTTGGAAAAAAAACTACGCCAGAAGCATTTAAGAAAGCATGTGATAAATTTATTTCGGTTGAAAATCTGCTCACAGTTGAAAAAGAAGAGATGAGAGAGGCAACTGATCTAACAGATCGTAAGAATAATATTAAAGAGCCATTAAAAAATGAAAAACTCGAAAAAGAAAATTTAAAATTAGATATAGATAAAGCTACATTAAATTTGATTTATAAGGCTGTGAAAGATAATTCAGACGACAGTGGATGGGCTTATTTAGGTTTAGTTGGGGGGTATATTAATGCGGTAAAGCCTGATTTTGATACAAGAAACTATGGATCAGATAAGCTTTCAACATTAATTAAGGCACTAGGTGTGTTTGAGACCAAAATGAAAGGTAGCCAAATGTACCTTCGGAAAAGTAGTTTTAGCTCTTTTATACGGCTAGTTCAAAAAGCAATTAATATATATGCCGTCAATGATGGTTGGGCAAAAATGTCAGATGTTATTGAATACTTAAAAAAGACAGATTTAAATATAAGAAATTATGAGGAAGCAATTGAGACAATTCATTCAGGATGGATTGATTTTAAAGATATTGAAAAAAACAAATATATTAAAGTAAATCGTGTCTTGGTTTAAATTAACATGTGGAAAAAAATAAGAATTCTGTGCTTATTAATCGTGTTGGGGATTGTTGCTCTCAACGCGTATAGAGATAAAAATCAGGATTGGAACAAGCCTGTATTTGTATTATTACATCCAATTAATGCCGATGGTTTAGCGACAACCCAGACCTATATCCAACATCTTTCGGAGCGAGATTTAGATGGCGCACAGCAATATTTACAAAACTATGCGCAGCAATTTCGTGGGCAACCGACCTATTTTTACTTCCGTTTAGGACGTGAGTTGAAACAGTTGCCTCCCAAAGTACCCGATCAGGCCAATATTTTAGATGTCATGTTATGGAGCTTAAAGTTCCGTTTTTATGCATGGAACAATCAGCAAAAAAGTGATGGTCCTGCCAGCTTAACGCTGTATCTAAATTATTATGATCCGCGCCAAACGCGAGAGTTAAAGCATTCAACAGCACTTGAAAATGGACGCATCGGCTCAGTGAATTTATTCGCATCCAAAAAGCAAAGTGCGCAAAATAAAATTGTCTTGGTACATGAGCTTTTACATGCCTTTGGCGCAACCGATAAGTATGATTTAGCAACGGGGCAACCGATTTTTCCGCAGGGTTATGCGTATCCAGAACAGTTACCGCGCTATCCACAGGCTAAGGCTGAACTCATGGCTGGGCATATTCCAGTTTCAGCGACGCAAAGTAAAATGCCAGAGCATTTAGCGCAAACATTGATCAATACACAAACAGCACAAGAAGTCGGTTGGCTCAAACCTTAACTATGGATAACTCAAATTTTATCCACAGTCCTAAGTATGATTTGATGGAAAACTGTGTATAACTTTTGGACTTTTGCTTAAGCACAGAACGTGTTACAACTCAATAAAGCCATCTGACTTGAGAAGAATATGAGAACAGTAGGAAATGATTTAGTTCGACATCAATTACATGAAAATCGTAAATGGTATTTAGGCTTGGGTATTTTACTGACCATTTTTGGCGTTGTCTTATTAGCCGCTTTGCCTTTTGCGACACTGTCTGTGGTGTTTATTTTTGGTGTGCTCATGATGATTGGTGGCCTGTTGCATTTTGTGGCCGCATTTAAAATTTTTGAAGGTGGGTTTCGCTGGCTTTGGGCGTTGTTTGGTCTTTTGTATTTGGTTGCTGGGTATTATGCCTTTAGTACGCCAGTCAAAACGGCCATTATCTTGACCAATATTCTGGCGATTATCTTAATTGTTGCAGGTGTGATTCGTGTCTTGAGTGCGCTTGTATTCCGCGCGATACAAGGCTGGGGTTGGACTTTATTTTCAGGTTTACTGACTTTAATTACTGGCGTGATTATTTTAATGTCATCTGATGCGCCATTTTGGGTGTTGGGGTTATTTTTAGCGGTAGATATTTTATTCCAAGGAATTAACTATCTGACTTTGGCTTCATATATTCGCCGTGAATTGCCAAAGAGCTCGGCAGATCAATAAGCTTAGAAGTAATGAGATGTAAAAAAGAGCGCTAAGGCGCTCTTTTTAGTTTGCAATTAAGGCTTCACGCTGTAGCGACTGCTAATCACAATTCGGTTCCATGCATTAATGACAATCGCTAGCCATTCAATGGCACTAATTTGTGCATCCGTTAAAAAGGGTAAAGCATCTTCATAAATCGCATCGGGCACTTGGTCTACGGCAATAAGCGTGATGGCTTCCATTAAAGCTAAAGCTGCTCGTTCTGCTTGGTCATAGTATTCAGTTTCACGCCAAGCATTCAAAAGCGCAATTCGCTCTGCGCTTTCACCTGTTTTGAGGGCATCTTGAGCATGCATCCGAATGCAAAATGCACATTGATTAATTTGTGAGGCACGGAGTTTAAGCAAATGTGCAAAGCCTTCATTCAACTGTGCTTCTTGGACTTTTTGCATGGCCAAAGCATCTAGTTCGGCAACTTTTTTATACAGTTCAGTTGCAGACTGACCCAAGTTAATTCGAGACATTTCGAACCTTTTTGATATTTAGATATACCCATTATTTTAAAACCGTTATGGTTTAGGACAAGGTTTATTTTGAGCATTGAGATGACCACTTTTGTTCTTGCTCCCGATTCATTTAAAGAAAGTCTGAGTGCGCAGCAAGCCTGTAACGCAATGCGACGTGCCATTTTAAATGTTATTCCACATGCAGATGTTATTGCCGTTCCAATGGCCGATGGTGGTGAGGGCACTGTGGATGCATTACTCAGTGTTTGCTATGGGCAAACACATGCAATCACAGTTAGAGGGCCTTTGCCTAATCAACGTATTCATACCTATTTTGGTCTTATTGATGGGGGGAAAACCGCAGTTATTGAAATGGCAAAAGCCAATGGTATTCATCTTGTGACAGTTAGGGCCCGAAATCCGTCACTGACTTCGACCTATGGCACGGGAGAAATGATCAGGGCAGCATTAGATTTAGGCGTAAATAAAATTATTATTGGCTTAGGCGGAAGCATAACCAATGATGGCGGTGCTGGTATGGCACAGGCACTCGGGGTTCAATTTTTAAATGATCAAGCTACAGAAATTGAGGTCTGTGGCGGAAATCTACATCAAGTCGTACAGGTCGATGTGACCCAACTCGATCCTCGTTTAGCACAGACCGAAATCATTATTGCCAGTGATGTCAATAACCCGTTGTGTGGTGTAAATGGCGCATCCTATATCTTTGCGCCACAAAAAGGCGCAACACAGCAGATGGTACAACAGTTAGACCAGAACCTTAGCCACTATGCTGATGTGGTTGAAGCGACACTGGGTTGTACTTTACGCAATGTTCAAGGTGCAGGCGCCGCAGGTGGACTCGGTTTTGGTCTGATGGCTTTTGCAGGCGCATCCATTCAATCAGGCATAGCGCTGATGATTGAGCAGACGAAGCTGGCGCAAAAAATTGCGCAGGCGGATTATGTGCTGACAGCTGAAGGTAAAATTGATCATCAAACCAAATTGGGTAAAACACCGTATGGCGTGGCGCAGGTGGCGAAGCAGTTCAATAAGCCTGTAATTGCTTTTGCTGGTGTGGTGGGTGAGAGTATAGCTGAACTTTATGATTTAGGATTTACGCAGATTGTTGGGATTAATCCACCAAATTGTGCCTTGGAAGATGCATTCAAAAATGCGGAAATGAACTTGCAAAAAGCGTGTGAAAATATAGCTAAATTACTGAAATAATGTTTATTGAGATCAACGATGAAAAAAATAATCTTTTTAGTGTCGATGTTGGGGCTGCAGAGTTTTGGCTTTGCTCATGCGGATGCCACTCATGAAGTGAAAGACAGATTAAAACAAGGAAATAAAACGTCTTTTCGATTTAATGATAATTCAATTCAAACAGCCGCATATCTCATTCAGCATGAAAAAGGGATTAAGGTTGTGATTGATCAAAGCGTGGATAAAAAAAGGAGTTTTCCCATCAATTTAAGAGATCAAAATTTTTTAACTTATCTTGATGTGACTACTCAGCGATTGGGTCTGAGCTATGAAGTGCTAGACAATAAAACCATCAGAGTGTATCGATAATATTTTATGCTTATTTTTAAAATACGTATAAACTAATTGGCTGATACAAAATGAAATTCAGCCACTTTTGTACCGCTACTGAGCCTTTCTTGTGATCTCAGCTTAGCTTTGTTCATCAAGTTTTCTGCATACAGCTCTGCTAAACTATAGGCCTAACCCGTATGATGAGACACCATGAGTTTAGCCAACCTGATTAATGAATTAAACCCGCAACAAAAACAAGCCGCAACAACAGAAGCACAGCATAGCTTGGTTTTGGCAGGGGCAGGTTGTGGTAAAACCAAAACCATCGTGGCGCGTGCAGCTTATTTAATTGATCAAGGTGTACCAGCCAATCAAATTCAAATTTTAACTTTTACCCGTCGTGCGGCCAGTGAAATTGTGGCACGTGTTGAACTGGCCTTGGGCGATCAAGCACTGGGCTTGCGAGCATCGACATTTCATACTTTTTGTATGTACTTGCTACGCCGTATTCCAAAAGCTTTTGGTTTAGAGCAGTTTTCCATTATTGATCGTGATGATCAAAATATGATGTTTCGCTTGATTCGTGGGCGCGACGATAAAAAAAATCCTAACTTTTTACCTAAGCCTGCTGAGCTTTGCGATCTATATTCTTATGCACGCAATACCCGTCAAAAACTGAGTGAAGCACTAGAAAAACAAATGCCCGAATATTTGGCGCTCAAAGACCAGATTGCGGACATTATGAAAGAGTACGAAGCCCGCAAACGTGCCCGTGCATTTTTAGATTATGATGATATTTTAGCCATTGTGGCGAAGGCTTTGGCGGAGTCTGATGGTTTAGTGGATTATGTGGCGTCGATTTGTCGTTATATGTTGGTCGATGAAATGCAGGACACCAATCCCTTGCAATGGGCTTTATTAGAGCCATTGAAGGATCGTGTAAGTTTATTTTGCGTGGGTGACGATGCGCAGTCCATTTACGGCTTTCGCGGTGCAGACTTTGAAAACATTCATCATTTTAAAGAGCGAGTGCCAAATGCTGAAATCTTTAAACTGGAAAAAAACTACCGCTCGACTCAAGAAATTTTAGACCTCTCTAATTGGTTATTAGATGAATCTGAAATTAAATATGACAAACGTTTAGATGCGCATCGTGGGGAAGGCATTAAGCCGAAAATGCATATTTTCCCAAATGAATTTGATGAAGCCAAATGGATTGCGATTGATATTAAAGAGCGCCATTATTTACAAGGCAACAAATGGTCAGATCACATGGTGCTGGTACGTTCGAGCTTTGCCGCCCGTAGTATTGAAGCAGCCTGCATTGCTGCCAACGTGCCTTATCGCTTTATTGGTGGCATGAAACTGCTTGAAACAGCGCATGTAAAAGATCTGATGAGCCTGCTTCGCCTCATGTCTAATCCACTTGATGACATTGCTTGGATGCGCTTTTTAACCTTGTGGAATGGTGTGGGGGATGTAGGCGCGAGTAAGCTTTCACAGCAATTGCTACTTGAACACGACATTGATGGTATTGCAAAGCAATTAGAGAAGTTTGGTAAAGTGCCTGCAGAAGCGATATTGATCATGAAGCAAATGTCGGTGCTCAAAGATCAGGTTAAAGCGTGTGTGAGCTTGGCCATTCAAGCGATTGAAACGCAGTTGGCGGAGAACTATAAAAAGGATTGGCCACGTCGCCAAGGTGATTTTGAGTTGGTCAAACAACTGGCGTCTAAGCACGATCAATTGGCAGAGTTTTTAGAAGCTTATGTGCTTGATCCGGTATCTATTTCTGAAATTGAACGCCAATCCGATACCGATGTCGTGACTTTAATTACTATTCATTCTGCCAAAGGGACAGAGCAGAAAGTCTGCTATGTGGCCAATGTTAGCCCAGGACAGTATCCAAACTCACGGGCAGCAGGCGATTTTGATGCCGTAGAGGAAGAGCGCCGTGTACTGTATGTGGCTTTAACTCGTGCGCAAAATGAATTGATTTTAACCAAGCAAAACTTAAATCATTGGGCGCGTGAAACCGTTGATGAGCAAGGACGCAAAGTTCAAAGCTACTTTTTTAATGATATGACGCGTCAATTATGTACGATGGAAACACATTATAAGCAACGTGAACAAACAGTAAAAACTGCTTTAATTGAGCGTAAGTCGATTAATTTAGATTTTGGCATCGATCTCGATTAAAATAGTGCATTGACGTGATTGAGCACGCAAGTTCAAAAAGCAACCATAGGCAAATGCTTTTTGAGGACGCTGCCTATTTGGAAAATTGAATGAATATTTTAGTACGTAACTTAGAGCGCTCGGTAACAGAAGCAGAATTACTGGAATTGTTTAAACCTTTTGGTAAGGTTGAATCAGCAGTGGTAGTGATGGATGCTGAAACGGGCAAATCTAAAGGTTTCGGTTTTGTAGAAATGCCAAATGGCCGTGAAGCAATTAAAGCGATTAAAGGTTTAAATACGCTGAAAGTGAAAGGTATGGGTATTCGAGTTAAATCTGTCGAAGACAAACCAAAAGCTTAATAAAGAAAGGGAGCAATAATTGCTCCTTTTTTTATGGTGAATTCAGCATGCAAACCTATTTCGCACTTTCTATTGTGGCTCCTGCAGGGCAAAAAATTGTCAATGGTTTAAAAACACTGGAAGTGCGCCGTTGGCGACCTGAGCAATTGCCTTTAAAGAATTTAGTGATTGTCGAAAATCAGCATTTTCTACACCAAGAAGGTGCGGAGGAAATGGGGCATGCCATTGCAATGGTGGATGTGCGAGAAGTCCATGCTTGGACTGAAGATGAAATTGAGCCTGCACAGGCCTCTTATTGGGAAGCAGGATACTGGGCTTGGACTTTAGAAAATATTCGTCCCATTGCAACAATACAACCACAAATTGCTAAACGGAAAATCTATTTAATTGAAATGGATCATCCATAATATTTATTGTGAATTCAGAGAGTTTGAGTTTAAGCTTGTGCTTGTACTCAACGCCAAAATGTAGGAATTAAATTCATGTCTCGAGTTGCTCGTTACCATGCTGATCGCACCAACCAAAAACTCTATTTTGCACGACTGGCTTGCCAACAAGCTGAGCAAGTAGAACATATTCAGCAAGCACAAGCACATCGAGAGGCTGCAGTATTTCACTTACACGGTGCGGTATTGGCGTTCTTGCAGGAACTGGTGCGCTATTATCGTTTAAATGACTTTAATCCAACTTTAAAATCTGTAGAAGAACATATGGCGGCTAAAGGTCAGGTGTCTCCTGAAATTTCCGTCATGCAAAAATTGGCCAAAGAAGGATTTATTGCTGAATTAAAGCGAGCTTACCGGATGTGTCAGTATGCACCAGAGCCAAGTGCACCGGAACCTGAGGCAGAAACCTCGTCAAATTTAATTATTAAAGTGACGCAGTCGCCTCAAGCATGGTTGCCTGATACCAAAATTTTACGTGAATGGCATCGTGAATTAACGCAGTTGATTGATGGCTTCCGTAATGAAATGGTGGAGTTCTAATTCGATTTAATGAGCAGTACTTGAAATTGCCAATTTCAACCCGATATTAATGATCTAAGCCGTGCAAAGTGCAGTAGCCTTTGCCACCATGTTGTGCATGGAGGATATATGTCTATAGAACAGTTGAAAGAATTATTTGGAAATCAAGACGCAATTTTAGAACTTGTGCAACTCGAGGGTGGTGAATTGGCCTTGCGTAATGCAGGCTCAGAGCAAGAGCCTTTGGTGACGATTCAATTTAATGAAGAGGTCCGAGCCTTACTTGGGGATCAAACACCTGTGATTGCGCAGCAGATGATTCAGGCTGCGCTATATGGTTTGCTTGAAAAGCAAGTCAATGAATGGCAAGCAGGCGTTGTGGATGAGAAGCCACAATATTTGAGTTAATCATTTAAAAAATTAAACGCACCTTTTGGTGCGTTTTTTTATGTGTGCATCGATCAAGTTGGCATTAAAATGTTGAAGGCCAAGTGAAGTAGACAAAGACCGCAAACACTATAATATTACCCAGCACCGTAAGCCAGAACGTTTCACGAAATTCTTTCTTTTGTGATTTATGACGTAAGCTGAGCTGAGCAATCAGCGCGCCTATCCAACCGCCTAAAAAACTCCATTGATGTAACGTTTTTTCAGGTGTGCGCCGTTGATTTTTTTGTGCTGCGTTTTTATCTTGCCAATACAAAAAGAAGGTCAGTAGGCTTAGCACGATATAGTAGCCAAGCACCCAAATACTGATTTTTCCCCAAAAGCATAAAGCTAATAACACTAAAATAAATGGATAGGCTGCAATTTTAGACAGCAATTGCTTGCCTTCTTCAGCTTGGTTATGTCGTTGATGGCGTAATTTTTTTCGTTCAAAGTCATGTAAAAATTGAATATTCACAGCTTGAGGGCGCTGATTGGCATCCATCTGAATATCATAGACCAATTGATCCCCTTCGCATGGGCGACGGGTTTTATAGCTAAAATTTTTAATATGTACAAAGACTTTATCAGTTTGCTGTTCAGTTGTTGCAAACCCAAAGCCTTGCTCGTCTTTCCAAGTGGTGAGTGTGCCTTTTGAATGCATGATGCCCTCGAAAATATTATATTTAAATATGTATTGTTAAGTGTTTGAAGCTTATCGGTTTTGCTTTGTTTTGACCAGTGTGTACTCAAAAAACGGATAATAAAAAACGCACAGAAGCGTGCGTTTTTTATAGCGTGATGAGCTTAATGCGTAGGGGCTTCATGATGCGCAATTTGGATTTGATTCAAAATATGATTGCTCATATTTTTGGCCATTTCCTCTTTGGCAAAATACACTTCGCCAATATTATCATTGCGGATCACTTCGGCTTCTTGCTTACTCTCAGCACATACCAAGACCTGAATTTGTGGGTTTAACGTTTTGGCAATATCTACAATTTTATGAATATCCAAAATATCCATGGGTGAGAGTACCAAAAGGCGTGCATGTTGAATGTGTGCTTGAATGAGTACGCTCGGTTCAGTGGCCATACCAGAAACAGCGGCAATGCCTTTTTCCCGTAAGTTTTCCACAATCTCACGGTTTTCTTCTGCAATCACCACCTTAATATTTTGTTTCATCAGCGTACGGGTAATACGACGCCCAACCTCACCATGGCCAACGATCACCACCTGATCGCGTAGGTAATCTTGTGAGACTTCATCTGGAAGCATTGCCAAGGGGTCACCACTACGTTCAAGTAAGCGAGCCAATGATGAGCGCTCACGAATCCATCTTTGTATTGGTTCAACGGCTGAAAATACAAAAGAGTTTAGGGTAATGGAGATGAGCGCACCGGCTAAAATTAAGTTTTGACCTTCAATAGACAGCAGTTGAAGTGAAACTCCGAGTGCAGCTAAGATGAAAGAAAATTCACCAATTTGAGCCAAGCTCGCACCAACGGTCAGTGCTGTATTGAGTGGATAACGGAAGAATAAAACCAAAGCCATGGCAGCGATGGTTTTACCAATCATAATAATGCCGACAACAGCCAATACATGCAGTGGTTGTTCTAGCAAGATCCTTGGATCAAACAGCATGCCAACAGAAACGAAGAACAAAATGGCAAAAATTTCACGTAAAGGCAGGGTTTCTTCTTCTGCACGGTGACTGAAGTCGGATTCCTTCACCACCATCCCAGCGAAGAATGCACCCAAGGCCATAGAAACGCCAAAGATTTTATATGCGCCAAATGCAATGGACACCGCAGCAGCAACAACAGTTAACGTGAAGAGTTCACGTGAGCCAAGGCGTGCCACAATTTGCATAATTTTAGGCACTAAGCGCTTGCCAACAATCAGCATGAAGGCAATGAAGCCTGCAACTTTCAGCAGTGTGATGCCTAAAGTCAGCCAAATGCTATCATCTGCATTGGCACCTTCAATGGCTTGCCCACCGAGTAGGACTGCAGTGGCAGGTAACAGAACCAATGCCAGTACCATCACGAGGTCTTCAACCAACAGCCAGCCTACGGCAATTTTACCATTGACTGATTCGAGCAGACCTCGATCACCGAGAGCTTTGAGTAATACCACTGTACTTGCACAAGACAGGCTTAGACCGAAAATGAGTGCAGAACCAAAACTCCAGCCCCAGAGCATAGAGATGCCGACACCTAAGAGTGTAGCGACAGCAATCTGTAAAATTGCGCCTGGGAGGGCAATGCGTCGAACTTGCATTAAGTCATTGAGTGAAAAGTGCATGCCAACCCCAAACATGAGGAACATGACACCAAGCTCAGCCAACTGATTGGCCAAATGAATATCACCGACAATACCCGGTGTGTTTGGGCTAATAATAATGCCCGCGACTAAATAGCCAATAAGAGGGGGAAGGCGTAAACGGGCGGCGATATAACCAAAAAACAGCGCAACACCAAACCCGACTGCAAGTAGGATAATGAGTTCTACATCATGTGGCACTAAAACCTCCTGAAGTCAGTGTATATTAGGGAAAAATTAAGCATAAGAAATGCCAATTATGCTGAAAGTGTAACAAGTCGAATAAAAAAAATGCAAAAAAAAACGGCCAGAAGGCCGTTTTTTTTAGAATCTAAAATTATTTAATTTTAGCTTCTTTGAAGATTACGTGTTGACGGATTTTTGGATCAAATTTTTTGATTTCCATTTTTTCCGGCATAGTACGTTTGTTCTTAGTAGTGGTATAGAAATAACCTGTACCAGCAGAAGAAACTAGGCGAATCTTATCACGCATTGTAATGACTCCTTAGATCTTTTGACCTTGAGCACGAAGGTCAGCAACAACCTTTTCAATGCCCAATTTGTCGATAATACGCATACCTTTAGTGGTTAGACGAAGACGTACAAAACGTTTTTCGCTTTCTAACCAGAAACGGTGGTGGTGCAGGTTCGGCTCGAACCGGCGTTTGGTTTTGTTATTGGCGTGCGAGACGTTGTTGCCAACGACTGGACGCTTGCCGGTAACTTGGCAAACCTTAGACATGGTGAACTCCATTGCTAGACAGCACCGATTGTGTGCCTAGTCATAAAAAGTAAACGGATGAAATCATTCAAGGGGCGTTTTATACCAAAAATACGCTTAAAAGACAAGCGATTTTCAATAAAACACGGCATGACTATGTGCGATAGATCATGCCTTGATCAGTTAGCGAAGAAGTGTCTTCGAAATTAGCTTGTGGATCGGCTTATTGAATGGTGGGAGAATGAATTTCAAGCTATACAGCTTTGGATTCGACATCACTGACCGTTCATGCGACAAACTAAAGAACCCTTCCGGACCATGGTATTTCCCCATACCTGATGCGCCAACGCCACCAAATGGTAAATCGTCTTGTGCAACATGGGTTAAAACCGTGTTTTGTCCAAAATGCCCTGAATGCGTACGCTGTGCGACATAGTCGGCACGCGCCTGATCAAAGTCGAAGTAGTATAAAGCAAGTGGACGCGGACGGCTATTAATAAACTCAATAACATCGTCAATTTGATCATATTCCATGATTGGAAGGATCGGCCCGAAGATTTCATTTTGCATAATTTGCATATCAGGGCTAACACCCGTTAGCAAAGTTGGTGCAATTTTGCGCACCGCAGCCACATCTTCGTGTTTTGAATTAATTTCAATGATTTGAGCACCCGATGCTTGCGCGTCTTCTAAATAGCCTTGCAGGCGGTTGTACTGTTTATCATTAATAATTGAAGTGTAATCTTGGTTATCTGCAAAATGCGGATACATATTTTCTGCACAGGCTTTAAAACGATCAATAAACTCTGCTGTTTTACCTCGAGGTAAAAATATATAGTCAGGTGCAACACAAGTTTGGCCTGCATTCCAAAGTTTACCTACAGCTAAACGTTCAGCAACGTCTTGTAAGTCCATGGATGGGTGAACCAGCACAGGAGACTTACCCCCGAGTTCTAAAATAACTGGGACTAAGTTTTCAGCGGCTGCCGCCATGACGGTTTTTCCGACATTGGTCGAGCCTGTGAAAATAATTTTGTCAAAAGCCAGATGACTAAATGCATCAGAGATTGCACCACCGCCATTAATCACAGCCACCAACTCTTGTGGAAAGGCTTCTGCTAAGGCTTTTTCTAACACAAAACCAAAGTTTGCCGATGCACTCGAAATTTTGATCATGGCATGGTTACCTGCAGCCAATGCACAAATGAGTGGTCCAATCGAAAGAAGAAGCGGATAATTCCAAGGGGTAATAATACCGACCACGCCCAGTGGTTGATATTGTACCCAAGCTTTTGCAGGCTGATGAATAATGCCAATATGTCGCTTAGACGGTTTCATCCAGCCCGTTAAATTTTTGCTGTAATATTTAATATGTTCAAGGCACGTAAGTAGTTCGCCAATTTTGGTTTCACTGATCGAACGGTTGCCATAGTCTTGATTAATTGCTTCAGCAAATTGATCTTGATACTTAACTAAGATACGCTTAAGACGAGCCAAACGGTCGATGCGTTCTTTTGCTGTAGGCAACGGGTAACGCAAATAAGCATTTTTTTGTTGCGCCAACGTATTTTCAAGATGTTGGGTATCAAGAGAATGAGGTGTCATTGATGTTGTTTTAGTCTGACTATTCATGTCGCACGACCATTTTCAAAGAGCGATTTATTAAATTTTTAGAGTAAATGCTCTAAATAGTCAAGTTACTTTATGTGTTATGAAATTAATGCATTGAATTTATGGTTGTTTTAGGATGTCCCAAACAAAAACGTTGAAAACCAAAGAACGTATTTTACAGCTGAGCTTACAGTTGTTTAATGAACGTGGCGAACGTTCGGTTACGACCAACCATATTGCAGCTGAACTTGGGATGAGCCCAGGTAATTTGTATTATCATTTCCGCAATAAAAGCGAAATTATTAAAGAATTGATGGAGCAATATCAAAAGGAAACGCTAGAAATGCTGGCGTTACCTGAAGATCGTCCTCTCGATGCAAATGATAAAATTCGTTATTTTCAGGTGCTGAGTAGTCAGCTTTGGGCATATCGCTTTTTACATCGTGATGTTTATCATTTGGTTGAAAACAATGATGATTTTCGTAAGATGTATCCACGCTTTGCCAGTCAAGTAATGCAACAAGGGCAAAAAATTTATAAGGCCTTTGTAAATGCAGGCTTAATGGAAATGACTGACTCAGAAATTGAGGCTTTGACCATTAACCTTTGGATTGTACTGACTAACTGGACGAACTTCTTGTATATGTCTGGTCATATTACCGATTCAAACCATTTGGAAGAGAAGTGGGTTTGGCAGGCATTGCGTCAAATGGTGTTCTTGGAAGGGGCATATTTACGTGGTGAAAGCCGTCAGACGTATGAGCATTTATTGGAAACGATGGGTGAGTCAGAGCTTTTTGAAAGTTTAGCAGCCTCGGTGCCTAAAACCCCAGAAGCACCCTAAGAGAACAGCTACCCAATAGGTGAAAATGAACACGCTTTTGTGCAAGCCACAGAAGCGTGTTTTTATTTTGTAGTTATACTTAAATGAGTAGTCGAATGAGCATAAAAACTCAACAATCTTCTCGAACAACTCGAATGTTCGATCCTACCTATTTAGTCTGTCTTTAAAACGCGTTAGAATACTCGGCTTACTTTTATTAATTGATTTTAGCGATACACACCAAAATGAATATGTCGACTGCAAATACTGCGCGCTTGCTCATTACCTGTGAAGATAAGCCAGGTATTGTGCAAGCTGTATCGAGCTTTTTGTATCATCATGGAGCAAATATTACCGCACTTGATCAATACGCAACGGAAGCTCAGGGCGGACGTTATTTCATGCGTGTTGAGTTTGAGCTTGATAATTTACAAAGCCGTAAAGAAAACTTATTACAGACTTTTGATAATAATGTCGCTGCACGTTATGAAATGCACTGGCGCTTGGCGTTAGTTAGTGACGTGAAAAAGGTTGGTATTTTGGTTTCCAAAGTAGACCACGCCTTGCTTGAACTTTTATGGCGCCATGCCCGTGGCGGTTTGCCATGTGAAATTACCAAAGTTGTGTCGAATCACGACACTTTACGTGAAGCTGTAGAAAACTTTGGTATTCCGTTTGAAGTTGTTCCTGTGAATAAAGAAAACAAACGTGAAGCTTATGCGCAAATTGATGAGCTAATGCAAGGCAATGATTTACTTGTTTTAGCACGTTATATGCAAATTCTGGATGAAGAATTTGTACAAAAATGGGAAATGAAAATCATCAATATTCATCACTCATTCTTACCAGCGTTTGTAGGTGCAAATCCATACAAACAAGCGTATGAAAAGGGTGTGAAGTTGATTGGTGCAACAGCGCATTATGTGACTGCTGATTTGGACCAAGGTCCGATCATTGAGCAAGATGTTGAGCGTGTGAGCCATGACTTTACCGTAGAACAGCTACGTGAATTAGGTCAGGATGTTGAGCGTAATGTACTTGCACGCGCTGTGAAATGGCATTTGGAAGACCGTATTATTGTGCATGGCAACAAAACTGTTGTATTCCAATAATGCTTTGAATCTAGTGTTTAAAAAAGGCATACTTTAAGTATGCCTTTTTATTGATGTGTTGCAGTTTATCATTCAAAAAAGCCATAAAAGTAACCAAATTAATAGTTGCAAATGAAAACACTTCTCATTTATCATTGTGCCACTTTAATTGTTCGAACCGATGAGTTTGATTGCAATTTTCATTCTATGTGCAGTCACTTGTTTAAGGTATATTGATTTTAATGACTCCTTCTTCTGCTCCGATGCTGCCAGACCCAAATTCGATGAAAAAGAAAGTCCTCACGGCACTTGTAGCTGTTGTGATTGGGCATGTTGGGGTATTGTGGGCAGTTGGCCAAATGAAAGCGCCAGATTTAAAGCCAATTGAAAAAGAACCATTAAAAGTACGCTTTGTAAAACTTCAGGAAGCACCAAAACCATTGCCTCCTAAGCCAAAACCAGAACCGAAAAAAGAACCACCAAAACCGAAAGAAGTTAAAATAGTAGATAAGCCTTTACCGCCACCACCGAAAAAAATTGAAAAAGTGGAGCAAGTGAAGAAAGCTGAAACGCCGAAACCCGTCGTTAAACCAGTGGAAACACCAAAACCAAGTCCAGTGGTATCTACAGTAGTCTCTGAAACGAAAAAACCTGTACCAACACCTGCACCAGCGCCAGTTGCACCGCCTGCACCTGTAGCTCCTCCGGCACCGCCTGCACCACCAGCACCTAAAAGTGTTTCTTTGGGTGGAGGTGTATCATGGTTACGTGCACCGAAGGTAAGTTTTGAAGGTGGTGAGCTGAAAGACTCATGTTCATTAGTGGTTGCAATATCAGCCAATGAGCAAGGTAAAGTTATTTCTGCTGATGCAAAAAATTCGAGTTGTAGTCCAGCTGTCAACCGTAAAGTTACGGCAGCAGTAAAACGGGCTCAACTCACCAAATATATTGAAAATGGTGTGGCGTATCCAACACGTGTGGAACAGCCATTCGACTTTCAACTTAAATAACCGGCTAACCCATTAGGAGTTCGAGTATGAACTTTTCAGTTTATTGGCAACATGCAGATGCAGTCAGCAAAACGCTGTACTTTGTGTTGTTGGCAATGTCGATTGCGACATGGACCATTTTTGTTTTACGCATTATGGGCACACGTCAGCTGAAACAAGTAGCTTATGCTCATCTTTCTGATGCTTTAACGGCATTAAAAGCAAAATTTGCGCCGTTAAACTTTGATCAACGTAAAGCAGTTGCTGAACAAGCTTTGCTTCGCCAAATTGCAGTGGAAAAAGCCAATGCAGAAAAAGGCGTTTCTGTACTGGGTACGATTGCATCACTTGCACCATTCGTAGGTTTGTTTGGTACGGTTTGGGGTATTTTCCACGCCTTGGTTGCAGTAGGTAAAAGCGGTCAAGCAGGTCTAGCTCAAGTTGCAACACCCGTGGGTGAAGCCTTAATTATGACAGGTCTAGGTTTGGCGGTCGCGATTCCTGCAGTATTGGCTTATAACATTTGTGTACGCTTTAACCGTACATTAAGCAATGAATTGCAAGATCAAGCACATGGCTTGTTGATTGATACCATGCTACAGCAAGAGTCAGTAAAAAAGACTGAAGTCACTGCGGCACAAGAAGGTTTAGTTGGAGGTCAAGCTTAATGGCTTTTCAATTGGGTGAAGACAACGATGCAGGCATGAATGAGATGAACCTCATTCCGCTCATCGATATTATGCTGGTATTGATGATCATCTTTTTGGTGACAGCGACCGTTGCCAACCCATCAATTCCATTAACCTTGCCACAAACTACTGCTGAAGTAATTGATTTACCACCAGAGAATGTGACCATTAGCATTAATGCAAATGGTGATATTGCATGGAATGGTAATGTGTTGTCGCTAGAAGAGCTTGAAACGCGCTTTAATACGGCAGCGGAAGCTGAACGTAAGCCAACCATCGTACTTAAAGCAGATAAAGAATCACGTTATGATACTGTCGCGCAAGTGATGTCACGTGCGAGTGGAGCCGGGCTCAGTGATATTGCGTTTGCAACAGATAATTAATCTGCATTTGAACATAAAAAAAGCAACCCAATAGGTTGCTTTTTTTATGCCTCAGCGTTGGGTTTTGTTGTTGAACTCCAAGTGAGCGTGCCAGCGACTATTTCATTAAATCTTGAAATTTACTTTGTAGCTTTAATAATTTGGGTGGAATTGCAAAATTGCAGTATCCCTGTGTTGGGTTACGGGCAAAAAAGTTTTGGTGATAGTCTTCGGCTGGATAAAACTCAGGGCTAGGGCTTAGTTCGGTGACGATGTCTAAACCTTCCGCTTTTAAAGCTTCAATCGCTTCCATGGCCTGTGAACGCTGTGCATCATCCATAAAGTAAATGACAGAGCGATATTGAGTGCCAATGTCATTGCCTTGACGGTTTAAGGTTGTTGGATCATGCGTCGCAAAGAACACATCAAGCAATTGTGCAAAGCTAATTTGTGATTCATCAAAATCAATCAGAATCACTTCTGCATGCTGTGTCGTTCCTGTGCAAATATCGTCATAACTTGGGTTAGATGTTAAACCACCCGCATAGCCGCTGGTTACTGCATGAACACCACGTAGTTGCAGAAATACAGCTTCTGTACACCAGAAGCAGCCACCGCCAAATAATGCTTTTTGCATAAGTTAAACCTAATTAATGTGTGAATTGTCTTTTAATATCGGGGCAAATTGCCAAGCTACAATGTTGCTGGTCTAAATCGCATTAAAAAGCCTGCAGAAGCAGGCTGATGGTCATGATTTAGCGGGGTTGCACTGCTAATTCAAATTTTAGAACTGGGTTGCCATAGCGGTCGAGCAGTTGCAGGGTTTTGCCAATGGTTTTGTAATGGGTGACTTTGGCTAATGCATCATTGAAGTCGCGATCAATATTATTGTTGTTCATGCAGGCCATACGTGTGCTTGCCATTTGACTCAATTGTAGCGTGTCACGTTTAACGCTATAGCTGCCCATAATGCGGTTACAGCCATCGGCACCTGATACACGTTTGGTTGCTTCATCAAATTGAATGCTCGGAATATTACGTGCTTGAGGCGAAGTTTGAATTACGGTATTACCAATCTGAGTGGCAATCCAAGTGCGGTTTTGCAGGAGTTGTAAATTTTCTGTACTTTCTGCAGTTGTCTTTGGCATGGTTTCGCATCCTGCAAGTAGTGCGACTGAGCTCATGGCTAAGGCAAGACATAACGGTTTTAACATGATTTACCCCATCTGTTTAATATTTAAACTTTAGCTTTAATATAAACAAATATTTAGCTCATTCGCTAGTCCAATTTGTTGCATTTATATATGTGGCTGTCCATGGTTTATTCTATTTTGAGTTTTGTGGTGCCGTGTGTGTCACAGAGCTGAGTCCTTGGCGAATCAGCGCAGAATACTGTGCACTACTGAGTGTATGGTGGCTTGTTACTCTTGGGTTAACATGTGCACGTCGATACCATGTAGCGATGTCCCATTGATGCGAAAGCGCATTTAAGTCATATAAATAATTAGGCAAATAGCCAGAAGCCAGTAAGCGATAATCGACAGGTAAGTGTTGCTTACTTACCGCCTGCACCATATCAAAGACTAAAGTGGTGCAGTTGCTGGTTAGCGTGTTATACCATTTGGCATGCTTGGCCAAATCGTCAGATTTAGACAAGTATTCTTCAAATAAAGCTTTACGTTCGGCCTCGCCCATGTTGATCGGGAAGAAATAGACCTGTTCGCCACGAATATTGCTCCGCGTATAGATAATATCTTTTTCATCAGCGGCAATCAGGCTGACTTCAAATTTACGAAAGAAGCCTCCAATGGCAGAGAAGTCTTCGTTTTTCTCTTTACGGATTTCAATAGAAAAGGTCAGGGGTGCACTGTGGGCAAAGTCAAAGCTGACGAGGGTATGGGCAATTTTAGGTCCCATCCAATAAGAGGTAATAATATTAACGCCAGTAATGTCATTTAGATTGTAGTGGCGTGTTTCCCAGCGTTCCGTATAGCGACCATCGGCATGCCAATCAAAATTACGGACATTGTGTAGCGTGACTTGGTCGCCGTGCTTTTCGTAGCTCAGCATTTTAGCGACTTCTGGATTCCAGTCACGGTCTTGTCGTGCAGGTAGGCTAAAGTACCCAATTAGGGCAAATAAAAAGGCTAAGCCGTAAATGAGTATATCTTTGCGACGACTGAGCAGGTGTGAAAAATAGATGCCTAAGATGCTCAGTGCAAAGGCAATCCAAAACCCGATAATCGCATAGCTCACAATGCTATTAATGGGCTGCTGTACCCAAATGGCCATACACAGCCAAGCTGAACTCAGAACTACAAATAGGCTAAATACCCCATGCGCAAGTTTGCGCATGAAAGATTTTATCGAGCTATTGGTTCGCGAAGGCTGTTGCATAAGACCATGTTATGTTTTCATTATTTAGCTTTATTTTCGGTAAGTTGCGAACTCAAAAGCAATCCCAGTTTTGTCGTCGATATGTTGTTCAGAGGCAACTTTATTGAAGTCAGATGGAATTGCTGGATAGTGGGCATCACCTTGTACATCCAGTTCGACATGCGTGAGTTCTAAGCGATCGGCAATGTCTAAGGTTTGTTTAAAGATTTCCCCGCCACCAATAATAAAAATGGTGTTGGGTTTTTCTGATACTTCTACATCTGTAACGGCGTGTTTTAAGGCATCTTCAATACTATACGCCACTTTAGTGCCTTCAAATTGCCAGTTTTGGTCACGCGTAATGACCCAGTTAACACGTTTTGGCAGGGTGCGTCCCATTGATTCTAAGGTTTTGCGACCCATAACGACCACGCCACCTTGGGTGATTTCTTTAAAGTGTTTAAGATCGGCAGAGATATGCCAAGGTAGGTCATTGCCTTTACCAATACAGCGCTGTTGATCCATTGCCACCACATGAACAACTTCTAAATTTTGGAACGCCATTGCCAACTACTCAAACACAATAAAAATTGACCCTATTAAAATGCAAAATCCCGCTTTTCGCAAAGCGGGATTTTGGTTTTTATGCAATTTAGATGCTTTAAACTGCAACTGGCGCTTTAATTCCAGGATGTGATTCATATCCTACAATTTCAATGTCTTCAAATTTGAAATCAAATAGGTCTTTGACATTTGGATTAAGTTTGAGTTGACATAACGTCATTGGCTCACGGCTCAGCTGTAATTTGGCTTGCTCGAAGTGATTGGTATAAAGGTGAGTATCACCACCAGTCCAAACAAAATCGCCTACGCCAAGCCCACAGACTTGCGCAATCATGTGAGTGAGTAATGCATAGCTGGCAATGTTAAATGGCACACCCAAAAATACGTCTGCACTGCGTTGGTAAAGTTGGCAAGACAATTTGCCATCTTGTACAAAAAATTGGAACAAAGTATGGCACGGAGGCAATGCAACATTGCCTGCTTCGTTAGGATTCCAACCTGAAACGATCAAACGGCGTGAGTTTGGGTTGGTTTTAATTTCATTCACCAGCCATTTGATCTGGTCAAAACCGTCGTCATTAAACGAACCATCGGCATTTTTAGTGGCACCAAAGTTACGCCATTGGTGACCATAAACTGGACCTAACTCACCTTCAGGACGTCCAAAACGTGCAGTCTGTTCTGCTGTAGACCATTCATCCCAAATGCTGACTTTGTTGTCTTTTAAATATTGAACATTGGTGTCACCTTTTAGAAACCACAACAGTTCAATCACAATTGAACGAAAATGCACTTTTTTGGTGGTGAGTAAAGGGAAGCCTTTTGAAAGGTCAAAGCGCATTTGATGACCAAATACAGAACGTGTTCCCGTACCTGTACGGTCGCCTTTGTCGCCACCGTTGTCGAGAATGTGCTGTAACAGGTCGAGGTATTGGCGCATATCGCTCTCATCATCTAAATAAAATTTTGCGGGCTATTTTAGCCTGTTTTTGGCGCAGAGCAAAATGCTACATACAGCGTGCAATTTTTGCATTTTGTTACGTTTTGAGATGAACTTTATGTCGCTTACTTACAATTTTATAAAGAAGATTTAAGTTTGGGTTTTTACTATCGTCTGCATGAAAAATAGTCTGGTTTTTTGCACAGGACTGCAAATTTGAAGTGAGTCATTGAGGACAGCGGATGTTAGTTGATAGCCAATACCTTGAAATACATAATAGTTATGCTCAGGCACAGCCACACGAGATTGTAAAAACCACAAATCAATATCCTCAGCGCACCAGTGTTGATCCAAAAGTTGATCCAAATTTAACAGCGCAATTTTTTCAAAAGCGTGATGTAGTTAACACTTTTAATATGGACAACACAACTGGAATTCAAATTGACCGATTTATTCAGAAGCTAGACAGTATTAAATCTCATGTGAGTTCGCAGCGTTGTGCGCGTAGTATTCGGATTGCTTTAGAAAGTGCAGGTGCTGTTATTGGCAGTCATCCTATTGCGGCTTCAGATTGGGGTGATACTTTAATGAAGCTGGGCTATAAACATATTCAGCCTGAGTTTGACCGTCCACAAGAGGGTGATATTTATATTATTCATCGGACTTCAAAGCATGTATATGGCCATATTGCTGGCTTTACAGGTTCGGAGTGGGTCTCGGATTTTAAGCAAAAAAGCTATGATGTGTATAAAGATGATGGCGTGCAATATGAATATTATCGTTTGGCACTTTAGAGTGAATATTTAGAATTAATTTGTTTAATAATTATACAAATAATGGATATTAAAGTACTTTTATTAAATTTTCTTACATTTTCGGCATGATATTTTAAGTTTAGGGGCGTAGTATCGGCCGCTGTTTAGGGCAGTAAATTCAATCGAGACGGATTGAAAAAGAGGTTGTTGTTTCACATGGTTTATGATCAAGGCGTTGACGTACAAAGTGTAAATGGTCCAGTCAAGGCAGAAATCGTGATCCGATCCCAGCAAGCACCAAAGCGTTCACATCGTAGTAATAGTCGGATGAGTGCGCAAGAAGATACGCCACGTAAGCTTTTTGGTGCGGACAATGGTCAGCGTATTGATATTGATAAATTTGCGCAGAAGCTTCGCGGTGTAACTGCACAAACCAGCTCGCAAAAATGTGCCAAGAGTGTTCGTATTGCTTTGGAGTCTGCAGGCGCGAAATTTAATAATCATCCTGTAGCAGCAGCAGATTGGGGCAATACCTTACAAAAAATTGGTTATGAACGAATTAATCAGTCTTTTGACCGTCCTAAAAAAGGCGATATTTATATTATTAACCGTACGCAAAAGCATGTGTATGGCCATATTGCGGCGTATACAGGTTCAAATTGGGTGTCGGACTTTCAGCAAAGTGGCTATGCGGTGTATAAAGACCCCAATGTACGTTATGAATACTACCGTTTAAATAAATAACGTCTGCCGTTCAGCAAAATTGAGCAAACATCTAATTTAACCGCGTCACGCTACTCAAAGCGCTTGGCGCGGTTTTCATAAATAGACACCAAAAACAAAGCAAGTGCGCTAAAGCAAATGCACTGTAAGGCCAAAATGGCACGGTGTGCTGTTGGAAGCTGACTGATAAGGATCAGTAGGGCGATGACAGGAGCAATCATTCTAAAATAATGAAATGCTTGGTTTGGAGCTTTCGCTTGTTGTTGAGCATAGCTTCGCATGAGGTGAATGGCGATCCCAATGGCCAAACTTAACCCTGCAAATAGGGGTGTCAATTGTTGAATTTGAGAAGCCCAATACACCACGGCACAGACAGCGATACACAGCACCAGTTTTATTTCACGCGTACAGCGTTTTGAATACCAAAATTCGAGCATTAGGGCTGTGCTTCTGGAGGTTGATTTTGATTCAATAAGGACAATGGTGAAAATAAGCAAATCGCCAAGGCCATAAAGCCAATCCCTTGTGCGCCTGGAATCAAAATTTCACCATCTTTCATGTGCATAAAAATGAGCGCCAAGAGTAATGCAATTGGAATCCACGTCAGTACACGGTAAAACAGTCCTGTTGGATTTTTACTGGCAAAGTGAATTTTACAATAGCGGCAAATCAGAAAAATAACACCTGTGCCTAAGAACATTAAAATGGCATCAAGTTTGAGGGGTTCTATCCAATACAGCACAGCAGTTGCTATGGCAATGAGGGCAAAGATCAGGAATTTTTTGACCACCGAAATTTGTGGATTAAACCAAAACTCAAGCATATTGGACTGTATCGATTGATAGAAAGGCTAAGACTTTAGCACAGAATGCGGTCAAAAATGCAGTACAAAAAAGCGGAGCTCAAGCTCCGCTAAAATGCTAAATCATGATGTTATTTATTTTTGAGCGGGCCCCAATCATAGATTTTTTTCTGGTACGCATACCATAGCATCCATAGGCCAATGAGGATCATTGGAACTGTAAGGAATTGACCTTTACTCATCCACCCAATAAAGAGTTGTCCATTGTCTGGTTCACGGAAGAACTCGACTACGAAGCGTGCAATACCATAGCCGATGAGGAACAGTGCAGAAACGGCAAAACGTGGACGAGGTTTAGAACTGAACCACCACAGCACGATAAATAAAATTAAGCCTTCACACAGTGCTTGATAAAGCTGAGATGGATGACGTACTAACTGTAATGGATCGGTTGGGAAGATCATGCCCAAAGCAAAATTTGGATCGTGTACAGGACGGCCATACAGTTCGCCGCCAATAAAATTACCAATACGACCAAACATCAGACCAGTCGGCACGCAGGGTGCAATAAAGTCTAAAGTTTGGAACCAGGTCATTTTGTACTTTTTGCACCAAAGGAGCATGGCCACCATCACCCCAAGGAAGCCACCGTGGAAGCTCATGCCTCCAGTCCAGACTTGGAATAGCCACAGTGGATTTGCCAGAAACTGATCAAAACCATAAAAGAAGACATAGCCTACACGGCCACCGATCACAACACCCAAGGCGCCGTAAAAAATCAGATCGGATACCATGTCTGAAGTCCAACCATCACGTTGTTTGGCGCGGTGCGTTGCGAGACCCCAAGCAAATAAAAAGGCCAATAAATACATCAGTCCATACCAATGGACTTGTAATGGACCCAGCGACACGGCAACTGGGTCGATATTTGGGTAGGTCAGCATTGCTGCTCCTTAGCATTTTGTTTTGCACAGATTTTAACGGAATCTATAGAAATATGTTGTATATTCAATGTGTAAAGATAATGAACTTTGACTATGTGTATTGTGGCCTTTGCTTGGCAAGTGTTGGATGATTTGCCACTGTGTTTAATTTCCAATCGTGACGAATTTTACCATCGTCCTACAGTGCCTTTGCATGTATGGGCACAAAGTCACATTGTGGCAGGGCAAGACTTACAATCGGGTGGAACATGGATGGGCGTGACGGCTACAGGGCGCTGGGCCATTATTACCAACTTTAGAGATGGCACAGACAAAACTGAATATGCCACTTCGCGCGGTCATCTTATACAAACATTTTTAGCCTCAAATGAAACGCCGATTCGCTTTGCACAGACCTTGGAAAAGCATCAATGTGACTATGCAGGCTTTAATTTATTTTTGGGTGATACCCAGCAAGCCGTCTATATGAGCAATCGAGGTGAGGCGCCACAAATCTTAGCAAAAGGGGTATATGTGGTGTCGAATGGACTTATGTCGGAAGATTGGGTCAAGACTCGACATTTACGTAAACGCTTTACTCAAGAGCTCTTACCAATGTTGCAACAGCCCCAAATACCCGCTACGGACATCGAACACGCCGTTTGGGATATTTTAGAAGATGAGCGCAAAGTGGTGCTTGAGCAACTCCCAAATACAGGTATTCAACCAGAAATGGAAGCGTTGTTATCATCCACTTTTATTCAAAGCCCTGTGTATGGGACACGTTGCTCCAATTATTTAAGTCTGCATCATCAACAGTGGCAATGGTTGGAAAAAATTCAGCAAGGTGAACAGCAAGGTCAAATCAATAAGTTGCAAGTGCCACTTCGTTCATCTTAAGCCACCCTATAAATATGATCTAAATCAGAACAATAAAAATGCCAGCAATGTGCTGGCATTTTTAATATCGCATGATCTTATTTTGTTGCTGTAGGTTTAGTAGTAGAAGGTAATACATCTGCAGTGATATAGCCTACCGATGCACTGAACTTCTGGTTGTAGCTTTTATCAATGGCTACATTCAATTCATTTTGCATGCTTAAGCTTAAACCTGTACGTACACCCGAAGCATCAACTTTGTAGAAGCGGTTCCATTCATCACCCGGATGTTGGAAGTTGCTCATAATATAGGTCCAACCGTTGATCGAATCTACTGCATGTAAGCCAGTTGATTCTGCACCTGCAGGCGTTGATAGGATACGATCAAGCTTTTGTGATTCTACATTGTACGCCCAAAGATAGTTGTTGATGTGGTTGCCACTATCTTCACCAATAAATAGGGTACGGAGTTGCTCAGAGAACTTAAGATTGTCTGGGCTGGCAATTTTGTCAGGATGTGCAGTGTTGCCCATGCTATCTAGCGCGATGTCTTCACCTGCCAATAGCAACTTAGATTGGTAAGGCACCCATTCACTGTTAATTGGCATGCCAGTGGTCGTCGACTGACCGCCACTCAGATCGTGCGCCAAAATACCGCCTGCTTGAATTTTTGTGAATTTTACATTGTGGGTAGCGCTATAGCTTGCTGTACCTTCAACCATCGAATCCACAATATTGGCCAACGCAGAATATGCCACTTTGTCTTTAATGTTAACTGTGGTGCCTTCCATTTTGGTAAAGGCCATACTTGCACCTTTGAGTGCAGCATAACGATGTGTTTCTAAAAAGGCTGCTGCTTTTTCCATGCCCGGTTTTACTTTTACCCAAAGTTTTTTCTTGGCTAAAATAATCGAGGTAAAGCCACTCAGATCCGCAGGTTTGTTGGTGTCGGTATCAAGATAGCTTTCCATAATGTCGCTTGGTTGAATGTTTTGTACATTCACCATATCTTCAATTTCTTTACTGCTTGCTTTACCCAGTTCAATCCATTTGATTTGACCTGTTGTGGTATTGCTGAGCAAGCTGGTAAATTTTGCGACATATAAAGTTCCTGAATTTAGGTCTTTTTCTTTATCTGCCACAAACATGAACAAACCGCCGTTGGTGTAGTCGTCGCCCATAATCACGGTTTTATTGTCAGGCATAACATGGACAAGCTCATGTGAAATACGGCCCATACAATAGTGTTTAATAATTTTGCCACTGCCGTCTGGATTAACAATGACTTCTGGTAGATGACCATAGTTATAAGGCTTGGCAGCATTTGCATCGCCAAAGAAGTTTTTGCCTAAACCAGTCGGGCTTGGGCCACCAATACCTTGGTTAAAGGCATCGGGTTCATATTCTTCGCTTGATAAATGCGTATTCCAAGGTGAAAGGCTGGCACCACAGGTAATCCATAAACCATGAACAGGTGCTGTGTCTACGTTGAAGTATTTCTTCAGCTCAAGATGCCCAGTTTTTTGGTCTTGGTCTAGGGTTAAAATCGCAATCGGTGAAGGTAAATTGCCGTATTCACTTGTTCCAGCTTGGTTCATGGTGGCATATTCAAATTGCACCACATGAAATACAGGATTGGTCACGCCATCGACTTTGGCATTGTCTAATTTTAACAGTGATGAACCATCTGGGCAGTCAGAGAAAAATTGACGTGCTGCTTGTGTAGGGGATGAAGTATCCATAATCGGTTGGCCTTGGGCATTAAAATAGCCACCAGCCACAATTTCACCGCCGCCCCATTTAGGTACTTTTGAACCCGTTTCAAAGAAGCTCTTATAACCCAGTTGATATTCTGTACTGGTTGTATCATCCCAAGTAATTTTAAGTTTTGAGCTGACCGCTGTTTTGGCCATTTCAGCCACAGTGATAGGTGCTGCCATTGCTGTAAATGTCGCATTTTTAAAATTCACAGGTTTAACAGGTGGCGTAACCGCTGTGCTGTCATCACTGCTATTACAACCTGATAAGGCTGCTGCTGTGCTCATTGCGCCTAAAGGCAAAAAAGGAATCCCTGCAAACCATTTTAATAAATCACGGCGGCTTGGCTGTTGAGTATTGGCTGTCATAGTACGTCCGTAAGCGATGTTTTTTTAAATAAAAGTCGGTCTATAAATCGCTTATGATTGTAGGAAGGGGAAATGACAGTTTTTTGACCGAATGAAGACAGTTTAAAGATAAAACGAAAAGATAAAAAAATGCGCCCTTTCTACAAAGGACGCATTCAGCCAAGGTCAATTGAATATTGAAGTGTGTATGCACATGGACTATGTGTCTGTGCTTTGCGGTTTTTCGAGAAATTTACCCAGTAAGAGTCCTAGCTCAAAAAGCATCCACATCGGCACGGCCAGCATCACCATGGAGAGTGCATCGGGTGGTGTGGCAAACATCGCCACAAAGAAACATCCCACCACAATAAAGCGTCGTTTTTCCACTAAACTTTGGGTGCTGACCACGCCAATTAAAATCAAGACCAAAGTAATAATGGGAATTTCAAAGGTGAGCCCAAACACTAAAAATAGCTTTAAACAGAAGCTTAAATAGCTATTAATGTCGGTCATGGGCGCGACGGATTCGGGTGAAACACTAATAAAAAAATGCAAAATTGCGGGTAGGGTAATGAAGTAGGCAAACGCAATACCCACATAAAATAAAGCAATACTGCCAATTAATAAGGGCATAGCCAAATGTCGTTCTTTTTCATATAAGGCTGGGCGTACAAAAGCCCATAGTTGATAAATAATAAAGGGCATGGCCAGCATGAGTGCCACAAATAAATTTAACTTAAATGGTGCCATAAATGTTGCGGTCACATCGGTTGCAATCATGGTGGATGATGCAGGAAGTTGTTGGCGCAAAGGCTCAGACATCAGTTGATAAGTGAAATTACGAAAGGGCAATAAACAAAAAAATAGCAATAAAGTAACGGCCACTATTTTAAAGAGATATTTACGCAGAATAATTAAATGCTGCATGACTGGCATTTGATCCAGCTGTTCGTGTTCAGTTTTCACTGAGGGCGCGGGCAGTTCATTCATACAGCAATCTTCAATTCAATGGCAGAGGTTTGAGTCTCGAGCATGTGCACCAAAGCCTTAAAATGCTGTTGTAGATGCAGGCGTGCATAAGGACTCGGAATTTGTGTGTTGAGTGGATAAAAAGGCGTAGATGGTATGGGTGAGTTGATCTGTTGAGCTGATGCTACGGTTCCAGTCTGACGCAATGCATCAATTTGTTGTTGCATGCGTTTTTCGAGTTCAGTCATGCGTTCGATTTCTTTTTGCACTTCGGCGCGAAACTCAGACAGTTTTAATTCTTGATCAATCTCATTTTGCACACTGCTAATAAAGCGCTTTATTTTGCCATACCATTTGGCGGCAAAACGCGCGCCTTCTGGGAGCTTTTCTGGGCCTAAAACCAAAAGCGCAATAATGGCAAAGCACAGCAGCTCAGTAAATCCAATATTGAGCATGATGTGTTTCTCTTAGCTTTTTACAGAACTTTCAGGGGTTTTGACTTGGGCATCGATGGTACGTGGTTCTTGTAGTTTAGCTTGCTCAGCTTCATCATCGCGTACGGATTTTTTGAAGTCTTTGACTGCGCCACCGACGTCTTTCCCTAGGTTTTTAAGCTTAGATGTACCAAATAATAAAATCACCACGATTGCAAATATCAGTACATGCCAAATTGATAATCCAGCCATTTTGTCTTCCTCGTTTATTTTTAAACATTGCAACAGTTCTGCATGACAAGGATGTGACAGTTGGGTTTCAGTTCAAAGAAACAGCTTAACTGCCATTGAGCAACATGGGGTTGGTAAGGGGAGGACCAAGAGGATTTGTGCTAGCATAGCGACTCTTGATATCTTTTAGATGACTCAATCTATGGTGCTTATACTGCCACTACTCTCATTTTTAGTGGGATATTGGGGCGTAAGCCGACTGCAAAGTATTCGCGCATTGTTGGCGGCATCGCTGGCCAAATTACTCATTCCAGCGCTCATTGTGTACAACATGGTGTTTTATAAGCCGGGCAGTTTGTGGCTGATTGGCTTAAGCTTTGTCAGTTCAGTATTGTTCTTTGCTATTTTTTATGCCGTTCAACAAGATAAATTGCGTGCGCTGTGTTTTAGTTATTTAAATGGCGCATGGTTAGGCTTTCCTTTTGCTTTAGCTGTATTTGGACCAAATGCCAGCAGTACCATCGTTGCACTTTATATCGGTGGCTCACTGTTTGGTAATATTTGCGCCGTCATGGCGGTGAGTACAGGCAAACAAGACTTTCGATTTATATGCAAAAATGTGCTTCTTTCACCTCCAGTGATCGCGTTAAGTAGTGCTGCAATATTGTCAATGTGGGATTTGAGCGCATACGAGCAACACCCGATTGTGCAGTGGGCATATCAACTCAACAAAATATTAGTGACCTTTGCAGGCATGTGTGTACTGGGTATGTGGCTGAGTAAAGTTCGCATTGGTTGGCATGATTTACAGCAGAGCCTGATGGTCATGCTGGCACGTATGGTGTTGGCTGTACTGATTTGTATCGGGGCCTATGTTCTTTTGCCGATTCCACATCAGCTGTTTATTTATGCTGTTATTTTTATGTTTTTCTGCTTGCCTCCCGCAGCCAATATTGTGGCTTTAGAAACGCATTATCAGGGGACGGGGCATTCCGCAAAATATATTGCATCGGGCACGATCGTCAGCGCCGTAGTGATTTCAATCTACGGCTTTTTACTGCATTGCTTTATGCAATTTTAATGGCTTAGCACAAGTAAAAATGACTGCTGCGATCGTCACTCAGTGCATTCAATCAAAGTTGAGTTCTTTGCGGAGCTTCCAATCACGGAATAGGGCATAACACATGGCGATACCAATAATGCCTGGAAAGCCAATTCTGCCTTGCAATAGATTGACCAGAAGTATGAGGATCATGACAATCACCAAAACCCGATAGGTGGTGCGAAAGCCAGAGCTTAAAGGATAAGTCAGATTCTCATTGCATGTGGGGCAACTGATTTTTTGGAAACCTAAAAATGATCTAGAGGGTGTTTCATTAAATGGATGCTGACAATACGGGCAAGTACCATGGATCGGATGCAGGGCCATATAGTTCTCTTTTTATGATTGATTATTATTGAAGTAGTTAAATTTAAAAGGTTAGGAGATAACCTTTAACGATAGACTATCTCCTAGTGTATTTATTTCAAGCTGTTTTTAAACAGTTTCATCGCTTGACCGCGGTGACTGATTTTATTTTTTTCTTCTTTACTCAGCTCAGCACTCGCAACATTTAATTCAGGTAGCCAAAATAACGGGTCATAGCCAAAGCCATTTTCGCCTTGGGCTTGTTCTAAAATCTCACCTGTCCAAATGCCTTGGAAAATTTGCGGCAATGGATCTTCTGCATGTTGTACCAAAGCCAATACACAAACAAACATGCCTTCAATGGTTTCATCATTTTTACGCAATGGTTTTAAATCAGCCAAAAGTTTTGCATTGTTGGCTGCATCATTACCATGCTCACCTGCATAACGTGCCGAGTAAATACCCGGTGCACCACCAAGTACAGGTACGCAAATTCCCGAGTCATCTGCAATCGCAGGCTTACCTGAAATACGCGATGCATGACGGGCTTTAATAATGGCATTTTCCACAAAACTTAAACCATCTTCAATTGCATCTTCAATATTCAGTTTGCCTTGGGCAACCACTTCGACTGGGAGATTAAGCTCTGCAAACATTTTTTCAAATTCTGCAATTTTACCTTTGTTATTGCTTGCAAGAACCAGTGTGCCTTGAGATAGCCAATCGGTAGCAGACATTGTATTGTGCTCATATTGAAAAAAAATAATCGCTTATTTTAGCGTATTTACGATGTTTTCAGGTATTGAATCTGCATGATGAGTTAGAGGTGTGCATTCAGACACTCAGTTAACAGGTGAATAAAAAGAGCAATAACAATGAATACAGAAAAAAATTTAAAAAATATTCGTGCCGCTGTGCAGGAGGATGCAACAAAAATTGCAATGCTCATCGCACCTTATATTCCGCAGTTTGCACTTGATGAACAAGGCGCACAAAAACTTGAAAAGCCTGCGATTGAGGCACTACTTCAAGATGGTGCTGTACATTATTATGTTTATGAGCAAGCTCAGCACATTTGCGCTGTAATTGCGTTTAAAACCTCAGGCCATTTGATCCACTTTTTTACAGCTCAGTCTTTTCTTCGGCAGGGCATAGGTCGGCAACTGTGGCAGTACGCAGAAGCTTCTATGTTGGCACTCGGCAATCAACATATCAGTGTCAATTCTAGCTGTGGCGCACAGGCCGTGTATGAAGCATTTGGCTTTTATGCAGTCTCATCGGTTATTGAAGCTAGTGGCTTACGGTTTATTCAAATGCGTAAAGATCTCTCTTAATACATCGAATAGATTCTAGATATCTCCAACATAAAAAAAGCGCCCGAAGGCGCTTTTTGTAGTTCAAGAGCGTGATTACTGCGCTTGAATCCATTTGTCTGCACGGTCACGTGCTTGACGAATTTGTTCTGGTGAAAGGTTGGCTGCCAAAGCAGTTTTTTTACCTTCAGACAATGAAATGACTTTATTGTCCAGCATGCCATCACGTGTAGAAAGCTCATACCACTGGTAGGCACCAATGTAGTTTTTCTTTTGCTCTTCCATAACGGCTAAATTAAAGCTGGCGCGGTTATCACCACGGCTGGCTGCTTTTTCAAAGTATTGGCGTGCAAGAACTTCATCTTTTTTGGTGCCAATACCATCAGCAAGCATACGGCCTACATTCAGCTGTGCTGCTGAAATCCCTTGATCTGCTGCAGCCTTATACCAAGCAAAGGCTTGGCGCTCATCTTTTGCAACGTCTTTGCCATTTTGGTATTTCGTTGCTAAGTAAAATTGTGCACCGGCTTGGCCTGCTTTAGCCGCTTTACTTAAGCTATGAATATCCATAACAGAATACTGCGCAGCTTGCATCGCAACAGAAGGGGCTGGAGCAACATAGTCTGCATGGGCTTGAAAACTAAAAAGTCCAACCAGTAGCGTCGTGCTTAGTAATAATTTTTTCATAGAGCGCTCACTCGATATATTGCGACTTCACCAAACAGATTAGGGAGGTGTTTACTGAGTAAACTGTCTTGTTGATCCCCATTTACGGCAAGTCGGTTAATAATCCGAATATTATTTTCTGCACACAGTGCTTCAAAATCTCGGAAAGTACATAAATGAATATTAGGCGTGTTATACCACATATATGGTAAAGCCTCTGAAACAGGCATCTTTCCTTTTAAGGCAAGGAATGAACGTGTCTTCCAATGCGCAAAGTTAGGAAATGTAATAATGGCTTGTTTCCCCACACGCACCATGTCACGTAATAAAACATCTGGTGCATCTACAGCCTGCAAAGCCTGTGCCATAACCACATAGTCAAATGATTGGTCGGCAAAGCGACTTAAACCTAAATTTAAGTCCTGCTGGATGATATTTAACCCGCGACTGATGGCAATTGCAATCTTTTCTTGATCAATTTCGAGGCCGTATGCACGAATATTGTGTTTTTTACTCATGTGAGCGAGCAGTTCGCCATCGCCACAACCCAAATCAAGCACACGAGAACCTGGATTAATCCACTTTTCTGCCAATTGTTGATCGATACGCATTACACGGCCTCCACAGTGGTTGCTTTGAGGTGCTGTTCACCACCTAAGAAGGCACGTAAAGATTTTACGTACAATGGAATTGGGAACAAGAAAGAGTCGTGACCCTGTTCTGCATCAATGTCTAAGTAACTGACATGCTTATTATTTGTGATTAAAGCATCCACAATTTCTTGTGAACGTGAAGGTGAGAAACGCCAGTCAGTGGTAAATGAAACCACCAAGAATTTACACTTCGGATTGGCCATGGCTTTCACTAAAGACTGTTCGTATTCACGTGAAGGATCAAAGTAATCCAAAGCCTTGGTCATAATTAAATAAGTATTGGCATCAAAGTTACGGCTAAATTGCTCACCTTGATAACGTAAATAGCTTTCCACTTGGAATTCGACATCAAAACCATACATAAATTTGCCAGACTTTAAGTCGCGGCCAAATTTTTGCTTCATGGCTTCTTCTGAAAGATAGGTAATATGACCCACCATACGCGCCAAAATCAGGCCACGTTTTGGATAGCTGTCGTTTTCTAAATAGCGACCATTATGAAAATCTGGATCGGATAAAATAGACTGACGTGCCACTTCGTTAAAGGCAATGTTTTGTGCAGACAATTTTGGTGCGCTGGCAATAATCACACATTTGCGTAAACGGTCTGGGAAATCGACAGACCATTGTAGTGCTTGCATACCACCCAAAGATCCACCCACAACAGCATCCCAAGTATCGATGCCTAAACGGTCAGAGAGCATAGCTTGGGTTTTGACCCAGTCACGGACTGTGACCAATGGAAAGTCTGGTCCGTATGGACGATTGTCATTTTCAGGATTGGGTGAAGTTGGGCCTGTTGAGCCATTACAACCACCAATATTATTTAAAGAAACGACAAAAAATTTAGACGTATCAATTGCCTTGCCCGGGCCAATACATGAATCCCACCATCCGGCTTTTTTATCATCTGCATGATGATAACCTGCTGCATGATGATGCCCTGACAGTGCATGACAAATCAAAATCGCATTGGATTTATCTGCGTTCAGCTCGCCATAGGTTTCAACCATGATTTCAAAACGAGGAAGAATTCGACCGCATTCGAGCTCTAGAGGCTCTTCAAATGAGAACTTTTGTGGGGTAACTAAACCCACTGAGTCAGCTGGAAAGGACACTGGAAATGTTCGCCTTAAACCTTGAGGATCAATAATTAAAAGGATACCACTTGGGGGTATCCTTTTAAAATTGTTTTATGTGATAAAGAGCTATAGGCTACATTTTGATGTGAAATCCTTATGTAGCCTATCCGTGATTGGACTTAAGCAGTCGCTGCAATCACCTGATCTAAGCTCAATACGCCTTGATCAATTAAGCGGTTGGTGCTGGCAATAATTGCTTCGATTGATGCAGTTACGATGTTGTCGTGTACACCTGCACCAAAGGCAGCTTTACCCGAACCTTTCACTTGAAGCTCAATTAATGCCAATGCTTTTGCATGTGCGCCAGAGCTAATACTGCGTTCTTCATAGTTTAAGACATCAATTGGTAACTGCAATGCATTCAAGATTGCAGAAATAGGGCCGTTGCCTTCACCGCGCAATTGTTGTGTTTCACCATTTACTTCAATATCTAGCTCAATCACTTGCTTACCGTTGTTGTCATGTAAGCGGTAGTTTTGCGCCACATAATGGGCATCTGCTGTTGCGACATAGGTATCTTTAAACAATGACCAAATTGCTTGTGCTGAAATCTCAGTACCATCTTCATCAGTTTTTTGTTGTACTACTTGCGAGAATTCAATTTGTAAACGACGTGGCAACACCACGTTGTAGTTAGACTCTAACAAGTAAGCGATACCGCCTTTACCAGACTGTGAGTTCACACGGATAACTGCATCATAGTCACGACCCAAGTCTTTTGGATCGATAGGTAAGTATGGCATGTCCCAAATTTCTTCGTTCTTTTGGAACTCGAAACCTTTTTTGATTGCATCTTGGTGTGAGCCAGAGAATGCAGTAAATACCAAGTCGCCTGCATACGGATGGCGTGGGTGTACAGGCAAGCCTGTGCATTCTTCAACGGTTGCAATCACTTCATTGATATTTGAGAAATCTAAGTTTGGTGCAACGCCTTGGGTGTACATGTTCAATGCAATTGCCGCCACATCGACGTTACCTGTACGTTCGCCATTGCCAAATACACAGCCTTCTACACGGTCTGCACCCGCCATAATGGCAAGTTCAGAGGCAGCAATACCACAGCCACGGTCGTTATGGCAGTGTACAGAAATGATCACACCATCACGGCGCTGAATATTGCGGTGCATCCATTCGACTTGGTCTGCATAGACGTTTGGACCTGACACTTCGACTGTTGCAGGTAAGTTCAAAATGACTTTATTGTCTGGAGATGCTTCCCAAATTTCAGTCACAGCATCGCAGACATCTTTCGCAACTTCTAATTCAGTTGCAGTAAAACACTCTGGGCTGTATTGGAATACAAATTCAGTTTCAGGTTGTTTTGCTGCGTATTCTTTAACTTTGGTTGCTGCATTAATCGCTAATTGTTTTGCACCTTCAACATCTACATTTAAGACTTTATTACGGAAAGTCGGAGAGTTTGAGTTGTAGATATGCACAATTGCACGTTTTGCACCTTGTAAAGATTCGAAAGTACGTTGGATTAAATGATCACGTGCTTGAACCAAAACTTCGATATAAACATCATCAGGAATATGGTTTTCTTCAATCAATTTACGCGTGAAATCGAAATCGATTTGAGATGCAGATGGGAAGCCAATTTCAATATGTTTGAAACCAATTTTCACCAACATTTGGAACATTTTAAATTTTTGTTCCATGTTCATTGGTTCAAAAATCGCTTGGTTACCGTCACGCAGGTCGGTGCTCATCCAAATTGGCGCTTTCGTAATTTCGTTATTCGGCCATTGACGGTCTGGTAAGTCTACACGTTGATACATGCGACGATATTTTTTACTTGGATCAGCCAACATCATGAGGTAACTCCTTGTCGTAGCCACTATATGTTAGGGCGTAGATAACATTAGGTACTACTAATATAGATTGTGTCTATGGTATCAATTTACAAGTATGAAGTCGGAAGATTTAGCCAAAAGTATCAAAATTTCATGTGAAGTTACGTTGACTTAGATTTACCGCAGATCATGCAAATTTATAAATAAATATTAATCCACTTATTCCGAAAATATTTTCCTATTTTTGCAATGAGCAGGGATTTATAGAGAAAAATTCTCTATAAAATGGCTATTTTTGAAAAATATAATCTTGGTTAATCTCATCTATGCGGGCTGTTCCCATTAAAGCCATGGTAATTTCAAATTCTTCTTTCAGAATTTTCAGCACATGTGCCACACCTAATGCGCCTGCAGTGGCTAAGCCATAAATCACAGGACGACCGACCAACACCGCTGAGGCGCCAAGGGCAATCGCTTTAAAGACGTCAGAACCACGGCGAATTCCACCATCATAAAGCAATGGAAAATCAGCTGGCACCACCTGTTTAATGAGTTTGAGCGCGGTGAGTGGTGTAATACTGGTATCTAAAACACGGCCACCATGATTCGACACAATTAATCCTTGTACACCATGTTGTATTGCAAGTTGGGCATCCATTGGATTGAGTACACCCTTTAACACAACGGGGAGGTGGGTCTGTTGAACCAACCAAGCAATGTCTTGCCAAGTCGGCGCAATTTTCATGAGCCCTTGAAATACAGGGTGATCACCTTCTTGTAATTCTGGCAGTGGAATGTGCGCAGGGGTATGCGGGTGTTGCATACCTTCAGGTAAATGGAAAAATACCCGACGCTCGCGGTCACGGATGCCTGTATGGGGGGAGTCCACTGTCACTACAATGGCACTGTAATTGTGCGCTTCAGCCATTTTGACTAAATCTAAGGATTTGCTGCGTTCACCTTGCCAGTACAGTTGAAACCATTTGCGCGGATTGTCTGCATTCAGTTCACGCATGTCGGTATTAGTAAAGGTGCTCAATACCATATTGCTTCCCAAAACTTCTGCAGCCAGTGCAGTGGCAGCTTCCGCTTCGGGATGAAATTGCTGTTGGTGCCCAATCGGTGCGACAAAGATGGGATGCGGATAACGTTGCCCGAAGATTTCACATTCGGTATGGCCGTGGGTGAGGTCTTGTAGCAGGCGAGGCATCAGTTGAATGTGGTCAAACGCTGAAAGATTCGAGCGCACACTGACTTCATCCATGGCACCGCCTTGGAGATATTGCCAAACCATGTCGAATAAATGCAGTTGTGCTTGGCGCTCATAGTCTGCAACAGTCTGTAAGTAGGGAGGAATTTGGGTCAGTGGTGGCAAAATTGATGCTTGGCTCATAGTTCGGCCCATTGACGAATCAGGTTATGATAATGGCTGGTTAATTGTACGGTTTCTTCGCAGTCGCCCAGCTTTTGACGCAATTGAATAATGGTCATGTCTAAATTAAACAACATGGCCCGTTGCCAGTCATCCTTCACCATACTTTGCAGCCATGTAAAAGCAGCAATACGCGCACCTTGAGTGACTGGCTCGACACGGTGTAGGCTGGTTGCTGGATACACAATAGCATCGCCAGCATCGAGTTTGACTTCATGTGCGCCGTATGTGTCTTCAATGATCAATTCACCGCCCTCATATTCATCGGGTTCAGAGAGAAAGACGGTCATAGAAACATCGGTACGCACAGATTTATTTTTTTCGGCATAAAAATGCACAGCATTGTCGACATGGTTGCCATAATGCCCCGAATTTTCATAGCGATTGAACATTGGAGGCAAAATGTCTTTGGGTAGTGCAAATGATTGCACCAGTAGGCTACTTTGAATGTGCTGTTGAACAAAGGTACTCAGTTCTTGATATAGCTCGCTACTGGTATTGATTTGTAAGTTGTCTTTGATGAGCTGTGCTTGTCCGCCTGCTGTTTTTTTGCCAGATACCCATTGGTTGTCTTCTGCCATAGCTTGGCGAATAGATTGGACTTGCACTTTAGAAAGCACATTGGGAACATGAAGCAACATGGCAAGCACCTAGCAGTTAAATTTTTCGGTTAAGGATAAGCATAAATAAAAAAAGCCCCAATTCAAGATTAAGGCTTTTAATTTTATGGAAAATTAGAATTTAAAATTAAATGTAAGACGATAATTACGTTCAGCACCTGCCGTATAACGTAGGCCACCACGGTTGATACTTGCAATATAATCTTCATCAAGTAAGTTGTTAATATTTAACTGAACACCAATATTAGGTGTTGCTTGATAGCTGACCATTGAATCCAGAACCCAATAATCTGGAATTACAGCAGGGCCAACGGTATTACCATCTTTACTTTTTTTCATTTCGCCATTGTAACGTGCACCACTACCAATGCTCCATTTATCCATTGTATAGGTGGTCCACAGCGTGAAAGCATCTGACGGGGTAAATGGAATGTTATTGGAACCATCGGCAGAAGTCAGGCTGCCAGAGCTGACATGTGCGACATTATCAATTTCAGTTTTTTGATGTGTATAGCCCGCAATAATCTTCCAATAATCATTGATGTTACCAATCGCACCTAACTCAATACCTTTAACTGATTTTTTACCGGTTTGGTAATAGCCACCATTATCATCTTTTTCAATTTCTTTGGTGACTTCAGTTTGGAATAGCGCACCTGTGAGTAATAAGCGGTTGTCAAAGAACTCCCATTTGCTTCCCACTTCAATGGTTTCAATCTGTTGTGGATCAAAATCAAGATTATTATTGCTACTTGCAGAGGTTGATGGTGCAAAAATGTTGGCATTACCAATACCATCACCGCCTGTAATAGTGCCTGGTTGTTGCTGTTGCACAGCATAGTTGGCGTACAGACTACCATTTTCGGTTGGCTTAAACAGCGCACCTGCTTTCCAGTTAAATAGATTGCCATCATCACTGAAACTAGCAGAAGAAGAGTAACCTTGCATTTTGTAATGGTCTAGGCGGATACCAGCGTTGACCGAAAATTTTGGTGACAGTTGTACTGTGTCAAAAGCAAAAATAGAGGATGTATCCATTCGGCCTTTGGTATCCGCGGCTTTATTGCGCGTTAAGGTTGAATGTACCGTTCCAGAGGGATTATACAGTGAGCTCGTACCCGTAATTGCGCCTGTCCAACCAAAGGTTTTCATATCTTCACGGGTAAATTCAACACCTGTACTTAAGGTATGCTGAAGTGTTCCTGTATTGAATTCTGTGACTAAGCTAGTTTGGTTCGTCATGATTTTATTTTCAGTATCACTGTTGTTGGTGCTGCCTGAAACTTGAATAGACGAACCGTCAGTAGGATCTGATGGATTTGTAGTGGTATAAGCGTTGCCAGAGAATGACGTTAAATATTGATGTTTGGTTTGGCCCCAACGTGTGGTATTGGTTAACTTGGTTTTATCGGATAGATCATATTCGATACGTGCAGTGACCATATCGGCACTGACATCGTCAAAATCTTCAGGAGCACCGTAATAATTTGACGTATTAACTTTGTGGTTATTTAAATACTTAGCCAAGCTTTTGATGCTGGCATTAGTGCTGTTATTTGCATTAAAACCGTTTAGGCCAACAGTAGGAATACCACCATCTAATTTATTATCTTGCTCTGTATGAAGATAGTCTAAAAATACGCGTAAATCTGTGCCTAAACCAAAGCCTAATGAAGATGCCAGTGCCCATTTTTTATTTTCTACACCGTCACGACCAATTCCGTCGGCATTTTCGCCCATCATATTGACACGAAGTGCAGTTGTTTCATTGATTTTTTTATTTAAATCGGCTGTTGCGCGCGTGTATTTATCGGAGCCGAAACCTAATGTTGCACTATTTGAGTCTTCGAGTTTGGCATGTTTAGTCGAGAGGTTAATGGAACCTGATGCCGCTGTACGGCCATTATCCGTCCCCGCAGGGCCTTTAAAGACTTCAATTTGCTCGTAGTTGAACATGTCGCGTGTGACGTTGCCCAAATCACGTACGCCATCAATAAAAATACTGTTTGCTGTGTCAAAGCCACGCATGGTTACGGCATCGCCTGTATTCATACGGCCATTTTCACCCAATGAAAATGTTCCTACGCCAGGTACATTACGTAAAGCTTCGGTCAAGGTTTTGGCATTTTGTTCTTTAAGTACCGCTTGGGGGATGACAGCAACCGTCTGTGTGGTATTGAGTAAGGGTTGAGTAAATTTGGCAGAGCTGACTTTTTCTTTTTTATAATTATTTTCTGCTGCAGCTTTAACATTAATGGTTGGAAGCTGTACTGAATTTGATTCAGCTGTTGCAACTTGAGCCGCCAGTGGCAAGGCTGTGGCTAACGCGACCATTGAAACTGTATTTTTGTGTTTTCGGCTTTTAATCTGTGCCATTTCTAAGTCCTGATTTTATAAGGAAAGCGACATTGATACTTCGTGATGACATATATGATGAAGATACAATGGAGGGATTGTTATGGCCTGTAACAATTGCTGTGAATTGTATTGATAATGATAATAGTTATCAATATTAATTTGTGCGTAATGTGAGGGAATTCTTGCTTAAGAATAGCGAGTTAATTAGAAAAAACCATAAAGTTTGGTTTTTAGGCGCGAATCTTATGGCGCAAAGACAACAACGCCCCTGTGAAAAGGGGCGTTGTTGAATACATTGAGATGGATTGATATTGAACTTAGTATTTGAAGTTCACAGAAAGTACAGCACTACGGCCTTCAGCTTCTGTTGCATAGTGAGATGCGTATGCTTTAGTGAAATAACGTTTGTCAGAAAGGTTGTTTACGTTTAACTGCAAATCAACATTTTTATTGACGTTATAACGTGCCATTGCATCGTAGCGTACATAACCTGGAACAAATTTCGTATTTGCAGCATCGCCATAAACTTTATCCATTGCTACTGCACCAGCGCCGAGGGTAAATGATGGGGTAAATGCATATGTTGTCCAAAGAGTTGCGGAGTTTTTTGCAACGTTTTGAACTTGATTGCCTTCATTGCTGTCTTTTGGACCATCATCAACAATTGTACTTTCTAAATATGTATAGCCTGCAGAAACTGCCCATTTGTTAGTGATATTACCATTAACGCCAAGCTCAAGACCGTCTACACGTGTTTCACCAATATTACGAGTGTAGCCATCCGTATCTGTTGCACGGGTATTTGTTTTTTCAGTACGGAAAATAGTAGCAGTTAAATTCAATTTTTCATTGAACAGATCCCATTTCGTACCGATTTCCATTGTGTGGACATCTTCAGGTTTGAGATTGTTGTTTGCAATTGCTTGTTCTTCAGTTGGACCACGGCCACCTGGGGTACTTAAGCCTTCAGAACCATCACCTGCATCTACACCAATTGGATTAGATGAAGTTGCAAAACTTGCATAGATCGAACCATTTTCTACTGGCTTAAATGTCACGCCAGCTTGATAGTTGAAAAAGTCGTTATCTGATGAATAACTTTTATTGGTTGCGTAATTATTTAGATTTGTTTCAAATTTATCCCAGCGGATGCCTAAATCCAAAATCCATTGTGGATTAATTTTGATACTATCTAATGCATAGACAGAAGTATTTTTGGTCGTAACATTCGAAGTTTTTGGATTTGCAGTGATGCTACCTAGCCATGGATCATTCGAGTTTGGATTGTTAAGAGAAGTACACCAGTAGTTAGAGTCTGCACCAATACCCATGCCAGAATTTGCACATGCACCAAGCGTACCACCTGGTTTAACGTTCCATTGAGATGTACCGCTATTAGGATTAGATCCGTTAGCAGTAGTATCGTTTAATGTATATCCACCACGGTCAGAATCTTGTTTGCTGTATTCAACACCTGTATTAAAAGAATGAACCAGTGAGCCAGTATTCAACTTACCAGTTAAAGACAGCTGATCTGTAAATGTGTTGGTATCAGTAATTTTTGAGTTTGAGCGACGCCATACTTCACCTTGAGCAACGTTGCCCTGTGAGTCATCTGGCTGTGTCCATACATAATTATTTTTTGAATTCGAGTACTGAGCGACATTGCTGATGGTTAAATTATCAGTTAAATCGTGTTCAAGTTTAAGTGTGCCAATTTGGTTTTCTTGTTTTTGGAAATCGCGATTTTTCCAACCATAATAAATACCTTGCGGAACATCTACAGGTTTACCTGCAGTTACTAATTTAGATGTGTTATATTGATATGGGACACCTGAATCAGGGGTATCATCAGATTTTAAATAATAGTAGCTTACAGTGGCACGAGTCGGGGTATCCAAACCAAAAGTAATACTTGGCGCAATACCCACACGTGCATATTCAGCACCATCATCACCTTGGCCTGCTTTATTATTATGATGGCCCATGAGAGCTACGCGTGTTGCAATACCATTACCAAAGTCTTTGTTGCCATCTAAGGTAATACGTTGGTAATTATCTGTACCTGCGCCAACAGAACCTTCTAAAGAGTCACCTTTTTTAGCCACTTTAGAAATCATGTTGATGCTACCGCCAGTTGTACCTGCGCCACCCATTGCAGATGCAGAACCTTTGGTTACTTCAACTTGCTCAACAGCAAACATTTCACGGCTTTGTGATGTAGCACTACGAACACCATCGACATACATTGAGCTTTCAGAATTGAAGCCACGGATAAATGGACGGTCACCATTCGGGTTGCCACCTTCACCTGCACCTAGGGTAATACCAGGAACATTACGTAAAGCATCACTTAACGTTGTAACTTGAGTATCTTCAATCAATTGCTTAGAAATTACCGATACTGATTTTGGTGTATCGAGTAGTGGTGCAACATATTTTGTGTTCGCTGATTTATCTACTTTTAAGCTTTGTTTTTGCTCAGCTTGAACATCTTGATGAATGGTTTCAAGTGTAGTGACTTGTTCTTGTGCAACAGCATTCATTGCAATAACAGAGAGAGACGAAGCAATTGCAGAAGAAACAATTTTCTTACGTGTTTTAATGAAAGCCATTTCAACCCTGAAAATATAGTTGTGAATTAGTTTGCGAATAATAATAATTCTTATTTGTTTTTACTTGTCTTTGCTATTGTTTTTGACAATAGATTAGTAATATATAATCTATATATAAGATGAAATAGTGTAACAATATGTAAACAATCCACTGATTTTAATAGATATTGATTATTTAGATTAAAAAACAAACTATTTATTGAAATTAATTATGAATGATTTCCAGTACTATCTTCATACAAAAGAAGAAGTCCGGAAAGTATTGAACAATATAAGATTTGAGATGTGGTGTGGAAAAAGGATGCTCAACCTAAAATGAGCATCCTTTTGTGTGCTTAGTACAAATTTTTAAAAACGATATGTACCTTTTACAGAGAATGAACGGCCTGGTGCGACTGTTGAGAAAACCCCAACGTGAGATGCATCATAAATACGTTCATTAGTAATATTGTTAACATTCAATTGCAAACCAAATTCAGGCATAAGTTGATAACTCGCAAAGGCATCTAAACGTAAGTGATCGGGTAGGTAGTAGTCGTTACTATCATCAACGAAGCGTTTACCCATGTAGGTTGCACCGCCACCGACAGTGAATTTGTCCATCACTTGGTAAGTGGTCCACAAATTTGCATTGTGTTTAGCAATGAATTTTAACTGGTTGCCATTAGATGGGTTAGTTACATAGTTAGGTGCAGCACTTGTTCCTGCATTCACATAACCACCATCTAATAGCTCACTATCTAAATAGCTATAACCTGCGGAAATATCCCAACGCGGTGTAAGTTTGCCTGTTGCACTCAATTCAATACCACGAACACGGTTTTCACCATCAATGGTGACGATGCCCTGTGGGTCTGTTGATCGTGCATTGGTTTTACGCGTTTCAAATAGCGCAGCGTTTAAGCCTAAACGTTGATTAAACAGCTCCCATTTTGTACCAATTTCAATACTGCGACTTTTTTCAGGATCAATATTGTCTGCTAAACGGTTACCACTTGAGACACCATCTGCACCGCCAGCTTGACCTAAGTTATCACCACTTGGATTCAGTGATGTTGCATAGTTCGCATATAAACGACCATTTGGTGTAATTTTGAAAATTGAACCAACTTGATAGCTCACTAAATTGTCTGAAACAGTATCTTTAAAGTTAGTCGATTCATAATCATCAAAACGGATACCAAGATTTAAGTCCAATTTATCATTGAGACCAATAGTATCTGTGACGTAAACACCTAAGTTTTTAATTTCACCAGCTTTTGCATGGTCACCATAAGCAATGTTGAAATTAGGATGTGCTGGATTGGTTGGATTATAGAAATCAGTCACCTCACGACCTGCACCAGTGACGGTCATGGTCTTATTGCCAATACGCTCTTTGCTGTAATCCACTCCTGTGACCAAATTATGTTTAATCGCCCCAGTATTGAATTCGCCTTGTAAATTGATTTGTGCACTATTGACATGACTGGTAAGGTAAGACGTACGATCATTACGCTCATACGTTAAACCATTGGATTCAGTTTCACATGCTGTACCACTGCTGGCTGCACAGCCAAAACTTAAACGCGTAAAGAAATAATCTTGGATCGTTTCTAAATCACGAGCAACAAAATTGAGTTTAAATTTTTCATTGAAATCATGTTGGAGACTTAAGTCGAAACTTTCAGATGTATAGTTTCTAAAGTCGATGTCTGGTCGGCCAAAGTTAGTTTCAAATGGCATCGTTTCAATTGGGGTCTTACGATCTGGATTTTTAGCATTGCTAAATGGTAAACCCATATCTGGGGTATCGTTAAACTCTAAACGACTGTAGCCAGCGGTGACGCGTGTAGGGGTATTCAAGCCAAATGTAATGGTGGGTGCAATGCCCCAACGGTCAACATCGACGCCATTACGGCGTGCGACTTCGCCTTGATCGAGCATGGCATTCAAACGAACTGCAATATGATCACTTAACACCACATTATTGTCAGTGGTAAAGCGATATTTGGTTTGGCCTTTACCTGAATTTTGATATTCCGACGTCACTTCAGATTCAGTACGATCTTTAGGTTTTTTAGTAATGAGGTTAATGGTGCCGCCTGTCGAACCACGACCTGAATACACAGAACCTGGCCCTTTAGTCACCTCGACAGCTTCGAGATTAAAAGCCTCGTGTGAACCACGGGCAAAATCACGCATACCATCAATTAAAATGTCAGTACTCGCCTCATAGCCACGAATAAATGGACGGTCGCCCATAGGCGTACCACCTTCGCCAGCACCTAAAGTGACACCAGGGGTTGTGCGTAGAATATCTTGTAAAGACGTTGCGCCACGTTCATCAATCTCTTTTTTAGAAATAATATTGATCGTACGTGCAGTGTCTAATAAAGGCGTCGTTATTTTGGTATTACTGGATTCTTTAATGTAATAGCTATCTTGTTGCTCAGTAACAACAGTGATCTTATCCATCTGTTGCACATTTTTATCATCACTAGCAAAAGCTAGGGGGGATGAAATGCTAATAAGTGAAGCGGCTGCTAAGTGAGCGTGCCTTTTATGGTTTTTAATATGTCCCATGGTAAAAATCCGCTAAATAAAATAAAAAAAACAATCAGTTAAGGAGTTGCACGCTAATAATAATGAGAAAGTTTATCATTTGCAATAATAAATTAAAAAATAACCAATTTAAAATGTAATTTCTAGATTCTATGTAAACTGAAAGTTCATCCTTCATGCTGATATGTATGGTGTTATAATCCGCTTTTGTATATCTTGAAATGTTGTCATATAATGTGGCACTTTTTTAAAAACTGTTTTTACTAACAAAATATCGAGGAAGCCATGCAAGTAACTTCTGAAGCGGTTTCGGGCGTTGCCCGTCGTTTAAATGTATCTGTACCGACGAGCCGTATTAACGAGCAATTTGAAGCTCGCTTGAAACGCACTGCCAAAACTGTGAAGATCAACGGCTTCCGTCAAGGTAAAGTGCCTGTAAACGTTGTTCGTCGTGAATATGGCGCGGGCATTTACCAAGAAGTAGTGAACGACATTATTCGTGACACTGTGTTTGAAGCAATTCAACAAGAAAAAATCAACGCTGTTGGCATGCCGAACATCGAAAAGTCTGAACTTAAAGATGATGCTTTAGTTTATGAAGCAACTGTAGAAGTTTACCCAGAAGTTGAAGTTAAATTTGACGGTTTAGCTGTTGAACGTAAAGCAACTGAAGTAAATGACAAAGACGTTGAGAAGATGATTGAAAATCTTCAAAAACAACGTGCAGCTTGGGCTGAAACAAAAGGCATGGCTAAAAAAGACATGCAAGTAACTTTTGATTTCGAAGGTTCAGTTGATGGCGAAAAATTTGAAGGTGGTTCTGCAGAAGACTTTAAACTTGTTTTAGGTTCTGGTCGCATGATTCCTGGCTTCGAAGACGGCATCGTTGGTATGAAGAAAGGCGAAGAAAAAGTTATCGATGTAACTTTCCCTGCTGACTACCAAGCCGAAAACCTTGCTGGTAAAGCTGCTCAATTCAAAATCACTGTTAAACTTGTTGAAAAACAAAAGCTTCCAGAAATTGATGCTGAATTCCTTAAAATCTTCGGTCTAACTGAAGAAGAAGGCGTTGAAAAACTTAAAGCTGACGTTCGTAAAAACATGGAACGTGAAGTGAAAAACGGTCTTCGCAACCAAGTGAAAGGCGCAACTTTTGATGCCCTTGTAGCTGCGAACGAAGTTGAGCTTCCAGAAGCAATGTTGACTCAAGAAATTGATCGTCAACGTCAACAAATGATCCAACAATTCACTCAACAGTTTGGTGCTCAAGGTGCGAAAGCATTTGACTCAAGCATGCTTCCAGATGAATTGTTCAAAGAACAAGCTGAAAAAGCAGTTAAACTTGGCGTATTGGTAAGCAAAGTTTTAGCTGAAGCTAAAATCGAAGTTGATGCTGCACGTGTAGATGCATACATCGAAGACATGGCTTCTTCTTACGAAGATCCTAAAGAAGTGATTGAATACTTCAACAACGACAAGCAACAGCGCGCTCAAATCGAAGCTGTTATTCTTGAAGATCAAGTTGTAGATCACATCTTAGCGTCTGCTAAAGTAACAGATACAAAAGTAAGCTATGAAGACTTATTGAAAGAGCAACAAGCTCGTCAACAAGGCTAATTCTTAGCTAAATAAAAAAAGGCGCTTAGAGCGCCTTTTTTTATCGCCAAATCGCAATGGAATATGTCCTAAATTCACAATGCTTATGCAAAAAATATCTGTTATTTAATTGGGAAACTTTTGCATTTTCGAAAAATATCCCTCATATTGTGAATATGGGTCAACTCAGAAAAATTCAGGAATAAATAAACGTATGTATGTTCCAACAATTGAAAACGCACTTGTGCCAATGGTGGTTGAACAGTCATCACGCGGCGAACGTTCTTTCGATATTTACTCGCGCCTTTTGCGCGAACGCGTCATCTTTTTAACAGGTGAAGTGGAAGATAACATGGCGAACTTAATCGTTGCGCAAATGTTGTTTTTAGAAGCTGAAAACCCAGATAAAGATATCCATTTGTATATCAACTCACCGGGCGGTTCAGTGACTGCTGGTATGGCGATTTACGACACAATGCAGTTTATTAAACCAGACGTGGTGACTTACTGTATGGGTCAAGCGGCATCGATGGGTGCGTTCTTACTGAATGCTGGTGCCAAAGGTAAGCGCTATTGCCTTGAAAATGCACGTGTGATGATTCACCAACCACTTGGTGGTTTCCGTGGTCAAGCATCTGATATTGAGATTCATGCGCGTGAAATTCTGTTTATTAAAGAACGTTTGAATCGTTTAATGGCTGAACACAGTGGCCAAGACTACGAGCGTTTAGCAAAAGATACTGACCGTGATAACTTTATGACTGCACAGCAGGCAAAAGAATATGGTCTTGTGGACGAAGTTTTATCTAAACGTCCATAAAATTTAAAGATTTTTATATTGGAGTGAATATGTCCGAACATCCTCAAGGACAAAAGCATTGTTCATTTTGCGGTAAAACGCAGTCTGAAGTTGGGAAACTGATTGCAGGCGAGGACGCATATATCTGTAATGAATGTGTGGACGTATGCTTAGACTTAGTACAAACCAGTCAACAAGTTGATTCGAGTGATTGGGCTTCTAAGCCATTACCAAAACCGCATGAGATCCGTGCTGCCTTAGACCAATATGTGATTGGTCAAGATGTTGCGAAAAAGACGTTGTCTGTAGCGGTATATAACCATTACAAACGTTTGAAAGTTTCGACCAGCGGTAAAAAGCCTGAAGATGGTGTTGAGCTTTCAAAAAGTAACATCATGCTCGTTGGTCCAACAGGTTCTGGTAAGACTTTACTTGCTCAAACGCTTGCACGTTTGTTAGATGTTCCATTTGCAATGGCAGATGCAACAACACTAACTGAAGCAGGCTATGTGGGTGAAGATGTAGAGAATATTGTTCAAAAGCTTTTGCAAAAAGCGGACTACGATGTAGAAAAAGCCCAAAAAGGCATTATCTATATTGATGAAATTGACAAAATTACTCGTAAATCAGAAAACCCTTCGATTACACGTGACGTGTCTGGTGAAGGTGTACAGCAAGCCTTGCTGAAAATGATTGAAGGTACGGTTGCGTCAATTCCACCTCAAGGTGGTCGCAAGCATCCACAGCAAGAATTTATTCAAATTGATACTTCGAATATTCTCTTCATTTGTGGTGGTGCATTCTCTGGTTTAGAGAAAATTGTGCAACAGCGCCAAGAAAAAGGCGGTATTGGTTTTACCGCTGAAGTGCGTAAGAAAGACGAATCTAAAAAGCTTTCTGACTTGTTCCGTCAAGTTGAAGCAACTGACTTGGTTAAATTTGGTTTAATTCCTGAATTTATCGGTCGTTTGCCAGTGATTGCAACTTTAGATGAGTTGGACGAAGAAGCATTGATGCAAATTTTGACAGAACCTAAAAATGCGTTAACACGTCAGTATCAATATTTATTTGATATGGAAAATGTTGATTTAGTATTTGAAGATTCTGCATTACGCGCTGTGGCTAAAAAAGCATTAGACCGTAATACGGGTGCGCGTGGTTTGCGTTCTATTTTAGAAAACTCACTGCTTGAAACCATGTATGACTTACCAAGTCGCACAGACGTTGGCACGGTTGTGGTCAATGAAGCTGTAATTAATGGTGAAGAGAAACCTGAGTTTAAAGCTGAGCGTCAGCCAAAAACTCAAGAAGAAGTCGCACCAAAAGCAGATTTGAAAGTCATTGATTCAAAATCTGCTTAATCAACAGTTGGCCGAACAGGCTTGAAATTTAAAGCCTGCTATTCGTCAGAAACGTGTGGAAAACGCTGTTTTTCACACGTTTTTTATTTAAAAAATAAAAACTGAATGTTACTCTCAGATGATTGGCGCGGATGCCTAAACATCATAATTTTAAAAGTCGAAGTTTTAAAAGAAAGTTAGCCGACAATAAGAAAAAACGCAGTGAGGGATGATCATGCGTGTTGTATATATCACCATATTAAGTAGTTTGGCGTTGCTGGGCTGTCATGGAAAATCAAGTGTTGAACAACAACCAGCGTTAAGCTCAACCTTAAAATCCGTCAATCCAGAGCAAGCACCTGGCATTATGGAACAATACCGTCTTGGTATGTTTACCATTGGTGGCTGGGTGAATCAAAAACAAGGCCGTCATTTTCAGACTGTAGAGCCACAGCATTCTCAAGCAGCAATTGTGTATTTATACCGGCCAGACAGTAAATGGAATCGGCAAGAAATTGTTGCGAGTAGTTTATTTCTCAATAGTGAGCGTATTCCGAGTCTATTGAACAATCACTATTATTGGGTGGAATTGCCAGCAGGAAACTATCGATTATCAACCAGTCGACCATTGGGGGTAAATCACTTTCAAAAACCCAAGTACCTCGACTTTACTGTAGAAGCAGGGCAATCATATTTTATTAAATATGATGAAGAAAACATGGCGACACGTCGTTCGGTTAGTGGTGCTTTAATGTTAATGTCGGATCAAACAGGGCGCAGTGAAATTGCATTTACTGAAAGAAAATCGTCAAGTTATAACTTTGTGGCACAAGATGAACAACGAGGCAAAGTTCGACACAGTGCTCAAAAATTAAAAGCAAAAAAGTATGATCCTAAAACAGATGTTCAGTTGGTGAAGCCATTCAAATTATGGAATCCACTGACCTGGTAAGGTGCAGTGGATTGCTTTGGACTGTGCTGAACAGTTAGCTTTTGCTTTTTAAAAGCAGGGGTTGAATGAGGCTAGCCAATTGCTCATTAAATTTCTGCATTTGTAAGGGTTGGTTCAGAATTTCGTTACTAATCGCTAAGGTTTCTTGCAGAATATTATTGGTCATGACACTGCTTTTGCGGTTAATCGATTGTCCCATTGGTGTGCTAAGAAACTGAATATAAGCTTGTGCTTCTTCTTCTGTATAGGTTTGTTGGAAGTTCTTGCGAATCATGTGTAAAAATTTAGGATTGCTAATAATTGCTTCATTGGTCTTTTGTAGCAATAAACTGATTTTTTGAGCGACATGTTTTTGCTCACTCGAAAGCTCAAGCACACCTAAATTATTTTTCAAAATATCTTCGGCTTGTGCATCAAACATTGGGCGCATATTCTGATTGGACTGAGCAATCATTCCAGTAAAATTAGAAAGTTCGATTAAATGATCTAAGGTTTTTTCTTGAACGGGTTGAGCCATTAAGGCAGAACTCATCAATACACTCGTGCTGAGAAGCAGAGCACGATAGATCGAGGGTTTTATCTTAAATTTCCATCGCATCTTATTCATCTTCCGGCTTATATTTTTATCTGCATTATCTTTTATTAAGCTAAAAAGCATAACAGGTCTTAAATACAGCACAAAGGATTTGGCGATATAAGGCAATAAAAACAGCAGACCAAAAAAAAGCACCCTGTAGGGTGCTTTTTTACTGGACAAAATTATTTTGCAGCAGCGTCAACTACTGGAATTTTACCAATTTTAGCTTGCCAGATTTTTGGTGCAGTTGCGTGTACAGAAGTACCGTTTACGTCAACTGCTACAGATACAGGCATATCTTTAACGACAAATTTGTAGATTGCTTCCATACCAAGGTCTGCGAAAGCAACAACTTCAGCTTCACGAATGGCTTTCGATACTAAGTATGCAGCGCCGCCCACAGCCATTAAGTAAGTTGCTTTATTGTCTTTAATTGCTTCAACAGCAGCAGGACCACGATCAGCTTTACCAATCATACCGAACATGCCAGTTGCTTCAAGCACTTGACGTGTGAACTTGTCCATACGCGTTGCAGTTGTTGGACCTGCAGGGCCTACAACTTCGTCACCAACTGGATCAACTGGGCCTACGTAGTAGATAAACTTGCCTTTAAGATCAACAGGAAGTTCTTCACCGTTGTTTAGCATGTCAACCATACGTTTGTGCGCAGCGTCACGACCTGTATAGATGGTACCGTTAAGCAGAAGCGTGTCGCCTGGCTGCCAAGCGTTCATTTCTTCTTGCGTGATGTTGTCTAGATCTACACGTTTAGACGTTGAAGAATCCCAAGTCACTTCTGGGTAATCTTCAAGTTTAGGCGCCATGATATGTGCAATACCAGAACCATCAAGCGTGAAGTGTGCATGACGAGTTGCAGCACAGTTCGGAATCATACCGACTGGTTTGCCTGCAGCGTGACATGGATAATCTTTAATTTTGATGTCGAGTACAGTTGTTAAACCGCCAAGACCTTGAGCACCAATACCAAGCGCATTTACTTTTTCGAAGATTTCGATACGAAGTTCTTCAAGTTTGCTTTGTGGACCGCGACGAAGTAATTCGTCCATGTCGAGTTCTTCCATTAATGCTTCTTTTGCAAGCATCATGGCTTTTTCTGCAGTACCACCAATACCAATACCCAACATACCAGGAGGACACCAGCCTGCACCCATAGTCGGAACAGTTTTAAGAACCCAATCCACGATTGAATCAGATGGGTTAAGCATTGCAAGTTTAGATTTGTTTTCTGAACCGCCACCCTTAGCTGCCACAGTAATATCTACTTTGTTACCAGGAACAAGTTTGTGATAGATCACAGCAGGGGTGTTGTCTTTGGTATTCTTACGACCAAATGCAGGGTCTGCAAGTACAGAAGCACGAAGTACGTTAGAATTTTCTAGGTAACCTTGGCGTACACCTTCGTTAATCGCATCATCTAAGCTCATCGTTAAATCAAATTTAACGTCCATGCCCACTTCAACGAATACGTTAACAATACCTGTATCTTGGCAGATCGGGCGATGACCTTCTGCACACATACGAGAGTTAATTAAGATTTGAGCGATCGCATCTTTTGCTGCTTTGTTTTCTTCACGGTCATACGCACGGCTCATCGCTTGGATGAAGTCTTGTGGGTGATAGTAAGAAATGAACTGAAGCGCATCTTTAACCGATGTGATCAAGTCATCTTGCTTGATAATAGTTGTCATACAAAAATCTCTTGAGCGGGCTGATAGCTAGCGGGCTAAATTATAAGGCAAAAAACTCAAGCTGTGGGTGTTTTGTCTGTGCTTTGGGCGAAAGTTTAATATCTGTACAGGCTTTGGTTTTTTGTAGGTTATTTTCAGCATCAGTTTGAAATATTTAGCTGTCATATTACAGAGAATTTTTGACTTAAATTTAAAATTAAATATTTAAGTTGTTGTTTTTATTATTAAAAAATATTATTAAAATTATGACAGCTTTGTCATATAACTGTCATAAAACTTTCGCATAATAAACTCAACATAAATCACAGGTCATAATGATGACAGTTACAAGTGTTTTGATGGTTGTAGGCTTCTCAATTTATATCGCCGCAACGTGGATGTACGGACAGAAAGAAGATCAAGTTTAAAACTTCATCTTCTTTTTTTATGTCTGCAATTTTGTATTTTATTCTAAAAATAAATTTTTCTGTTCTCGATTTCTTTATACTGATTTAAAAATCCTCTTGGCATTCGTGATGACTAATCAGATGCATCTTGCCCGAAATATTATTGATATTTATAACAAACATGGTCGTGCTTGGACTGCATTGCGTGGTGAATATTTATATGAAAAACAGTGGTTGGATGCTTTTTTAGCCTTATTGCTACAGCAAGCTGAAATTTTAGATTTGGGTTGTGGTTCGGGGCGGCCGATTGCGCATTATTTGATTCAGCAAGGCCATACGATAACTGGCATAGATGCTTCAATTGTGATGATAGACATGGCACAGCGTAATTTCTCTAGTCAAAATTGGCATGTGGCAGATATGCGTACAGTCGAGCTGAATCAACAATTTCAAGGCATTTTGGCATGGGATAGTTTCTTTCATTTAACACCAGAGGAGCAGCGTCAGATGTTTGGGCAATTTGCCAAACTGTCAGCTCAAGGCACAGTACTCATGTTTACAAGTGGCCCAGCAGAAGGTGAGGCGATTGGAGAGATGTTTGGTGATGCTTTGTATCATGCCAGTTTGTCGCAAGCAGAGTATCGGGCATTACTGGCAAAGCATGGCTTTAAAGTGTTAAAGATGACTGCTGAAGATGCTGATTGTGCGGGGCATACGGTGTGGCTGGTGCAAAAGTTATGACGAATTCATACTAAATAGTCGTGCGAAACAATGAGTGGATCTTGAGCGTTGAATATGACGGCTTGTATCAAAAAGTCCAATTAGCAGGAGTTGGGCTTTTGGATAGTGGTTAAAAGAATGATTTTTATAGAATGAAGAGAGAGCATTTTGTATAGCGCGTATTATGTTAATTTTAGAGAAAATTAAGAATATATAAATATTTACATCATGATTGAAGAAAACTATTTCTTGATTTATTGATACTTCAACTATAAGTTCCTCTAATTGCTAGGAGGAAACAAATGAGTTTTAATCAATTACATACAGACTTTGAGAAAAGAAATACTGATTTATTCTTATTACAGCAAAAGCCAGGATTTAGTAAATATATTTTAGTCAGATCTTTAGATAAACAACATTTGCTTAAATTAATAGCCCAGAGAAAACTTTCCCTACCTAAAAAACCAAAACCTGATGATCTTTATCAAGTGATTTATGATTCCACAATTTCCATTCAGGATTTGATTAATTTTATAAGATCGGAATACCCTGCTGTTAAATCTATACGCCAAGATCAAGAACAGTACTTACCTACCATTTTACAAGGATTCACCAGTGTCAAATGTGGTGTACGAAATGATAATTTGAATGATCTTGTGAGTGGATTAGTTCGGGATAAAACTATTCAATCTAAACAAGAGTTAGATACAAGAATACATGACCTTATTAACAATAGTGTTCAAGACTATATTTATTGGCAATACTATAACCAAGCATCTTCTGATCTACTAGAACACATATTTAATGATCATCCGAATGTAATACCAACTCTAAGAAAAATTAAATATGTTGATTTTTTAATAGAGCTGAATGGCAAAATTGTTCCCTTTGACTTAAAGGTAACTCACCTATCAGAAGAGTATTATAATTTACTTAAATCAGGTTTAGTCCCAGCAAATGGAGATGATGACTATGTGGTTGGAGCAAATGTTACAGAAATTCAAGAAATTAAAGAGTTTTATAAGTCAGTAAAAAAGAAATACTCTTTACCAAATTATGGTCAGTTCACAAAGCTTGACTTGATCAATGAACTTAAGAAATATGCATCTGTAGATCCATCTATCAGTACCTTTCTTACAAACATTACACTCAGTCGCTCTCAACTAGTTAAAGAAACAGAACAGAATTTAAAAAAGGCGTGTTGGTGGAATTATAAATATCAAGGTGAAAGATTATTCAAAAATAATAATAGATTTTATATTTTTTTAGCCTATAAGGATTCATATGAAGATCCAAGACCACTGAAAGGAAATCTAACGGATATTAAGCTAAAGGTTGATAATTTAATTAATAATCTAACTTCTCAAAATTTGATGACTATTAAGTACAAATATCAAAAAGATCCAACATTCAATGGGACTTATAAAGTAAATGCCTTGTCAGTTATCGTTATAAAATAAAAAGTAATAATAATTACTTAATATGGGGGAGTTCCCCCCATATTTTTTAATTTATTTCATCCGTTTTAATATTTCTTCAGACATGTTGATTTCACTAAAAATCAGTGAATTTTTAAAGAAATGTTGTATTAGTAAAGAATAATTTTCTGAAAAACTTTTATCAGATTGAATAATCTCATCAAAGCAACTCAATGTCTGATCTTCTGATAGATAAGTAATTTCACGATTTTTATTTACCTTTTTAAAGGTCACTAACATGTCACCTTTAATAGTTACAGCTCTATTCAACTGTCTTGGTGGTAAAGTTTTTTGAGTCATTTCCTCAATATTTTCAATGACAAAGCCACAATCTAAACAAGATTTTATAAGAGCATACCATTCACGTCCTTCTAATGAATGGAATGTAAAAGTAAAGTAACTTTGGAACTTTAAAACCCGATAAATTTCTTCTACTGCTTGCCGAATATCCTTGGCAAAATTAACTTGATCTTTTTCACGCTGTTTACTGTCACTAATTACAATTTCTTCTTGATATTGCACATCAAAATTTAACCAAGTATTCCAAAGGATACTTTGTTCAAAATATGGTACAGAATCTCCATAAGGAAAATCAGTAAAAATATAATCAACAGTTTCATCTTGAATGGTTAATTTTTTTGCATCTCCATTTAAAATGGCATAACCACCATTAGAGCTAACATATAAATCGTTAATATCCTCTACTTTATTAATTCTTCCATTTAAGCTACCTAAAAAGTCTTTTTTCCCATTTAAAACTTTTTTAAATCTATTTTTAAAGTAGTGTAAGACATTGTTTTCTATGTATGTTTCACCTGTATAAAAACCAGTCATCCATGCTCCAGCAGACATAGCCCCTCTACTTTTTATAGGTGGAACTAAGCGTGAGCAATTGGCTAAGTTAGATGTAAAAGCAAATAGAGCTAAATTTCTAATACTTAAATCATCAATTTCTTTTAATTTTTTCCAAATCTTGGTGTGAACTAAAAGTGCTCGTTTAGTAAATAAATGATCTGTATACATACCCTCTTTAGCACTTATTCGACCATTCCGAATAAGTAATGTATTCGGATGTTTCGGAATTTCTATATGACTTTCGATATCCTTAATTTGTTGGAGATCACTATCATCTACATTTTTTTCAATGGCAGCTCTTGAACAATCACAAGAGATTTTGTTCACTAAAAGGACGTCTTCTTTAGTTCTTAAACTAGCTGTGATAGGTGCTGGACAATTACATAGAGGGCATACTGTTTGATATACGGAACCTACGTCTTTTTCTACTTCGGAAAGAATGGCTTCTATTTCAATTTTAAATTTTTTTAAATCTATATCTTGGTTTAACAATTGTTCTTGAATGAAAGTTGCCACAGGATTTAGATCATGACTTATCGCTTTCCTACCTAGTAAAATAGCTTCACAAGCAAACACTCCATACCCAGAGAAGGGGTCAAATACTAAATCATTTACCTTAGTATATTTTTCTAGAAGTCTAGCAAGATCTTGAGGTGGTTTTTTCCCCCAATATTTATGCATTTCATATCTAGGTAATTTTTGTTTCATGGAATTTCCAAACAAATCGTAATTAAAATGTATAATACAATCAGATTTCAAATAAAGCAAAATTTCTATTTTAGAAACTTTGCTTTATTTGAAAAATTCTTAGTTTAAAAAAAATATCTTTTAGAATTTATTTTTTTCTATATATTTATAGTAAATTTATAGGTTTTTTTACTTTCTCTTATGGATAATTTCATTTATCAAACTAATTTAAATTGTGTTTTAGGTCAATTATTTAGCACATATAGATCCAATAGGCAGTTAGACCAATATGAAGCTGCTAATCTTGTTAAAATTAATAAATCTAGTATGTCAAAATTAGAATCTGGACACATGAATTTCAACATTGAACATTTGTTTGTTCTTTGTGAAGTCTATGAAGTTGACTTAAGTGCTGTAATTAATGATTTGCTAGAAACAATCGAAATACTAGAGAAGAATAAAGTTTATGTATTAAAAAATAGTAATATAAGTTTAAATCTACCTGAATTAACACGAAATCAACTTGGTCATTTTATTAAATAAAATAATTTAACATAAATTACTTATACGAAATCCACATAAAAAAACCATCCAATTGTTTAATTAGATGGTTTGGAAAACTGGGTATTAAAGATTATTGAGCAACTTGTTGCTCAGACTGAATAGCAGTGAGGGCAATCGTGAAGACGATATCATCCACCAATGCACCACGTGACAAGTCATTCACTGGCTTGTTTAAGCCTTGCAACATTGGACCTACGCTGACAACATCGGCAGAGCGTTGAACCGCTTTATAAGTCGTATTACCTGTATTTAAGTCTGGGAAAATAAACACATTGGCACGGCCAGCCACTTTAGAGTCTGGTGCTTTAGAGCGACCAACACTTTCTACAGATGCAGCATCGTATTGCAATGGGCCATCAATAAGCAGGTCAGGGCGACGTTGTTGCGCAATACGCGTTGCTTCAGCAACTTTTTCAACATCTGCACCAGCACCCGATGTACCTGTTGAGTAAGAAATCATTGCAATGCGCGGGTCAATACCGAAGGCTTTGGCAGAGTCTGCAGATTGAATTGCAATTTCAGCCAATTGCTCTGCATTTGGATCTGGATTGATCGCACAGTCGCCATATACATAGACTTCATCTGGCAACAGCATAAAGAATACAGAAGATACCAATGAATAGTCTGGTGCAGTTTTTATCAGCTGAAATGCAGGACGTACAGTATTGGCTGTTGTGTGTACGGCACCTGAAACCAAACCATCGACTTGATCGAGTGCCAGCATCATCGTACCCAATACAACGGTGTCTTGTAGCTGTTCACGCGCTTGCAGTTCGTTCATTTTACCTTTGCGGAGCTCAACCATTTTCTCGATATAGTTGTCGCGAATTAAGTCGGGATCAATAATTTCAAGATCGTGTGGTAACTCAATACCACGTGCCTTCGCTACTTCAACCACAACCTCTGGTTTGGCTAATAGCACACATTGAGCAATACCACGTGCTTGGCAAATGGCAGCGGCTTGTACCGTACGTGGCTCATCACCTTCAGGCAATACAATTCGTTTTTTGGCTGCAATCGACTTTTGTACCAATTCATGGCGGAATGCCGAAGGCGAAAGGCGAGGCTTATAAGAGCCATTGATCAACTGAGTAATCCATTCAGGGTCAATATGACTCGACACAAAACGTGTCACTTGCTCGGCACGTTCCGTATCATCGACTGGAATTTCGTTACTCAGCTTCGCTAGTTTTTCGGCGGTGTCAAAGGTGCTGAGCGGGGTATGCAAAATAGGCAAACCTTGCTTGATTGCGGTTTGACAGAAATTTAAAACATTTTCATTGGGCGCATGGTGTTCTGTGAGCACTAAACCAGCCAATGGAATACCGTTACTACTTGCAAGGCTGCTTGCCAGTAACACATCAATGCGGTCAGATGCACTAATAATCAGCTCACCCGCCACAAATTTATGTAGCTCATGCTCAATATTCGATGCAATCAAACTGCTATGTAATACGCGACGTTGTTTGGCTTCGCCTTCGTTAATCCAGTGTGCGGCAATATGCGATGCAAGATCAGACATACGTGGCACACTCAGGGTATTACTAAAAGGGACGAGGCCAATAATTGGAAAGTTTTCAGAACCAATATGTACATTTAATGCTTGTAGCTGATTTGCAAATTGAGTGCTATCGCTAATTAAACGTAAGCTTGGATCAAGTGTTACCGGCACTTGGGCTGCGCTTTCAGGCAGGCCTTTGGTTCGCATGAACAATACACCTGCAGCGCGTGAATTGTTTGCACCGCCAAAAGTACGTACTTGTGTTTCAATTTTTTCAAGTGTTTCTGTAGGATTGCGAATATCAGCCGTACTCACAATCACCACCTTTGCATCGAGTGCTTTGGCAAGATCTGCATTAAGCTCTGAAGCAAAAGCATCACGGTTATTCGGCACTAAGCCTTCAACAATAATCAGATCATGCTTTTTTGCAATTTCACGGTGTAGGCGAACAGCATCTTCTAGCAGTTCATCATTTTCATCATGACTTAAGCGACGTGTAACTTCTGTATAAGCAATCGGTTCAACTGTTTCATTGCTAAAAAGGTGACGGTAAAGCGCAGTTGTGCGATCTGTCGTGCTTTGTGCTTCCTGGGCAAAAGGTTTTAAAAAACCAGCTTTAATGCCTTGGCATTCCAACGCATAAATTAAGCCCAAACATGCGGAGGTTAAACCTACGCTTTCCCCAGTGGGTACAAGTAAAATCGTTTTCATAATGTCAAAATCAAAAAAGCTAAGTTTTAAAATATGTTAAAGCAAGGGCTGAAATGAACACCGAAGTTGCTTATGCAACTTCAGTTTCTGGTTCAGACTTTTTTGTTGTAGGGCGCTCCAATGCTGCCACTACATGCTCTGTTTCTTTGGCAATACGGCCTTCTTCATCGGTTGGAACGACCCAAATTTGTGGGCCTGTACCTGCATCAATACGTCCTTCAGTGCCACGTTTTAATGCATTGTTATTTTCTTTACTCAAGTTAAAACCGAAGTGTGGTAAGTATGCCAAGGTTTTTTCACGAATGAGTGCTGAGTTTTCACCAATCCCACCTGTGAAGAACAAGCCATCAATACGTGGTAAGCCACAGCTCAGTGCTGCTAAAGATTTGGCTAAACGGTAGCAGAAGACTTCAATTGCAAGTGCTGCATCTTCATTGCCTTCATCTGCCGCTTCAATTAGCGTACGCATGTCGTTGGAAAGGTCAGATAAGCCAAGTAAGCCAGATTGGCTGTTTAGCATTTTATCAATTTTATAAATATCCCAGCCTAAGTTTGATGCTAAGAAGCTATGGATACTTGGGTCGACATCACCACTACGTGTGCCCATCACCACACCTTCAAGAGGAGTGAGACCCATAGAAGTATCTACAGATTGGCCATTCCAAATTGCACAGGTTGAACTACCATTACCTAAGTGTGCTGTTAACCAACCACCTTGTTTGAAACTTCCTGCAAGTTGAGAGCCACGTTCTGATACATAAGCATGACTGGTCCCATGGAAGCCATAACGACGTACGTTATGCATGGTGTAGAGGAATTTAGGCAATGCATAACGGTATGCATGCGACGGCATAGTTTGGTGGAATGCTGTGTCAAATACCGCAATTTGCGGCAAGTGCGGGAACAAACGCATAGTGGCATCAATACCAACCAAATGCGCTGGGTTGTGAAGTGGTGCAAGTGGCGTTGCTTCACGAATACGTTCAATAATTTCAGGTGTCAGTAATTCAGCTTTGGTAAGTGTGCCACCATGTACAACACGGTGACCAATCGCTTGTGGGTTGTGATGTGCTAAGCGCTCAAGAATGGTTTCTAGTGCCTTTTCATGATCAGCATTTGGAATAGACAGTTCAAGTGCTTCACCACCAGTGGTAATTCCTTTGATTCGAGCTTCAGGTGAGCCTAGGTTTTCCGCCAAACCGAAAATACGGTCTTCACGACGTTCAGAAACCAACGCATATTTAATTGAAGAAGACCCGCAGTTAATTACTAATACTGATGTAGACACGTTTTTCTTACCCGAATTCTAATTAAATTACTTATCCATTTTGTGATCTGAACACATTGAGCTGCGTTGTAGATCAGTAATAATGATGTTTTATCATGTGTTTTTTTTTAGTCCTAGATAGACTTTAGGAGATTAGACTTAAGCACTATCGACCCCATGTACAATTATAATTAAAATTTATCAGTTGATAGTTTTCATTTATTAATAAAATACTCTGTTCAAGAAAAATACACTTAACGCGATAAAATACAGGCTAAAATTTATCTTTCTCTTTTTAATTTAGATTAGCACGAATTTTAAGCTTATTTAGCTTTAAAACTGTATGTAATTGTTGCATCTAATTTTTTAATTCTATTAAATATTTTTTATAAACAGTAGTTTATTGATTTAGATTGCAGGTCTTGTACTTGTGCTCACTCTGAATTGTGGGTGTTTTTATAGATTCTTCATACGCCACAAATTGTACTTGCAGGCTGAATACCACAGTTGTTCTTTGTGAATATATCTTCAATATGCTTATTCATTCTTTTATATATATAAATCCCCGCAGCAGATGACTCTACTGAGGGGATGAAAAGATTAAACTGATGAGTTCGTTTTATTGACGGATTTGACCATCGCCAAACACAACCCATTTTTGAGAAGTTAAGCCTTCTAAACCAACAGGGCCACGGGCATGGATTTTATCTGTAGAAATACCAATTTCCGCACCTAAACCGTATTCAAAACCATCGGCAAAACGAGTGGAGGCATTAATCATCACTGAGCTTGAATCTACTCGCGCAAGGAACTGACGCGCAAGGCTGAAGTTTTCAGTGATAATCGCATCGGTATGATGTGAGCCATATTGGTTAATATGGTCAATTGCTTCATCCATCCCAGACACAATTTTGATGGCTAAAATTGGGCCAAGGTATTCTTCATACCAATCTTCTTCACTGGCTGGTTGAACTTGATCCCCTAAGATGCGACGTACATTTGGGCAACCACGGAGTTCAACTTGCTTTTCTGCATACAATTCGGCAATACGCGGTAAAAATTCATCAGCCACTTTTTCATCGACCAACAAGGTTTCCATGGCATTGCATACGCCGTAACGGTGTGTTTTGGCATTGAGTGCAATTGGCAAGGCTTTTTGTAAGTCTGCTTGCGCTTCTACATAAACATGGCAGTTACCATCTAAATGTTTAATCACAGGAATGCGTGCATCATTGGTAATACGTTCAATCAGTCCTTTACCACCGCGTGGCACAATCACATCAACATATTCGGACATGGTAATGAGCTGACCCACCGCCTCACGATCTTTGGTTTTAATGACCTGTACACAAGACTCAGGTAAACCCGATGCTTTTAAGCCATGTTGAATGGCTGCTGCAATCGCTTGGTTTGATTCCAAGGCTTCTGAACCACCACGTAAAATAATGGCATTACCAGACTTAAGGGCCAGTGAGGCAGCTTCTAAGGTTACATTCGGGCGTGATTCATAAATCATGCCGACAACACCTAGCGGTACGCGCATTTTACCCAGTTGAATACCCGAAGGGCGGTAAGCCAAATCTGTAATTTCACCAATGGGGTCTGTCAGAGCAATCACATCTTTTAGGCCATGTAGCATGCCTTTAAAGCGTGTGGGGGTAAGTTCTAAGCGATCAAGAAGCGCACTGTCTAAATTGTTGTTGTGTGCTTTAGCCATATCATTTTTGTTGGCTGCTAAAATCTCTACTTCATTGTTTTCTAAAGCAGTGTAAATAGCAGATAACGCATGATTTTTAATTTGGGTAGACGCACTGGAAAGCACGCGGGATGCTTGACGTGCTTGCTGACCTACCGTGTGCATATATTGTTCAATAGACTCTTGCATAGCGCTGTGATCACATAAAAATTAACCTTTGATATTAGCAGTCTATCTGTTCGCAAAGAAGTCTCAAGAAGAAAAAACGTGTGAAACAGTCGTGTTATTCACATTTTGAAAATGTTTTTCACTTGAAAACAGATGAGTGGTGCAAGAAGCAGTTGCTTGTAAAAACATCTCCTGTATAGAATGAAACATAAACGACATTGACGTCTGATAAATTCGCGACAGAGCAGGATGCTTGAAGCAAGCAGAGATCTCTAATTGATTTCTTGCACAATAAAAATAAGCAAGGATGGAGGAAAGGAATATGAATTCCGTTATCCAAATGGAACCTGAAGTACAGGCAAGTACGCATTACGGTTTCTTTGATTTATACGACCGCAACAGCTTTAAACAACCACCACGTACGACTTGGATCGATGGTTGGAAAGTCGAATATATGGCCATCGCTCGTGCAGATACCTTACATCGAACACCAATGGTCATTATTGGTGGGGCTTTTCAAAATTTTAATTCTTATAAATATTGCGTTGAACAATTGTTTGATGCAGGCCCGATTATTCTGATTGATTTACCTTCAATGGGCGCTAATCAACAAATTACCAATGTCGATACAGGCGTCTCTGCAGGCACTTTAGAATTGGAAGACCTTGCTGGCATGCTTGGTACGTGGTTAGATCTAGTACACATGCCTAAAGTGGCTGTATTGGGGATGTCTTTGGGTTCAGTGGTGGCATCCTGTTTGGCACATCAGCGTCCAGATGTTGTAGAGCGCATGATTTTGATGGGGGTGATGCAAAAAACCCGTAAAAGCTGGCGCATGCTATTGGAAGAATCCTTACATCTTATGAAAGAACAGCGCATGGATGAGTTTGGCCAAGCGGTGATTTTGTATTTGGTGAACCATGCCAAAATGGATTTAACCCGAATGTCGCCGACAGCGAAGCGCTTGTTCTTCCGTCAAATGGCAGAATTTACGGCCACAGAACAAGAGCGTTATGACATTAACTGTAATCGCTTACTGCGCTTAACCAATGTACCAATTCCTGAATGTGATGTTTTAGTTGCATGTGGGCAATATGATAGTTTTACCTTGTCTCATGAAAATGCCAACTTCGCATTGCAATGTCCAAATATGCAGTTTGCGATGATTGCCAATGCAGACCATGTTCCTCAGTTACAGCGCCGTAAAGAAACCATGGGCTTATTTGCAACCTTTTTGCGTGGGGAGTCTATTCAGTCTTTAGATGGCATTATCCCAATGACACGTGAGCAAATGACGCAGATTGATCGTCGTGGTGAAGCGCGTGTGACCGTACATCAAGCGGACACAGTCTTAACGCATCGCCATTCGGATTTATGTTTAGAAACTACAATTGTTGATCTGAATTACTTTGGTGTATTACTCACTTTGCAAACTGAGCAGGCAGTTGTGCAAGCAGCACAATATCCTCGTGATTTGGCACTGCATTTAGAAGATGAAGAAGGCCCATTTCAAATTGAATGTTTGATTTTTGAAACTGAGCAGCATGAAATTCGCGCCTTATTTAAGCATGGTAGTTTTGATATTGCTGAGCGTTTACTGCGTTTTATTCAGCGTCAAAAAGTTCAAGTGGCGTTATTGGATGAGGTCTGCTAATTCACTTAGTATGCTTATTCCAAATAAAAAAACAGCGCTATGAGCGCTGTTTTTTTATGACTGCATGAATGACCCATACCAAGTCCCCGCCGTGTTCGTCAGGGGAGAGAAAGGGAATTACATTGCTGGCATTGGGTTTTGTGAGGCTATTGATAGGTTGGAGTACCTCAACTTGCTGGAAGCCAGCATTTTGAAAAAACTCATGAATTTGCAACGGATTGATAAAATGAAAAGTAAAAGAACTGCGAGACATTACTTTTAATAGTTTACTGCTGGTCCAAATAAAATTGGCCAGTTTATTTTTGACGGGTTCAGGGTAAATATCGGTCAAATAATGTAATTGTTCAAAGTCTTGCCCATATTCGCTAATGCCTTGTAATAAGCGATTGAGTAAGGTTTTATCGAAGTAGTTAATCAGGCCTTCGCTGATAATCACCAATGGGCGCTTTGGGTCGAAAACTTGAAAAATGTGCTCAAAGTCTTGGCTAAAAATATCTGCGGTGAGTACTTTAGGTGCATTTTGATCTAACTTTTGTAGTGCTTGGGTTTTAATTTTGGCCATGTCTGGCAAATCGAGCTCGCGATAATCAATCGTTGGAAATTTTTGACGAAAGTTCCAACTGCGAGGCGATAGGCCACAGGCAATCTCAAGTACTTGTAGTTGTGGGTGTTTTTGAATTAACTGTGTCAGTTCACAGTCAATGAGGGTGTGGCGTTGTTTGAGTGTGGTGCGCATACTGCCACCCACATGCTTTTCGGCCCAGCTTTCGAGTGGATGTACCAACTTTGCTAAAAACTTACCTTTAGAGGTCGCAAAAACTGGATTTGAAATCCCCATGCTGTACCAAATATAGCCTGTATAATGCGCTGTAAACGAAATATGACGATGCACAGAAAGTTGTTGAGTCATAAGAAATAAGCCCTAGATTTTCTTTTAATTTTTTTGCTTTATATTGCAATGTATTGTTGTTTTTATCATAAAGAAAAAGGAACAATTTGTCGTGTTCCTTTTACTTAAAAGTGCTGATTGATTTTGTCAAAATAGCGTTTAAACGCTTAGACCTTGCTTGAATGCAGTAATACGGTCACGAATGCTTGCCCATTCCGCACCTAACTCCAGTTGTTCACCAATCTGAATGTGTGGAATGTTGCCACGCATACGTTCTAGGCGCTGTTGATTTGGCAGCGGTAAATGCTCAATACCAGCCAATGCAGTGCAAGCCGATTCACGGTTATTACAAACCAGTCCCATATCACAACCTGCATTTAAAGCGGCTTGAATACGTGCATCGGCACCGCCAGCTACACAGGCTGCTTGCATACTTAAATCATCAGAGAACAGTACGCCATCAAATTGTAATTCTTGGCGTAATACCTTTTGAATCCAATAAGGCGAGAACCCTGCAGGATTTGGGTCAACATTTTCATAAATTACATGCGCAGGCATTAAGGCATCTAACTGTGGTTGCAATTGGATAAAGCTTTGCATGTCTTTTTGATAAATTTCTTCATAACTACGACTATCCACCGCAGCTGCCACATGTGAGTCTGCTTGAACAGAACCATGGCCTGGAAAATGCTTACCTGTAGATGCCATGCCCGCACGTTTCATGCCTTTGAGGAAGGCACTAGCCAAAGGCACAATGTCTTGCATATTTTTGGCAAAGGCACGGTCTCCGATCACATCACTAATGTCATTTAGATCGAGCACAGGTGCAAAACTGAAGTCGATGCCTACGGCCAAAACTTCCGTGGCCATGAGCCAACCACATTGTTCGGCCAAGTCGAGGGCTTTTTCAGGTTCGGTTAAGTAAAGTTCGCCAAACTGGCCCATAGCAGGAAGCAGGGTAAAACCATTTTTTAGGCGTTGTACGCGACCACCTTCTTGATCGACTGCTATTAAAATGTCAGGACGAATTTGGCGCATGTGGTCGGTTAAGGCACGAACTTGTTGTGGTGAGACAATATTTCGACCAAATAAAATCATGCCTCCGACTTGCGGTGCCTTTAATAGTTCAATATCTTCTTGAGTAAGTTCTGTGCCAGCAATGTCGAGCATTAATGCGCCAATCATATTCGGGGGTCCGTGTTGGTATTTTTAGGGAAAAACAATACCTGAATTCTGCAATGTTTTGCTACACTTTGTCAGCACAGATTATGATAAAACTACACGACATAAACAGATTAAGTCATTTAAGATTTTGAAAATATTTAATTCTAGTCCAAAAATGACAAGGCAATTTGGTTCGTAAACCAAGGAAGTACGACAGAGATATGAAACTTCAAACTTTAGCTTGCGCCGTTGCCTTGGCAACAGGTGGTTTATTTTTTACACATGTTGTGAATGAAGCAATTGCGGCAGAAAGTGCGCCAGCAACAACTCAATCGATTCAACCGACACAAGAGCAAGCCTTGGTTTCGCGCCAGCTTGCAACTTTGGTGGATCGTCAGCATTACCTAAATCAGCGTTTAGATGCCAATACATCTAATCGTATTCTAGATTTTTATTTAGACAGTCTAGACCCTGAACATTCGTTGTTCTTGGCATCCGAAGTTGAAGATTATAAAAAACGCTTTGGCCCAAGTTTTGGTGCGAATTTAAAAGCTGGTAATTTGTCTGGCCCTAATGAGATTCATGCACAGTATCGCGAGCGCTTAAAGCAATTCTATAGCTATATTTTGGCTGAACTTAAAAAACCACAAAATTTAAATCAACCCAATGTCGTGATTGAAACCGATCGTGAAAAAGCACCGTTCTTTAAAACGGAAGCAGAACAGCGTGCGCATTGGAACAAAATGCTGGTGTCGCAACTGATCAACCTTACGATCAGTAAAGAAGAAGAACAAGCCAAGCAAAAAGCTTTAAAGGACAATCCTGAATTAGCCAATGGGCAAGATTTAAAAGGCCCAGAAGATTTAACCCCAGTTCAGACCTTAACTAAGCGTTATAACCGTCAATTAGAGCGTGTTAGTCGTTTAAAAAGCGATGATGTGTTAGATAAAACACTCAATGCAATGATGCTGACTTATGATCCACACAGTAACTATTTCCCGCCTGTAGATGCGATGGAGCTAAACCGTCAAACGACGTTGCAACTTGAGGGGATTGGGGTATCGATTCGTCCAGAGCGTGGCAATGAAGATTACACCAAGATTGAAACAATTGTAGAAGGTGGTCCAGCGAGTAAATCAGGCCAAGTTAAATCAGGTGATCGCATCATTGGTGTGGCACAAGATGGCGACAAAATGGTGGACGTTGTGGGTTGGCCGAGCAATGAAATTGTGGGCTTAATTCGCGGTAAGCGTGGCACTAAAGTGACGGTACGTTTATTGGGTGCAGGTGCTTCTATGAGTCAAGCACGTAACGTGACGATTCTCCGTGATGTGATTCAAGAAGAAGATGCAGGCGTACGCTCACGTACAGTGGATATTCAGCGTGATGGCAAAAACTATAAGTTTGGTGTGATTGAAATCCCATCATTCTATTTGAACTATCGTGCACGTCGTGCGGGTGCAGATTATCGTTCTGTGTCTGAAGACACCAATAAAGCGCTAAAAGCATTAAATGCTCAAAATGTGGCAGGGATTATTATCGATTTACGTAATAACCCAGGTGGTTCTTTGGATGAAGTATCGCGCATGTTGGGGCAAGTGATTAAATCAGGTCCAGTGGTACAAATTCGCGATGGCAATGGCAATGTCAGTGTGTTTGAAGATGATGATGGTGGTGCTCAAACCTATGCAGGCCCATTGGCTGTACTGATTAACCTTGCTTCTGCATCGGCAAGTGAAATTTATTCAGCGGCGATTCAAGACTATGAGCGCGGTATTGTGATTGGTAGTACAACTACAGGTAAGGGCACAGCTCAAGTGCAGTTGGACTCTTTGGCTTATGGTCAAGCAACGCTCACGCAACGTAAGTTTTACCGTATTACCGGTGGAAGTACCCAAAACAAAGGCGTGATTCCAGATGTAAAATTGGTCGATATTTACAATGAAGAATTTGGTGAGCGTAAGGCAAAAAATGCATTGCAATGGGACACGATTCCAACAGCACCCTTCAAACGTGAAGGCTCAATCAAAAACTATGTGCCTGACCTAGTGAAATCATCGCAACAACGTGTCAGCCTTGATCCTCAGTTTAAGTATTTAGAGCAACGCACCAGCCTTGCTAAAAAAACTGATGAGCAAAAGCAATTGGTGCTTGATTTACAGCAACGCAAAAAAGAGTTGCTTGATCTTGAGCAAAAGACTTTAGATGCAGAAAATGCACGTCGTACAGCAACAGGATTGAAACCATATAGCAATTGGGAAAGCTATCAGGCTTCATTGGATGCTTTGGTCGAGTCGCGTGCCAAGATGAAAGCAAATCAACGCCCTGCATTGCCTGAGGAAGAAACCTTCGTCAAAGAAGCAGCCAATGTACTGTTGGATTATGCAAGTTTACAGGCGAAACATAAGCCAGCTTCTTAAATCATTTTATAAGATGAAAATGAAACCAGTGCATTTATGAATGCACTGGTTTTTTAATGGAAAAGTGACGTAAGTCGGTATAAATTAGCAACTTCTGTCAGTTGAGTGACCTAATTCAAATCAAAATTCAGGATTTCGACAAGGGGTAATAAAACGCAGAATAAATACTTGACCTTATACACAGAGTAATGGATTCTTAAGGCAATTGGTTGTTTTATAGGTAGTCTTTTAATAAAAGCCTATTCATCCACCTTTTTTTGTGTGTAGCATTTTGGGTACAAAGAGCAATAATCAGAGCTGATGCGGAAAAGCTAAATATGACTCATATACATTATGATTACAGTCTAGTGCTTGGATCAGTATTGGTGACCTTGGTGGTCTGTTATTTAGCAGTTTCTTTAGAACAGTTGGTATTTCGCAGTTCTAAGCCTAAATACGAAAGAATGATCTTGGTGGCAAGCGGTATCATTTTAGGGGCGGCAATCTGGTGCATGCACTTTATAGGTATGCAAGCTAGCACGATGCCTGCACCTTATCATTTTGATTTTGGTTTAACGTTTACTTCATACATTATTGCTTTTATTGCATCTACTTTTGTGGTTTGGTTAACCACACGCCAAACTTTACCATTTGCTCGCTTAATTTTAGGCGCAGTGCTAATGGGGTTGGGTATTTCAGGTATGCACTATACGGGCATGATTGGCCTGATCGTACAACAACATGATATTTACTATGATCCACTGGTGGTAACGTGTTCCATAGTGGTTGCGATTTGTGGTTCTGGATTAACTTTTTGGCTAGCCTTTAAAAACAAATTAAATCAATACCGTAATCCACTGATTAAATTGGTTGTATCTGCAATATTAACCATGACGATTGTGAGCATGCATTTTATTGGCATGGCTGCGACAAAGTTTATAAAAATAGATGCAACACAAAGCTTGCTTCAGGCCCAATCTAGCCATGATATGTTGCTATTTACCGTGCTCTTTATTACAGCTTTAATTTTTATTGCTGCTTTTAGTGTCGCGCTACTTGAACAACGGTTAGAAGACCGTAATAAGCAACTCTCGAAGGCCAACAAAGAACTGGCCAATCAAGCAGTACAAGACAATTTAACCAAATTACCCAATCGTTTGTATTTAGCTGAATATGCACATTTATTGTTTACGGAGCATCGAAGCAGTCAAGAAAAAATTGCATTTTTATATATCGATTTAGACCGCTTTAAAGCTGTAAATGATGTATTTGGCCATCATGTTGGCGATCAATTGTTGATTCAATTGGCCAATCGTATGCACCGTTTATTGGATCAAGATTCCAAATTATTAAGAATTGGTGGCGATGAGTTTTTGATGGTGTTAGAACACACCGAAACAGAGCATGCTTCACAAGTTGCACAACGTATTTTAGAAATTATACAAGAGAGCTTTTTAATTGCAGGCAAAGAAATTAATTTGTCCGGCAGTATTGGTATTGCGATGTATCCTGAGCATGGCAGTAATTTACAAGACTTATTAATCAATGCCGATGCAGCGATGCTGACCTCGAAATATCAAGGTCGTAATACCTATTCCATCTTTAGCTATACCATCGATCAACACGAAACCAAAAGCCAAACCAAGTTGATTAATGACCTGTATAAAGCGGTTGAAGAACAACAGTTTATTTTGTTTTATCAGCCGAAGTTTAATGCCAGCGATTTAAGCATGTGTGGCGTAGAAGCCCTTATCCGTTGGAAACATCCAACATTGGGTTTGCTGACACCTAATATGTTTATTGGAGGGGCAGAGAAAACAGGCCTCATTATTCCAATGGGATATTGGGCACTTGAGCAAGCCTGTAAGCAGATTCAACTCTGGGAAGACAGCGAAAATGAGCAGTTTCTTCCGATTGCAGTCAACCTCTCTGCGATTCAATTCGAGCATAAATATTTATTTTCAACCCTTGAAACGCTATTTGATCGCTATCGTATTAATCCTAATCATTTAATGATTGAGATCACTGAATCTACAGCCATGCACCATATCGATATTAGTATTCGTACTTTTGAGCATTTACGTAGTATGGGGATCAAGCTGGCTATTGATGACTTTGGTACAGGCCATTCGAGCTTTTTATATTTAAAAAATTTACCTGTGGATGAGTTAAAAATTGATAAAGGCTTTATTCATGATTTAACGGCATCTTCCAAAGAAGAAATGATTTTAGAAAGTATTGTGCATCTGGCGATTAAACTGGGTCTGACCGTGACAGCAGAAGGGGTGGAAACACCTTTGCAAGCGGAAATCTTAACGCGTTTGGGCTGCCAACAAATGCAAGGGTATTTATTGGGATTGCCTGTAGATGTAGTACGCCTAGAGTCGCGTGAATATGTTTAATGTACAAGGAATGAGGGATTGGCTTCAGTGCTGATTTCTCCATTATGCTGTAGCCAAAATGCAGGATTGAATTGTGCTTTGAATTAAAGATAAGCTTTATGATGCAGGAGCCAGCTGATCTGTATTTTCGGTTCAAACTGACATGGTGCAAATAAAGTGAACGAATGTTCTATTTTAGAACAGATGTGTATGATGATAGGTCTGAAATAAATAAAAATAATTATATTTAATAAGTAAGATATTGAAAAATAATAAAAATATTATTTTGGCATGATGTGTGCAATACAGTATTCAAACTTGGATACAAGAATGAGCACATCAATGAACCCAATAAAAACTTTAGGCTGGACTTTAGCGGAATGGAAAGCGGGCTACGCAAACAACACACTTCAACTTGAAGACTTATATGCCTTGGTCGAGCAATTTGATCGCGTAGACCCAGCATGGATTTCAATTGCATCGATAGAACAAATAACTGCGCAGATTGAAGTTTTAAAACAAATTGAAAATGCGACTGCCTTACCTTTGTTTGGTGTGCCTATTGCAGTGAAAGACAATATTGATGTGGCAGGCTTTGCGTCAACGGCTGCGTTTAAATTATTTACTGAAATTAAAACTGAAGATGCCTATGTGGTACAACGCTTAAAACAAGCGGGTGCGATTATTGTAGGCAAAACCAATTTAGATCAATTTGCCACAGGATTGGTTGGTACACGCTCACCATTTGGTGCCGTGCCAAATAGTTTTAATCCTGACTATGTAAGCGGTGGTTCAAGCTCTGGTTCAGGCAGTGTGGTGGCGCGTGGTTTAGTCCCGATTGCGCTCGGTACAGATACAGCAGGCTCAGGGCGTATACCTGCAGCTTTCAATAATATTGTCGGTTTAAAGCCAACCAAAGGCCGCTTTTCAAATACAGGCTTATTGCCTGCCTGTAAGAGCCTAGATTGTATTTCAATTTTTGCCTTAACCGTCGCTGATGCAACTGCTGTGGCAGATGTTATGGAAGGTTTTGATGTAAGCGACAGCTATTCACGTGTGAATCCAGCTACAGCGCCTGCAAAGTTCAGCACACAATTAAAATTAGCCATTCCAAAACAATTAGAATTTTTTGGCGATGCTCAATCAGCGGATGCATTCCAGCAAGCACTGACTGAATTAAAAAACTTAGGCGCAGAACTGACTGAAATTGATTTCAGTGCTTTTAGTCAATTGGCGAGCCAACTTTACCAAGGGTCATGGGTCGCAGAGCGTACTGCTGCAGTTGCAGATTTATTAGAAACATCGGTACAAGACTTTGATCCAACAGTTTTGGAAATCATTCAAAAAGGGCAGCAGTACAGTGCGGTGGATGCCTATAACGCCGAATATTTAAAGCAAGAATTGGCTCGAGACATTCAGCAAACCTTGGCCCAATTTGATGCCTTAGTGGTGCCAAGCTCGCCAACCATTCACACACTGGCTGAAATGGCTGAGGCGCCAATTGAAAATAATAGCCACTTTGGCACCTATACCAACTTTACCAATTTAGCAGACCTGAGTGCCATCGCTGTACCTGCAGGCTTTCGTGCCGACGGGCTGCCTTTTGGAATCACATTCATTGCACCGGCTTGGCACGATACGGCTTTAGCAGATTTTGCAGAAAAATGGCAAAACCATCTGAAATTACCACTCGGTGCAGTAGCTAAAACATTGTCTGAAACAGCTTCAGTCATTTCTGCACCATCCGCGCAGCATTTTCGTGTTGCAGTCGTAGGGGCACATCTCACAGGTATGCCACTGAATTTCCAACTGACAACACGCCAAGCCGTGCATGTCGAAACCACAACCACTTCTTCCGATTACGCCCTCTATGCACTGCCGGGCACAGTACCGCCGAAACCAGGTTTAGCGCGTCAGGAAGCGGGTCAAAAAATTATTGTCGAGCTTTGGGATATTCCAAAAGCACGCTTTGGTGAATTTGTCGCTGAAATTCCAACACCGCTCGGTATGGGCAATGTCGAGCTTGCCGATGGACGTTGGGTGAAAGGCTTTATTTGTGAACCCTATGGCCTAAACGGTGCAAAAAATATCAGTGAATTTGGTGGCTGGCGCGCCTATATCCAATCACTGCAAGCAACAACAGCAAAATCAAATTAAAAAATTCGGGGAAATAATCATGTTTAAAACAGTTTTAATTGCAAACCGTGGTGAAATTGCTGTTCGTGCGATTCGTACATTAAAGAAACTCGGTGTTCAGTCAGTTGCCGTGTATTCAGAGACAGACCGTTATGCACAACATGTCTTAGATGCAGATGTAGCAGTTTCACTTGAAGGTGTTAAACCTGCAGAGACTTATTTAAGTATTGAAAAATTGATTCAAGCAGCCAAACAAACCGGCGCTGAAGCAATATTTCCCGGTTATGGCTTTTTGTCAGAGAGTGCCGACTTTGCCCGTGCATGTGAGGAAAATGGTATCGCCTTTATGGGGCCAACGGCTGAACAAATTTTAGAATTTGGTTTGAAGCATCGTGCACGTGAATTGGCAGCTGCAGCCAATGTACCCATGACACCGGGCACAGGTTTATTGGCAAGTTTGGATGAAGCACTCGCATCTGCTGCAGAGATTGGCTATCCCATAATGCTGAAAAGTACCGCAGGCGGTGGTGGGATTGGTTTAACCCGCTGTGATGATGAACAATCATTAAAAGATGCGTATGAAAGTGTAAAGCGTCTAGGCGAGCAGTTCTTTAAAGATGCGGGTGTGTTTCTCGAACGTTTTGTCGATAAAGCTCGTCACGTAGAAGTGCAAATATTTGGTGATGGTTTAGGTCAAGTCGTTGCCTTTGGTGAGCGTGACTGTTCATTGCAGCGCCGTAACCAAAAAGTGGTGGAGGAAACACCAGCACCGCATTTACCAGAAGCGACCCGTCAAAAATTGCACCGTGCTGCAGTAGAGCTCGGTCAATTGGTGAAATACCGCAGCGCAGGCACAGTTGAGTTTATCTATGATGCTGCCCGTGATGAAGTGTATTTCCTTGAAGTGAATACCCGTTTGCAGGTTGAACATCCAGTCACTGAAATGGTGACAGGATTAGATCTGATTGAATGCATGCTCAAAGTGGCAGCAGGTGATGCTTTGGACTGGGAAAAACTCAGCAATATTCAGCCCAATGGCGCTGCCATTGAAGTGCGAATTTATGCGGAAGACCCAGTGAAAAACTTCCAGCCAAGTCCGGGTGTACTCACGGATGTATATTTCCCTGAAGACATTCGTGTGGATACGTGGGTATCTACAGGCACAGAAATTTCACAATATTTTGACCCGATGATTGCCAAAATCATTGTGCATGCAGCAGACAGAGACAGTGCGATTGCCAAGCTAAAAACAGCCTTGGCTGAAACCCGCCTGAATGGCATCAGCACCAACTTGGATTATGCGCATACCGTAGTGTCTGATGCACGCTTTGATAATATGCAAATCTGGACACGTCTGCTGGATGATTTTAAATACGTGCCAAATGTAATTGAAGTGCTGCAACCGGGTACACAAAGTACGATTCAAGACTATCCGGGGCGTGTGGGCTATTGGGATATTGGTGTACCGCCATCAGGCCCAATGGATGATTATGCATTTCAGTTAGCCAATCAAGTTGTCGGTAATCCAAAATCGGCAGCAGGCTTTGAATTTACCTTACAAGGGCCGAGTCTTAAATTTCATGCCGATAGCATCGTAGCCTTAGCAGGTGCGCCATGTAGCGCGACTCTAGATGGTGTGAATGTCGATTTTTGGCAGCCGATCAGCATCAAAGCCGGGCAAACTTTGGCACTCGGACAAGTTGAATCGGGTTGCCGTACGTATCTTGCGATCCGCAATGGGTTAAATGTACCTGAATATCTAGGCAGCCGTTCAACTTTTGCATTGGGTAATTTTGGCGGTCATGCAGGGCGAGTGCTGCGCGCAGGCGACATGATTAAAATGGTTAATCCAAGCCTGCCTTTAGATGGATTGGAAATTGCAATAGTAGCACCACAAGCTTTAGCTGCAGAGCGTATTCCAAGCTATGGCAAAGAATGGAAAATTGGCGTGCTGTATGGTCCGCATGGTGCACCAGATTTCTTTAAACCTGAATATATTGAAGAATTTTTTGCTTCAACATGGAATGTGCACTTTAACTCAAACCGTTTAGGTATTCGCCTAACTGGCCCGACACCAAGCTGGGCACGTGAAAATGGCGGTGAAGCAGGTTTGCATCCATCCAATGTGCATGACTGTGAATATGCTATTGGGGCGATTAACTTCACCGGAGATTTCCCAGTGATTTTGGCCAAAGATGGCCCAAGCCTCGGTGGCTTTGTTTGCCCAGTGACGATTGCCAAAGCAGAACTTTGGAAGATTGGTCAACTTAAGGCAGATGACAGTATCAGTTTCTATCCGATGAGTGTGGAACAAGCCAATGCCTTGGAAGTTCAGCAAATTGCCGATATTCAAAACTTTGCTCAAGCGCCTGAAAAGTCAGAGTTGGCAAATTTTGAGTGTAAGCCTGAAGGGATATTGGCTGTGCGTGAAGCAGATGCACATGCGCCAAAAGCGGTCTATCGTCAGGCAGGTGACAGTTACATCTTGCTTGAATATGGCGAAAACGTTCTCGACCTTGCATTGCGCTTACGTGTTTATCGACTGATGCAGCTGATTCGTGAAGCGAATATTGATGGCATCTTAGAGCTTTCACCGGGTGTGCGTTCACTGCAAATTAAATATGATGGATTGCGTTTCAGCCAAGCGAATTTGATCCAGTTTTTATTGGGTCTCGAAAATGAGATGGGCGATTTGAGCCAAATCAAAATTCCATCCCGTATTATTCACTTGCCGATGGCATTTGAGGATTCGGCAACTTTAGGTGCTGTAGAACGTTATCAAGAAAGTGTCTGTGCCAAAGCGCCGTGGTTGCCAAATAACGTCGATTTCATTCAGCGCATTAATGGCTTAGACAGCCGTGAGCAAGTCAAAGACATCATTTTTGATGCCAATTACCTGATTTTAGGTTTAGGCGATGTGTATTTAACCGCACCTTGTGCCGTTCCAATTGATCCGCGTCATCGTTTACTCAGCTCGAAATATAACCCTGCACGTACCTTTACTGCCGAAGGTACAGTCGGTATTGGCGGTATGTACATGTGTATCTATGGCATGGACTCACCGGGCGGTTATCAATTGATAGGCCGTACCTTGCCCATTTGGAATAAGTTTAAAAAGAACAAGCAGTTTGGTGATCAGCAATGGTTCTTACGCTTCTTTGACCAAATTAAATATTATGAAGTAACCGAAGCTGAACTTGATCAATTTCGTGCTGACTTTGCCAATGGCGTTGCTGAAATTAAAATTGAAGAGACAGAGTTTGATTTTGCAGCTTATCAAGCCTTTTTGGAAACAGAAAAGGACAGTATTGCCGAATTTAAAGCACAGCAGCAGCAGGCATTTACAACTGAAGTTGAACGCTGGAAAGATGAGTTCGATGCGCCTGCGGAAATGGAAATCCTGCAAGATGATACCGACTATAGCCAGTATGCAGCTTTAAATGCATCGATGACAGGCAACATTTGGAAAATTTTTGTCGAAGCTGGACAGCCTGTGAAGAAAGGCGATACTGTAGCCATTATTGAAGCGATGAAAATGGAGCTTCCAGTCTATGCCGATGATGACGGTATAGTGAAAGCGATTATCTGCCGTGCGGGACAAACGGTACATAGCGGTGAACCGCTGGTTTATATGGAATAAACATGACTTCAGCCATTGTTGGGAAAAGCTCAGACAATTTGTCTGAGCTGGTTTTCCAAAAAATAAAAAACGATATTTTTGATTTTCAGCTCAAACCGGGTGCACGTTTTACCGAATCTGAAATTGCAGAATTGTATGAAGTCAGCCGTACACCCGTACGGCAGGCTTTATACCGTTTACAGCAAGATGGTTATGTACGGGTGCATTTTCGCAGCGGTTGGGAAGTGAAGCCACTCAATTTTAAAGCCTACGAAGAACTGTACGATTTACGGATTTTGCTGGAATGCTATGCCATTGAGCAGCTCTGTAAAATGGAACCAGAACAACTTAAACAGGCTTTACAGACATTGGTGAATTTGTGGTGTATTCAGCCTGAACAGTATTTGCATGATTTAAAAACTTTATCGATGCAAGATGAAGCTTTTCACTGCCAATTGGTTGAAGCAATCGGCAATAGTGAAATGGCAAAGGTGCATCGGGATGTGAGTGAAAAAATCCGTATTATTCGCCGTTTAGATTTTTCTAAAGATTATCGTATTGACGCAACCTATGCAGAACATCAAAAGATATTGGAACAGATCCTTAGCAAAAATAAAGATTTAGCCTTGGGGAGTATTCAAGCACATATTATTCAAAGTCGTGATGCTGTGAAAAAAATTACCTTGGAAATGTTGGCTCTATTATAAGCTGGTCAGTCTTTTTTAATTGAACAATAAAGAATTCCAAGTTGATTGAAGGCATGACGAAGAAGCGGATGAAATGCGGACTGCTAAAGTGTAATCATGTATTTTGGTATGTATGTGAGGGTGGAGGAATACCGAAAGAAATCTGCTACAATATCGCCAATTTTTGATTTGATCAGATTTGGTCTTTTGCGCTGCGCGTCTGCAGTAGGTGTCTTTCCATGAGTTTTAAAGATGAATTAGCGACACAGGTCGCTCAGCGTCGTACGTTCGCGATTATTTCCCACCCCGATGCGGGTAAAACCACCATGACAGAAAAACTGCTGTTATGGGGACAAGCAATTCAGGTTGCGGGGATGGTAAAAAGCCGTAAGTCTGACCGTGCGGCAACATCTGACTGGATGGAAATGGAAAAAGAACGTGGGATCTCAATTACCACGTCAGTCATGCAGTTCCCATTCAAAGACAAGATGATTAACCTTCTCGACACCCCAGGGCATGAAGATTTCTCTGAAGATACTTATCGCACATTAACTGCGGTTGACTCAGCGTTAATGGTGATTGATGGTGCAAAAGGTGTCGAAGACCGTACGATTAAATTGATGGAAGTGTGTCGTATGCGTGACACACCAATCATTTCATTCGTCAACAAAATGGACCGCGAAATTCGTGAGCCATTAGAATTGCTAGATGAAATTGAAAACGTCCTCAAAATTAAATGTGTACCTTTAACTTGGCCTTTAGGTACAGGTCGTGACTTCGCTGGTGTATTCAACCTCATCGAAGAAAAGTTCTATGTATATAAAGCAGGCTTTGGTTCAACCATTACAGACATTGAAATCCGTGATGGCTATGACTACCCAGACTTACGTGAAAAAGTAGGTGAGTTGGCTTGGGCAGCGTTTGAAGAATCATTAGAACTTGTACAAATGGCCAATGAACCATTGGATCGTGCAGAGTTTTTAGCGGGTCGTCAAACGCCTGTATTGTTTGGTACTGCGCTTGGCAACTTTGGTGTAGACCATGTACTAGATGCATTTAGTAACTATGCACCAGAACCAAAAGCACATCCAACACAAGACCGTAAAGTGGACGCGACTGAAGAAGGTTTCACAGGCTTTGTATTTAAAATTCAAGCCAACATGGATCCAAAACACCGTGACCGTATTGCCTTTATGCGTATCTGTTCGGGTAAATATGAAAAAGGCCTGAAAATGAAGCATGTACGTCTAGATAAAGATGTGCGTATTTCAGATGCATTAACCTTCTTAGCAGGCGACCGTCAGCATTTAGAAGAAGCGTGGCCGGGGGATATTATTGGTTTGCATAACCACGGGACCATTCAAATTGGCGATACCTTTACATCAGGTGAAAAGCTTCAATTCACAGGTATTCCACACTTTGCGCCAGAAATGTTCCGCCGCGTACGCTTAAAAGATCCATTAAAATCTAAGCAGTTGCAAAAAGGCTTAAAAGAACTTTCGGAAGAAGGTGCAACACAGGTGTTCATGCCTCAAAACAGTAACGACTTGATTGTTGGTGCTGTCGGTGTGCTTCAGTTTGAAGTGGTTGCATACCGCTTGAAAGAAGAATACAAAGTGGATTGTGTATACGAGCCTGTCAGCATTAACACTGTACGTTGGGTATCGTGTGATGATGAGAAAAAATTCAATGAATTTAAGAAAAAAGCACATGACCAATTGTCTGTCGATGGTGGTGGTCATTTAACCTATCTTGCACCGAGCCGTGTGAACTTACAGCTAATGCAAGAGCGTTATCCTGATATTGTGTTCCGCAATACCCGTGAACACTAAAAATATGCTTTAGTTTTACCAGTATCTGATTTATTGAAAACAGCTTCTTAGGAAGCTGTTTTAATTTGTGATAAATTTAACTTAACTTTTATAGGTTATTTGCTTGTTATGAAGCTACTTCAGCACACCGCCTTTTTGTCATTCATCGCACTCAGTATTGGATTGAGTGGCTGTGATGATCGCGCAAAACAGCAAGCATCCGATGCTAAGGTTGCTTCAGAACCAGTACAGGCTACACCCAAAAAAGAATTAGCAGAAGTATTGCCGTACCTAAATATTCAAGAACAAACAGCACAAATCGCTTTGCCTTTTTGTGAAACTAAAAATTGTATTGAGTTAGAAATTCAAACCTTAAAAACCAAAGATAGCTGGTTAAATACGTGGATTGAACAAAAGCAGGCGCAAGTGATTCAAGACCAAATTGGCTTAAAGCAACAAATGAGTTTGCAGCAAGCTGTGAATGCTTATGTTAAAAAATCGGATGCATGGCAAGCTGAATTTAAGGCCAATCATGCTTATGAGTTGGCGGTATATACGCGAATTCCGTATCAGCGGAATCAATTTGTGTTGATGCAAGTGGGGGTCGATAGTGCCCAAGAAAATATTAAAGTAAAAGAGCGGTATTACTTTTTTGTCGCGGACCGCCGTACGCAAAAAAACTTAACCGCGCTTGATATTATAGAGCCAAAACAACAGGCTAAAATGGACGCTTTTGTACAAAAAGCCTATGCCGAATGGCTCAAAGAACAAAATACATTGGTGCGTAAGGATGCACCTAAAAAATTATATTGGGGACAGGCAGACTGGTTCTTTGACCAAGAAGGTATTGGTCTGCATTATCGTTCTAACGAAATTGTCAAAGACGGGCAACAGTTGGATATTTATTTAACCAAAGAACAAACCCAACAAGTATTAAAAGCGGATATTTACCCTTCCATGTTTTAAGTAAAATGCTGAAATCTGATATAAATACGTATTGGTTTAGTGATGGAAATAGGTGCATTTTGTGTATGGAAAATGACAAAGCACGCAATCACTGACATGATGTAAGCGCACCTTTAGGCTATAGGTTAATAAAATGTTAAAACATAAAAATATAGGATTATTCAGCATTTTAGTGTTGTCCATGGGCTTAGTTGCATGTCAACCACAGCAAGCTGAGCCTAAGGCAAAGTCTGAAAAAGCGACCAAGCCTGCGCCAGACCTCAGTGCCAAATTAATTGGTGATTCAGAAAAATTAAAAATTCAATTGCCTGAGTGTGATGGCAAAAGTTGCCCTGAAATTTCGTTGGATCGCTTAAACAGTAATCAAAGCTTTATTGATGAATTTATTGATCAGCAAATTTTACAGCAATTGGGAGCAATGCTTTCAGTAGAGCCTGAACAGAAAAAGGCAAACCTAGCAGCCAGTGAAGCTCAGGTAGCATCCGAGGCAAAATCACTGGCCGATGTACAAACACCACAAGTGAAAATGCAGCAGCAACTTGAACCCTATCTACAGGCTTTTGTGGCGTTGGATAAAGAGCTGAAAAATTTAAGCTCAGCCCAAAAAATCAGTCTGATGATTAAGCCTAAAATCTTAAATTCAGGTGAGCCGATTGCGACTGTTGTTTTGAATAGCAGTAGCTATTTGGGCGGAGCGCATGGCGCGTCGGCACAGCAGTATTATAACTTTGATCTCAAAAGTAAAAAATTAGTAACTTTAGATGCACTACTTTTAGCAAAGCAAAAGCCGCGTTTAGAACAATTAGCACATGAGGCATTTAAAACATGGGTCATCGATGCCAAGTTGGCAGACAATGTGCAAGATTATGAGCAGGCGTGGAAATTTAAGCTGAGCGATAATTATTATTTGTCTAAAGAGGGTCTGATTTTACAATACGGTGAATATGACATTGGACCTTACGTCGTGGGGCTACCTCGTTTAACGATTCCATACGCTCAGTTGGAAACAGTGCTTAAAGCACAATATTTACCAGCTAAAGTAGAAACCGTTGCATCTGAAGCACAACCAAATACTGCATCGAAATAATTCATGTATTTATTTGATACGCACACGCATTTTGATGTGCCTGATTTTGATATTGATCGGGCTGAACTCGCACAGGCTGCAAAGACGGTAGGCGTAGAGGCTTTGGTGCATATTGGTTTTTTACAATCACGCTTTGCAGAATTAATTCAGAGTCATCATTTTGTACAACAGCTGCCAAATGCACCACGTAGCTATTTAGCGCCAGGCCTGCATCCATTTTATATTGAACAGCACCGTGAACAGCATTTGTTTGATCTAGAGCAGATTTTACAAACAGAAACGTGTGTGGCCATTGGTGAAATTGGTTTAGATACTTTTATGCCACAGCATAAACAGCCTAATATTTTTGCACTGCAACAGTATTTTTTTGCCAGTCAAATCACGCTGGCACAACATTATCAAAAGCCAATTTTATTGCATATTCGTAAGTCTCATGCTGAAGTCTTAAAAATGCTGAAAAGCCAAAATTTTCGGCATGGTGGCATTGCACATGCTTTTAGTGGTGGGGTGGAAGAAGCCAAAGCTTTTGTTCATTTAGGCTTTAAAATTGGCGTGACAGGGCAAATTACGAACCCAAATGCCAAGAAACTACATAAGGTCGTGCAGGCTTTAGGGCCTGAACATTTGGTATTAGAAACAGATTGCCCAGACATGACACCGCTGTGTTGTCAGTTGGGTGATGGTGGCCGAACGCGAAATACGCCTGTCAATTTGCCCTATGTTTTACAGGCTTTGGCACAAAGTCTTGGGCAAGATGAACAGAAACTTGCAGACCAGTTATGGCGCAATAGTTTGGAAGCTTTAGCATTGTCTTAAATGTTGCTCTTGGTTGAGCTGAAGCGAAGCTGGAGTGATAAAGTTTAAAAAAAGGTGCATTATGCAATGTCTAAAATGCTTTAGACTTGGTATTATGCTTTAAAATTTTTTCGAGTGAGATTCACATGGCACAAGGACTATTGGCAGGTAAGCGCTTTTTAATCGCAGGGATTGCCAGCAAATTATCAATCGCATTTGGTATTGCACAAGCATTACATCGTGAAGGTGCTGAACTTGCTTTTACTTACCCAAATGAAAAATTAAAAAAACGTGTTGATGATTTTGCAGAACAATTTGGTTCAACTTTAGTGTTCCCATGTGATGTTGCTGTAGATGCAGAAATTGATACAGCTTTTGCAGAACTTGCAAAACATTGGGACGGTTTGGATGGCGTTGTGCATTCAATTGGTTTTGCACCTGCGCATACGCTAGATGGCGACTTTACTGAAATTACGGACCGCGATGGCTTTAAAATTGCGCATGACATCAGTGCCTATAGCTTTGTAGCAATGGCGCGTGCAGCGAAGCCTTTATTGCAAGTGCGTCAAGGTTGTTTATTAACACTGACTTACCAAGGTTCTGAGCGTGTGATGCCAAACTACAATGTCATGGGCATGGCAAAAGCGTCTTTAGAAGCTGGTGTACGTTACTTAGCATCAAGTTTGGGTGCAGAAGGTATTCGTGTGAATGCAATCTCTGCAGGTCCAATTCGTACCTTAGCCGCTTCGGGGATTAAATCATTCCGTAAAATGCTCGACTTGAATGAAAAAGTTGCACCATTACGCCGTAATGTAACCATTGAAGATGTGGGTAATGCAGCATTATTCCTATGTTCACCTTGGGCAAATGGTATTACAGGCGAAATTTTATATGTAGATGCAGGCTTCAATACTGTCGGTATGAGCGCTGAATTAATGCTGGATGCTGAATAATTCGCTTTCAGTTCCCTCTCCTTTTGGGAGAGGGCTAGGGAGAGGGTTATTTCACCCTCATCCCAACCTTCTCTCAAAGGGAGAAGGAGCCCTTAAAAAGGCAATAAAAAAGACCGCAAATGCGGTCTTTTTTATATCTGAGGCTTTACGATTAAGCTTGGCCTTCAGCAGCAGCGGCTTGAGCACGTTGCATATTCGCTTCGAATTCAGCATCGAAGTTGATTGGTGTAAGAAGCAACTGAGGGAAGCTACCTTTAGTAACCATATCATTTACTGCTTCACGCAAGAATGGGAACAAAATGTTCGGGCAGTATGCACCAAGAATGTACGGAAGACGTTCTTCTTCTACCGCATCAATCAAGAAAATACCTGATTGTGTTACATCAACGATAAATGCTGTATCACCCGCATTGTTTGCTTGAACAACAACTTTTAAAGAAACTTCAAAATGAGTTGGGTCAACTTTTTCTGCAGAAGAAGAAAGGTTGATGTTTAACTCAGGTTGCCATTCTTTAGTAAAAACTTGTGCCCCAGGTACTTCAAAAGAAATATCTTTAGTGTAAATGCGCTCTAATGCTAATTGTGGAGCTTGTTGTTCTTCACTCATTCTTTAATCCTTAATATGAAGATGTGATGTTTATTGGCGATTAAGCCAATAAATCATCGAGTTTGCCTTCACGCTCTAAAGCATAAAGTTGATCAAAACCGCCAATAAATTGTTCGCCAATAAAGATTTGTGGCACAGTGCGGTGGTTAGTGCGTTGCATTAACTCAACACGAACTTCAGGCGCTTCATTGGATAGATTAACTTCTTTATAAGCTACGCCTTTGCGCTCAAGGAGCTGTTTTGCACGAATGCAGTATGGACAAACAGTAGTAGAATAAATCGTTACTTCAGCCATGTTAAATCTCCTCAATCTTTATTTTGCTTTAACCAAAGGTAAGCCTTGAGCTTTCCAGTTGCTGATGCCGCCATCTAAGCGATAAGCATCTGCGTGTCCAACTTGTTGTAAAGCTGAACCTGCGACTTGACCCAAATTACAGACGAATACTAATGGACGATCAGAAGTTTTAAGTTCATCAAGATGTTTTGTAATTTGGCTGTATGGAATGTTACGGCTACCGCTGATATGACCTTCACGGAAATCTTTAGCATCACGTAAATCAATCAACATTGCATTTTTAGCTTTAACTAAAATACCCAATGATTGCGGTGAAATTTTACGACCATTGCGTTGGCCTTCAAGGATAAAGAACAGCACTACCAATACAGCGAGCGTTCCAAATAAGAAGGGGTGATTCCCCATAAATTCGAACCAACGTTCCACAAGTCACCTAAATTACAATTCAAAAATTGCCAAGAGTATAGCTCATAAATATGGTGATCAAAATCTCCGCTTCAAGTGCTGCAACAGAATAAAACTAATTTTTTTGCTGAGCTTCCGTAATTTCATCAATTAAACGTAAGAAGCTGTCTAGGCGACGTTGCAAAATTTGACCTTCTTCGGCAGCAATACGCAACGCACATTTTTTCTCATGTTTATGGGTACAGTTACGGAATTGGCAATGCCCGAGTAAATTATGAATCTCAGGGAAACCATTTTGCACATTTTCTGTATCTAAATGCCAGAGGCCAAATTCACGAATTCCGGGGGAGTCAATTAAGGCAGCATTTTCACCAAAGGAAATTAAGCGTGTCGAGGTCGTGGTATGTTGCCCTAGTGCTGAGTTTTCAGAAATGATGTTGGTCTTTTGCAGCGCATCTGGAACAATGGTATTAATGAGCGAGCTTTTGCCTACGCCAGATTGCCCCACAAATACAACGGTTTCGCCAGCTAAACGACCAGCCAATTCAGATAAATCACCATCAGACTGCGTCAGTAAAACTTCATAACCTAAGTTTTTATACTCTTGCACAATCGTTAGAATAGGGTCGTTTTCTTTGACCAAATCCATTTTATTGAGCACCAATAATGCGGGGATATTGGCATCTTCACAGGCCACTAAATAGCGATCGATCAAGCTAGGAGCAACCTCTGGAAAGGCCGCAAATACAATCACAATCAGACTGACATTGGCGGCTACAGGCTTCACTTTGTGATAGCGGTCTGGACGTGTAAGCAATGATTGGCGTGGATGAATTGCGGTAATAATCCCGAGGCCCGTATTGGGGTCGGCTTGCCATTTCACGCGGTCACCGGTTACCAATGCTTCTAAATTGGTCCGAGTATGGCAGCGCCAGATACTGCCCAATTCAATCGCTTTCCAAAATGGCTCAGGCTCACCGGCAGCAACAGTTGGCTTTTCGGCATGAACAGCAGGTTCAGTGAGCGCTTGAACTTCAAGTTGCCGCCCATAATGTTGTACCACCAGTCCCTCAAGATCATTCGATGTATCGATGTCTTCTTGACGAGATTTATGCTGTTTTTGAATGCGGCGCTGCTGTTGTTCGGTCAGGCGGCGCTTGCGAATTAAGGCCATTCGTGTCCTAAAAAACCATGGAAACTAGACCGCAAAAATAGCATGAAGCGGGGGCTAATTACAGCGCAGGCCCAATAAATTTGCTACTATAGATTTTTTATGCCTAATAAGATTGCACATTTATGAGCAGCACACCGGATACTCGCCTCATTTGGATTGACCTAGAAATGACAGGTCTCGATACAGATAACGATCAAATTATTGAAATTGCAACGATTGTGACGGATGATAATTTGAATATTCTGGCAGAGGGGCCTGTGCTTGCGGTACATCAATCAAATATCATTTTAAATGCGATGGATGAGTGGAATACACGTCAGCATGGTCAATCAGGTCTGATTGAACGTGTACGCCGTAGTAAATTGTCGGCGCAAGATGTAGAACAGCAGACTTTAGAATTTTTGAAAAAGTGGGTGAACCCAAAAACTTCACCAATGTGTGGTAACTCAATTTGCCAAGACCGTCGCTTTATGCACCGTTTAATGCCTGAGCTTGAGCAGTTCTTTCATTACCGTAACCTAGATGTATCCAGTGTTAAAGAGCTGGCAAAACGCTGGCGCCCAGAAATTATGGGTGGCTTGAAAAAGAATGCCTCACATTTGGCAATGGATGACATCCGTGATTCGATTGCAGAACTCAAATACTACCGTGAATATTTCTTTATTATGAATAAAGACTAAGTTGCGGTGGAGCAAAAAGGGGCGCAAGCCTCTTTTTTTATGGTGACGAGTTGTGCAAGACCTTATTTACCAGGTTGGGCATGATGAATTTTTTTTAAATAAAAGGCTTCAAAGATGACCCATAAACACAGCATTACAATAAATTGCTGCTCACTTTCATAGTGCGCAAACACGACCAAGGTAAATAGAGTTAAAAACAACACTCGAATAATGATACTTAAATTTAGATTTTTCTTTTGATACATCAAAATGAGTGTCGCATAAGCCAAAATAAGCAAAGCATTGAGACACAATAAAAAAGTAAAAAACGTCATCAGCTTGCACCGTTGAATTTCACATTGTTTAAATTATTTTAGTTTAAATTTTAATCAAGATAATTGTGCGGAATTTATCAAACAAGCGCAAGCGAGCTGTGCTGTGAAAATATTAGCGCAGTCAACACAGACTAAATTTGTTAGACTAGCGCTCTTGTTTTTGCTGTTTTGAACCTTTATGACCGACTTACCTCAAGATGATGAATATGGCCGCCGTTTTGCAGGCGTCGCTAAAATTTATGGCGAAGAAAACTTTAATCATTATGAAAAAAGCCATGTGATGGTCATTGGTATTGGTGGTGTAGGTTCATGGGCAGTTGAGGCACTGGCACGTACAGGTATTGGTGAATTAACGCTGGTTGATATGGATGTAGTGGCTGCATCCAATATTAACCGTCAGTTACCTGCTATGAGCACGACTTTAGGTCATGAAAAAATTGAAGTGATGGCTGAGCGCTGTCGTGCAATCAACCCTCGCATTAAAATTAATTTAATCGATGACTATTTAACGCCAGAAAATGTCACAGAGCTTTTGGCGGGCAATCCAGATCTGATATTAGATTGTATTGATGATGTGAAAGCCAAATTTGCCCTGATGTTGCACTGTCGTTTTAACAAAGTACCTCTGATTGTTTCGGGTGGAGCAGGGGGTAAACTCGATCCGCTTAAAATACGTGTGGCAGATTTATCCAAGACAGAACAAGACCCTATGTTGGCAAAACTACGTACACAACTGCGGAGTAAAGGCATTTGTAAAAAGCCTAAAGATAAGTTTGGAATTACCTGTGTGTATTCAATAGATAACCCATTTTCAAGTGCAGATGTCTGCCCAAGTGCAGGCTTACGCTGTGGTGGTTATGGTTCTGCTGTGGTGGTTACCTCAAGCTTTGCCATGGTAGCTGTGGCTGAAGTGCTAAAAAAATTAGATCACCTTGCAAGCAAAGCTAAGTCAGCCTAAATCAGGTATTGAGTTATGAGTGCCATGTCAACGTGTATCTTGGAAACGACTTAAACCAAGATCAGACATGGCCAAAACAATTACAAATAATAATCAAATAAACTCATCAATTTACGAAGTATTGATAAAAAGAAATAATTAAGGGCTTGGAAAGAAGCTTAAAATTTGCTTAAAATACGCTCGAATTAAAAAATCAAATTTTTATAATAGATAATAATTATGCAAAGTCATATCTTTGCTGCATTAGAAAAATTAGGCTTAAGCCCACAAAAGCGTGCTATTCATGTTCAGTTTTCTAATCCAGCCTTAAACACACAAGTTTTCCTACAGCGCATTGATGGCGAACATTTAATTAACCAAGGTTTGAGTGCAGAACTCATTTGCCTTTCGACAGATGCACTCATCCCTTTAAAAAACTTTTTGGGTGCTCAAGTCGCAGTCGATCAAGTCTCTGATCGCGGACAATTGATCCGTACCTCAGGCATTATTACGGAAGCTGTACAAGGGCAAAGTGACGGCTCATTAACGCTGTATAAACTCCGCGTACAAGATGCAACATCTTTATGGCATAAGCGTCGTAATAGTCGTGTGTTTATGAATAAATCTGTACCTGAGGTGGTGCAACTTCTTTTTAAAGAATGGCAACAAAAAAGCCCACTGTTTGCCACCGCTTTAAGTTTAGATACTTCAGGCTTACAACGCGAATATGATGTTCGTCCATTTATGATGCAGTCGAATGAGACGGATTATGACTTCTTAACGCGTTTACTGCGCAGTGAGGGTATCAATTGGCTGATTGATGAAACGCAAAATAGGGTGATGCATGCTTCAGAGAGCATTCAGCCACAAAAGTTACGTTTAATTGATGATAATAGCCAATACAGCGCACTTGCGCGTCGTTCTATACGCTTTCATCGCAGTAGCGCTACAGAGCAACAAGACAGTATTACGAGCTTTATTGCACAGCGTAGCTTGCAACCTACCGCAGTACATGTACAACGCTGGCAAGCAGATAGCCTGAGTCAAGAAGAAGGCGCAGGTTCTGTACAAAGTAGCCACCAACATAGCGATAATCAAGATAATGCAAGCTTGGGTTTAGAACAGGCATGGCATGCCAGCCCAGCGTGGATGCAAGACCTGAACGGTGAAGATGGGGCGACGGCTTCGGGCGGTTCGCAAATTGAGCGTCTCAATCAACAACTGAACCAATATCATGCGCTTCAAGCAAAACAATTTAGTGCACAGAGTACGGTGCGTGATACCCATGTCGGTTATTGGTTTGAGCTACAAGAACATCCAGAAATAGACCAACACAGCGGTGCAGATGCAGAGTTTTTGATTGTCGGAAAATCTTTTTATAATCAAAACAACTTACCGAAAGATTTGAATACACAAGTCAATCAGCTGATTCAACAGAGCCAATGGTCAATTAAAAATTTGGCAGATGAAGATGAACGACAAGCCAATACGCTGAGTTTACAACGACGTAATATTGCATTTGTCCCTGAGTATCACATCGAACAGCATCGCCCAAATGCTTATGCACAGCGTGCAAAAGTGGTTGGGCCAGCAGGTGAGGAAATTCATGTCGATGAGTGGGGGCGGATTAAAGTTCGCTTCCTTTTCACTCGTAGCGATGACCACAGCCATGATGGTGGCGCAGGCAGTAATGATACCGATACGGACTCTGCTTGGGTGGATGTTTTAACCCCATGGGCGGGGGATGGCTATGGCGCACGGTTCTTACCACGCATAGATGAAATTGTGGTGATCGATTTCTTTGACGGCAATATTGACCGGCCTTTTGTGGTGGGACGTATTCATGAAGGAGCACGTAACCCAACCAAATTTGATAATAAAGGACAATTGCCAGACACCAAAAAAATTGCAGGTATCCGTTCCAAAGAGGTCGCAGGGCAAGGTTTTGGACAGCTTCGTTTTGATGACACTACAGGTCAAATATCAACACAACTGCAAAGCAGTCATGGCGCAGCGCAGCTGAATTTAGGTAAGCTCAGTCATCCGAAAGATAAAGAAAGCAGTGCAGACCGAGGCGAGGGCTTTGAACTGCGGACTGATCAGTGGGGCGCAGTTCGGGCAGGGCAAGGTTTATTACTCAGTACACATTCACAAGGGCAAGCCTCAGGCATGCACTTGGATGCCCAAGAAGCAAAACAGCAATTGGAAGGGAGTTTAAACAGTAGTAAAGCGCTCAGTGAGGTGGCTAAGAATCAGCAAACTGATCCATTAGAAGTATTGGATAAAATTAAGGGTTTTATTGATAGCTTAAGTAAAACCGATCCGAAACAGGCTGATGCCTTTAAAACAGCTGTAATGGTCTTGGCTTCACCCAATTCTATCGCTTTGAGTACAAATGAAGATATTCATATTTCTGCAGATGGGCAGATCAGCCAAAGTGCGAGTGACAGCATTAACTTAAGTACTCAAAAGAGTTTAATTGCACATGCAAGTAAGAAGATTAGCTTATTTGCAGCGCAAGAAGGCCTACGTGCTTTTGCTGGTAAAGGAAAGGTTGAGATTCAGGCTCAGGGCGATGGTGCAGATTTGATTGCACGTAAAGGCATTCAAATTATTTCAACCGAAGATACGATTTATATTACCAGCCCGAAAGAGATTAATTTAACTGCAGGCGGTTCACAGATCAAAATTAATGGATCTGGTGTTTTTTCGACTACTGGTGGGAAATTTGAAGCAAAGGCAGGGCAGCATCAGTTTGTAACAGGATCTAAAAAAGATTATAAAATTCCTTTTTTACCTCAAATATCTCAAGGCAAAGCATATTCTAAAAAGTTTATTATTAAAGATTCAGATAATAATTTAAGAAAGAATATTAATTATTTTATTTTCTATGAAAATGGAGATGTGGAAAGTGGTAAAACAAATTCCAATGGTGAAACACATTTAATTGAAACTGATCAAAGCCAGAAATTTTATATTCATTTTGATGGAAAATTTGAAAATGATTTATCATTTCAAGAAGAAATAGGTAAATAAAAATGACTAAGCCTTATAAAGCTAAATTTAGAGTAGTACTTAAAGATAGATACGCGCAATCAGTTGGTTTTTGGGGGGCAAAATATAGAATTGTTTATTCGGAAGGTGGAGATAAACCAATTGTAGAAAATATTTTTGCATCAAAAGATGGTTATACGGTTTTAATATCCTCAAAAACGCCTGTAAAAATTAGAATAGAGTTATTTAATCCAAGTAAAGGATATTATGAGATTCCAACGTATGAAGTGAGTTTATCAGAAGTTGAAACCTCTTTAAAAGAAAACGTGAAAACAGTTCAGATTGAAAAGGGGTATTTTAAACTTAAAATTTTTGATCCATTTGGGAAGTTGTTAGATAAAAATCATTTTGAATACAAGATTTTAGCAAAAGAAAATGATAAGAATGGTAAATCTTTGATTATAAAAGATTGGTCGAGTTTCAATACAAATGGATTTACGGATCTTATATCTACTGATAAGGGATTAATTTCATTAGGGTCTTCAGTTGATAATTTTCGGAGTAGATTTTATACTCGGCCATACTTGGATATTTATCTGAGACATAAAAAAACTAAATTAGAAATTATCAGAGAGGAACGTGCAATAGCAGTTGGTTCTGATAAATTGTATCGAGAATGGAAAATAGATAGAAATGCTTTACAAACTTTCACTAAGCCTAGGGAAAATCAGAGTACAGCATTAATTAATGAGTTGAAATTTTCTAGAGATATTAAAGTATTATTATCATTATCTAAAGGTAAAACTTATATTGCTAAAAGGGATGATGGTGGTGTGTTATTTAATAATGCATTAAAGCAAAATAGTTTTATAAATTGGCAAGATGGGCAGGAAGTAATTTTTAAAGTGCCTGCGAGATTTAAAGGGGGGATAATTATAAGTGATAAAAATGGAAAAGAAATTGAAATGATAAATATCGGGGCATTAGATGGAAAGATTTATAAGTCTAATGAAAAGCCAAAGACAATTTCGATTTTAAAACAACCATTGGTTGATGGAAGAAAATCTAATAAGCAAGATTATAATGGTAACGAATATGCTCAATATTGTATTGATATAAATTATAATGGGCCAGATAAGAAGTTTTCATTAGAGGATATGAAAGATCCTAAAAAATGTAATGATAAAGAGTTTAAGAGTATTTGGAAAAGCATAAAAGAAACATTTTCATTTGATAATAGTGCTACTTGGTGGAATGTAAGCGTAGGTGTCGCTACAGCTTCACTAGATGTGGCAAAACGAGTAAGTATTATTGATAAATTTTTTAAACCTTTCTTTAATGTTATGGGAGTTGCTGCTTCACAAGCTGTATTTATTATAAAAAATTTGGGTAATCATAATGGTCTATTCTTTATTGGTTTAATCAGAGGGCGTGCATATTTTCATTATGCAAAGTTTGCAGCAAACTCCAAAGATGTGCTAACTCAAGTATTGCCAAGAGAGGTTGCTTTTGATTTTAGCCCGAAGGGAACGGTCAAAGGATCGCTAGCAGGTTTGATTGTAGGTGGAGCTATTGAAATTCAAAAATGGGCAAAATTACCTACTAGCCAAAAAGATATTACAGATCTTTTAGCAAATCTTACGGGAATGGCTGTAAAAACAATAGTTGGAACTTGGTTAGGCGTTCTAATTGTAAGTCTTGTAGTTGGTGGAGGTCCAATTGGTGTCGTTATTGGTGTCGGAGTATTAGTTGGTATTGCAATCGGATGGGCCCTCGACTACTTTGATGAAAAATTTGGTTTTACTGAGGGAGTAAGGGATTTTTACAATCATTTACAGACTTGTACTCAAAACACGATGGTGGAAATAACTGAAAAGGGAAATAAGTTATTAGGGCTTAATTATACATTGCCATCCTGGTTATTTTGAGAATTATTATGTCTATAAAATTAACAAAGTTTGATTCTGATTTCTTTATAAAAAATCAATTTATTTTAAATGTTGCTATAGGTGTTTTTGGTTTTTTATTTGCCTTAACAATTAATGGTGGATTTGAGAAGGATTTATTAAAATTTATTTATTTATTTTACTTTATTTTGGTTTTATTTTTTTATTTCAAACTTAAGCGTGGAAAAAACTATATATCATATTCTAGGCATAGGATATTAGGGCATATTTTTGTATCTTTTGTGTTTTTTATTATTGGTTTTACATTGTTAATTGAGGTGAATCCGATTTTTTTATATTTTGGAATTTTATTTTATTTTATTTTATCTGTTTTTTTATTTTCTAAAAATTTAAAAAACAATGAAAATTATGATAAATTTCTTTTAGATAAAATAAATAATCCTGAAGAAATGACTTTGCATGAGTTTTATGAGTATTTTGATGGTCTAGTTAATAAAAAAAATAAATTTGCACCAATAATGGTATTTTTAGGTATGCAAGTGGGGTTGATTATTTTTCTGAATGGTTTTTTAAAAAATGATGAGTATTTTGGCCCTATTTTTATTGTTGCTGTTTTTTTGTTGATAGCTTTTTATATTTTAAATAAAACATTCTTTTATTTGATGATACCTTATAATTTTTTACTTAAGATAGACAAAGAAGTTTAGTTTTTTAATGCGGTATTTGGCGGGCTTTAATTTTTTTCAGCAATTTAATGAAGAAACAGATGAAAAAGTTGCCTTAAGTTATCTGTTGTTTGAACAGCAAGCTTATCTTCAAGGCATTGATTTTCAATTGAAGCGTGGCAAGCACTAGCTCAAGTTTGCCTTTAATGATCAAGTAAAACTCATTGCTGCTTTTGTGGATGGACAGGTAGAGCCAGTGTCACGTTATGAATATGATGCGCAAGGCAATTTAATAAAGGCCGTAGATCAAAATGGTCACGTGCGCAGCTATGAATATAATGATGCGCATCAGCTGACCCGTTATGCCGACCGTACAGGGCGCGGGCATAATATTCGATATGAATCAAAAGAAGCAAATGCCAAAGCCATAGCGGAATGGGCAGATGACGGCAGTTTTAAGACCCGTTTGGAGTGGCATCCGCGATTGCGCCAAGTTGCGGTCTATGATGCTTATGATGTGCCGACCTATTACTATTTTGACTTAGATGGTTTCACCTATCGCACACGCTTAGCCGATGGCCGTGAAAAATGGCTATCGCGTGACAGTCAAAAACGCATTACCCGTCAAATTGATTTTGCAGGCCTAGAAACAGAACAAGTTTATAACGAGCAAGATCAGCTAATTAAAATTGTACAGCCGAATGGAGGCATCATCCGTTTTGCCTATGATCAAGCAGGAAATTTGACGGAAACCAAAGATCCAGAAGGTCATATCTGGAAAAAAGAATACGATGCAGACGGTAATGTAACGAAGGAAATTAATCCTTTAGGACATAGCACGCAATATAAATACAACAACGATAATCAAATTGTCGAAATCATTGATGCCAAAGGCGGCGCTAAAAAAATTCAATACAATGATTTGGGGCAAATGACCGCATATAGCGATTGTTCAGGTAAAGAAAGCGCATGGGAATACGATGAAGAAGGCGCACTGACTGCCCAGCAGTCTGCTGATGCGTAGCAAGTCAAATATATCTACAGCTCAGATGGCAAAGACAAAGGCCAGCTTAAAGCAATTGTCTACCCTGATGGTTTAAAAGAACAATTTGAGCATGATGAAGAAGGGCGTTTGCTCAAGCATACGGATACCAAAGGTTTAAGCACGCAGTACCGTTATAATGCTGCGGGTTTGCTCGAACAGCGTATAGATGCGAACCGTCATCAAATTGGCTACCAATGGGATCAGCAAGGTCGTATTCAAAAGCTGATCAATCAAAACTATGCAGAATATTTATTTGAATATAACCGTTATGGTCAATTGGCGCGTGAACAGGCTTTCGATGGCGAAGAAAAATATTATAGCTACAATGAAAACGGTCAGCTGTTCCAAATCCGTCAGCCGAATGTTTTTACTCAATTTGCATATTTTGCTGATGGCGCAATCGCTTCAAAAACTTATACCCATGTACAAACTCGTGTAAGTCAAATAGAAGAATTTGAATACAACATGAATCATCAATTGAGTAAGGCGACGAATAAAGACAGTCAAATCGATTTTTATCGCAACGCGCTTGGCCAATTGGTCCGTGAGCATCAGCATTATAAAGTGCCGCATTTCACTCCGCTGACGGCTGTGCTGCGTTATGAATATGATGTGCTGGGAAATTTAGCTCAAACGATTCGCCCTGACGGACAGGTTCAAAGCAATTTGAGTTATGGTTCAGGGCATATTTATGGCATTGCGTTAAATAAAAAAGACATGGTGGCATTTCAGCGCGATGACTTGCACCGTGAAACAGCGCGGATGCTCGCCAATGGATTGGTTCAAAGCAAAAATTATAATGATGTAGGTTTACTCAGTTCGCAGCTGATTCAGCCAGAGCAAGAGACTCTAGGGCGAGTACAGCATCAGGCGGAACGGCAGTATCATTATGATCAAAATTATCTACTCACGCAGGTGGACGACAGCCGTTTAGGCAATCTGAATTATCAATATGATGCGGTTGGCCGTTTGATACAGAGTCAAAGTGTGCATAAAACGGAAAGCTTTGCTTTTGACCCTGCGGGGAATTTAATTGACCCGATTGCCACGCAGGCGTCTCAAGTGAAAAGTAATTTGATCGCTCAATATAAGGGTAAAAACTATAAATACGATGCACAAGGTAATGTGATTGAAAGCAGCCATGCAGGCAAAACATTAAAACTGACGTGGGATAACCTGAACCGTTTGATCCAAAGTGACCATACTGGTCAGGTGACTGAATATGGTTATGATGTATTTGGACGGCGTTTATATAAGAAAAATCAAAATGCGCAAACCCTGACCTTATTCGGCTGGGACGGTGACCTGATGATTTGGGAGTCACAACAATCTAAAGACTTTGAAGAAAACTACACCAAGCATTATATCTATGAACCACAGAGCTTTGTACCGCTGCTACAAACGGGGTATACAGGTTTTATCAAGCTTTTAGAAACTCCAGATTATGCTCAATTTCAGCATGAAGAATATTCAGTTTATAAAGATCCGATATGGAAAACTGAAACACGAAAAAATAAAGCTGAATTGGAGCGGGTGCTTTTTTATCACTGTGACCAAGTCGGAACACCACAAACATTAACTAATGAATTAGGTGAGTGTGTTTGGGAAATTAAGCAAGATACATGGGGCACAGCTTTAGAGATTAAGACTAGTGACAATTTATTAGAGCAAACAAGTATTCGTTTTCAAGGGCAATATTACGATAATGAAACTGGATTACATTATAACCGTTACCGTTATTATGAGTCGCATAGTGCAAGGTATGTGAGTAAGGATCCGATTGGACTATTTGGTGGATTAAATAGTTCAGCTTATGTAAAAGACCCGAATCAATGGGTGGATCCGTTGGGTTTACAAGGTGAAAAATTTAGTGTGGATGGTAGAACTGTGACTGGGACAAAATATTATAGGCGTAATTCTGGTATGAGACCGTTGAACGCTGAAGCTATCTTATTTGTTCAAAAGGATAGAGAGCTAATGGTTAAACAAAAATATGAAAAATTCTGGAAGGGTGTAGAAGAACGAGCTAATAGAGAATGTGTAAAAGCTGATGAATCCGTTTCTACACATATCCCTTATACGACTATGACAAATATAAATTTAGGAGCAGCCGCTTTATTTGGAGGTTCTGGAGGATTTGGAGTGGGTCATACTAAGGATGAACGTGGGGAAAAATCATATTGTATAGCTAGCACTGTGTGTGGTACAGGCGGGGCAGAAGCTAGTGCATATGGTAGTATTGGCCAAAGTTATACAAATACGGGAACTTCAAAAGGGTTTTCTACAGGTGGTGCAGTATGTGGTAGTGCAAAAGGTGCTGCTATTATTGGTGCTTCAGTTCAAGGCTGCCAAAATACAGATGGTTCGCAAACAGGCTCTACGAATTTGGTTATTGGTGGGGCTGCTGGAGGCTCAGCAGGTGTTTGTTATACTGCTAACTATTGTAGGTAGATAATATGAAATTTATTATAATTTTATTAGTGACAGTGTCATTATTTGCGTGTGCTAATTTCAAAAAACAAGATAATAGTTTATCTATTATAGAAAATGAGTGCAATGAAGAAAAAATTCTAAGTAAGAAATGTGAAATTTTAAATTTAAAAGATTTATCAATTGATGAAAAAGAAAACCTTATTGGATGGTTGTATTTGAATGGTGGGGATGGTGTTAAACAGGATTATAATAAAGCATACTTTTGGTTTGAAAAATCAGCATTATCACAAAATGATGAAGCTTTAAATTCACTAGGCAATATTTATTATTTAGGTTTAGGGAGGGGGAAAAATTATATTAAGGCAGAGGAGCATTATAGTCAAGCGTATGCGTTAGGAAATAAAGATGCTATATTTAATTTGGCTGAATTATATAGAAATAATGGGTTTGGTAAGCTACCTGATTATAATAAAGCCGAGGAGATATATAGATCAAAAATAATAGATAATCCCTATAAGTCTTATGAAGGATTGTCGAAAATATATATAGAAAAAGGGGCTTTTAAAGAGGCATTTATATATTCAAAAAAAGCAGCTGATCTAAATAATCCTGAGGCAGAATATAATTTAGGGGTTTTTTATGAAAAAGGGATTTATGTTGAAAAAGATATAGAAAAAGCATTGTATTGGTATGAAAGAGCAGCTAAAAAAGGTCATTTAGATGCAAAAAATAATTTAGAGGTAATTGAATTTACAAAATCAAAGGAATAGAATCAATGAGTACGATAAAATAAAAAAATAATTCTGATTCTAAATATCAATATGTGGTTGATAAAGTTGGAAGTTTAAAAAGGAATAAAATTATTGACTATGCCCGATCTTTTTTTCTCTTTTATTATATTATTTCATTGTTAGGTAACTTATTTATTCATTTATTTAATAGAAATTATTTTTTTAAATTAGATGATCGTAGTGCTCATAAGGTTGAAGGTGTCAGTTTGAATTCAAATAAATTTGGATTCACTCACTATTTAATTTGTATTTTATGTGCCTATATAGGGTTGTTGTGCTTTACTTCTTTTATTGAGTTTATCGCGCAAACGCGAGGTCACGGGTTTGATAATTACTTGAAGTTTTGGAATTTCTTTTAAAAAAAAGCCCTTTCGGGCTTTTTAAAATCATGGCAATTGCCTAATCGGACTGCCACCCAACGCCTGCATCAAAGTCACATAAGCATTGTATTGACTCTGCTTGGTTTGCACCAAAGACAAACGTGCATCACGAGCCGTCTTCTGCGCATCAATCAAGTTTTTCAGAGCAATGGCGCCATTACGGTAACGTACTTCAGTCAAACGCTCAGTCTTTTCTGCAAGCTGCACATTACGCTCTTGAAGCTGTACCTGTTTGTCCAGTTCATTGCGCGCCGACAGCGCATTTTCTACATCTGCAAAGGCTGCATATAAAGTCTGACGGTACTGAATAATCGACTTTTCATATTCCAGTTCATTGACTTTTAAATCACGTTTCATGTCATTCCATTGTAAAAATGGCAAAGACAAACCTGCACCTAAAATGGCTGCAGGATTGGATAAAACCTCAGTCAATGATGTACTGCTGCCGCCAGTTGTTAAACTGCCAGTTAAGCTGATTGAAGGGTAATAACTGGCTTTATTCGCATCCTTCGTTGCCAAAGCCTTACGTAAACGTAATTCTGACGCTTTTAGATCTGGACGGCGCGACAGCAGATCCGCAGGCAGGCCCGCTGCAATATTTGGTAGGGCTGTACGCGGTAAACGTGCAGGTTCTGCAATATTTAACTGCTGTACAGGACGCTGCAGTAAAACGGCCAATGCAGTACGCGTCTCGACCTTCTGCTGCTCAATTTGACTTAAGGTTGCTTTTTGGCTTTGTACGGCCTGTTCGGCAGATGTTAAGTCCAAACCTGATACAGCGCCTGCTTTGTATTGAACTTTAACCAAATCATAAGTCTTTTGCGTGCTGGCTAAATTTTGCTGCGCAACGGCAAAGCGTTCATTTAAATAGCCTAGTTGCCAATATAGATTGGCTGTCGTGGCAATTAAACTTTGTGCAGTTGCTTGTAAGTCTTGTTCAGAGGCTAAAGCTTCCCAGCGCGAAGCTTCAGTTTGGTTTGCCAACTTGCCGAACAAATCCAGCTCATAACTGAGCCCAGGGTAGTTCAATGAAATACCATTTGAAGAGTCACCATCGCCATCTAAGCTAAAACGGTGTCCAACGGAAGCTCCAGCGGTGCCAATGCGGATGCCTTGCTGGCTTTGGTTTTGTTTCGCCTGAATGCGCGCTTGGTGCAGGTTAATGCCTGCAACTGCCAAATCGGTATTGGCATTTAAGACTTGATCCACCAGCTGATTCAGCTGGGCATCATTAAATAATGTCCACCACTGATCTGCAGAAGCATCTGCATGTATTTGCTGACTCATGGCTTTGCTATTTTGAAAGCTGGCAGGCATATTTACCGCGGGCTGTTCGTATGGCGATTTCACCATCGCTGCGCAACCTGTGAGGCTCCCACCAAGAATCAGGGCGCCTGCAAGTTTGGTTAAATTCATTTGCATTATGTTTTCCTTATTCTCTAGACAGAGCATCTACGGGGTTGAGTCGGGCTGCATTACGTGCAGGAATGAAACCAAAGACAATCCCGATCATGCTAGAGCAGACAAATGCTGCGATGATAGATGTCGTTGAATACGCCATTTGGAAGGTGCCACCAGCAAAATGGCTGATCAGTTGCCCAATACCCAAGGAGAGCAGTACACCTAAAATGCCACCTAAAATACAGACTAAAACTGCTTCAATCAGGAACTGTTGCAATATATCGCTTTGACGCGCGCCAACCGCCATGCGCACACCAATTTCTTGGGTACGCTCAGTCACAGACACCAGCATAATGTTCATTACGCCAATCCCGCCAACCACAAGGGAAATGACCGCAATAGCAGAAACCAAAAGGGTCATGGTTTGTGTGGTTTGCTGAATGGTTTCACGAATACTGTCTGAGTTTTGGGTAAACACATCTTGCGCGCCATGACGTTGCACCAGCAGATTCAAAATCGCATTTTCCGCGGCAGCGCTTGGATATTCGTCTTTCACCCGAACAATAATGCTACGCACATTGGACTGGCCTAGCATACGGCTCATCACTGTCGAATAGGGCAAATACACATTTAAACTGTCGTTGCCACCCATCATGCCTGTTTGCGCTTCAACTACACCAATAATTCGGCTGGGTACACTGCCCAGTAAAATGACTTGGCCAACGGGATTGCTACCATCACTGAAAAAAGTCTTTTTGGTATTGTCATCAATGACCACGTCCTGAGTTTGTTCAGTCACGCTTTCTTTATCAAATGGCTGCCCAGAGGCGAACTCCATACCTTTAACATAGAAGTAGTCTTCACTTACCCCATTGACGGTAGCAGAAGCCTCCGTGTCTTTAAAACGCGCTGTAACACTGCTGCTGACTGTCGGACTGACGCCTTCAACATAAGGCTGTTCAGACAACGCCGTAGCATCTGCTGGAATCAAGGTTTTAACTTGTGAGGAGCGGGAGTTATCACCAAAACCACGACCTTGATACACCGTAATTGTGTTGGTGCCCAAACTGCTGATATTTTCCAGAATTTGCTTTTGTGAACCATTACCCAGAGCCACAACTGAAACCACAGAGGCGATACCAATGATAATGCCCAGCATGGTTAAGAAGGTACGCATACGGTGCGCATTCATGGCCAACAACGCCATACGGAAGGCTTCGGCTAAACGATCAATCCCCGAACGCCATGCTGAAGTTCTTTTTTTGATGGCCGGTTGCAATTGTTGTTGCACCAATGTTTCGCCTTCAATTTCAGGCACATTGGGCTGATCGGAAATAATATTACCGTCACTGATTTCAATAATACGAGTGGCATTCTTTGCCACATTATGATCATGGGTCACCAAAATAATTGTGTGGCCCTTGGCATTCAGTTCCCGCAAAATGCGCATGACTTCAATGCCACTGTTTTTGTCCAATGCACCTGTGGGTTCATCGGCCAAAATCACGTCGCCACCGTTCATCAGCGCACGAGCGATGGATACACGTTGTTGCTGACCACCAGACAGTTGGCTTGGACGGTTTTGGGTTTTTTCACCTAGGCCAAGTTCAGTCAGCAAATCCTTTGCACGGGTTTGTCGTTCAGACGAATCTACACCTGCATAAATGGCTGGAACTTCGACGTTGCCTGCAGCGTTTAAATCACCCAATAGATGATAGCGCTGGAAAATAAAACCAAAATATTCACGGCGTAGCTGTGCCAGTTCATCGGCTTCAAGTTCGCGAGTTTCGCGCCCTTTAACTTTATAACTACCCGCTGTAGGCTGATCGAGGCAGCCTAAAATATTCATCAGCGTTGATTTACCAGAGCCGGACTGGCCCACAATCGCCACCAATTCTCCAGGGTAAATCGAAAGATTCACCCCTTTTAAGATCTGAACAGTAGTTTCACCCGCAGGGAACTCACGTGTCAGATTTTTGACCTCTAGTAGAGGCTGTTGATTTTGACTCATGATTACATTCTCATTGGGCCAGCGCCACCACGGCTGTTGCTACGTTTAGCCGAATCATTGCTGGTATCAGTTCCATCCGCAATAATGACTTTTTCGCCTTGTTTTAGACCTTTTAGGACTTGTGCAGTGACACGGTTATTTAAACCAATTAATACAGGTTGAGGCTGCGCGCTGCCATCTGCTTGTACAACACGAACCATTGCCATAGATGCTTTGCCTTGTTTTACTAAGGCTTTTTCTTCTGCACTTAGTTCTAAGCGTTTAGGTCGTTGAGTCGCATCTGGGTTGTTACTTGCTTCTGAGGCACTGCTGTCGGCATCACTACGTGCTTTACGCGGACGGTTAGATGTTTGAATGGCAGCCGCAGGCACAGTCAGTACATTGCGCGCTTCATCTAAAATAATATAAACCTGTGCGGTCATATCAATACGTAGCTTGCCGTCTGCATTGGGTACATCAAACAAAGCATTGTAGTAAACCGCTGTACTTGATGATGAGGTAGAGCTGTTACTGGTTTCATTATTAATTGAAGAGGGCGCAGGTTCGACTTGGCGTAAAGTGGCGTAATGTTTGGTTTCGCTGTCGCCAAGTGTTGTGAAGTAAACGCGCTGGCCTTTTTCAACTTTCATCACATCTGCTTCAGAAATTTCAGCTTTGATGGTCATGTCATCCAGTTTTGCCAACTTCACAATCGTTGGCGCGCTTTGGTTGGCGTTCACCGTTTGGCCTTCTTCAGTCACGATTGCGACAATTGTGCCATCCATCGGTGCAACAATTTGTGTGTAGCCTAAATCTTCTTTGGCCGTTGCTAAGGTTAAGCGAGATTGTTCAATTTGTGCATTAATTGCCACAATATCTGCCTGAGCAGTTTTGTAGCTGGCCAGTGCCGATTCAAGTTCTGCACGTGATGTTGCATCTTGCGCATACATGGCTTGCTGACGCTGATATTCAGCTTCAACTTTAGCTAAATTTGCCTGTTTTACAGCAAGCTGTGCTTGTTGGTTTTTAATGTTGGCTTCCGCAGTTTTTAATTCATTGTGTTGGCGTACAGAATCAATTTGTGCAATCAACTGGCCTTGTTTGACTTGATCACCCAGTTGCACATACATTTTTTTTACCTGCCCCGACACTTGAGCACCGACGCTGACCATTTTGGTCGCTTCTAATACGCCTGTGGCCAATACCGAGTTCTCTAAATCGCCGCGAGTAACTTCAGCAGTAATAAACTGTGGCTGTTGTTGTTTAGGTTTAAAAAAGTACCATGCCGTAAGGGCTATGGCGAGAGTGCAAATGATTGCTATAAGCAGTTTCGCTGGTTTTATTTTCGGCATGATTAGTTGGAGAATTTGAATGAGAATAATAGATCAAGTATAGATTTTAATTACGGATAAATCGTGAATTTTTTATACAAACAGAAATGATTCTTATTATAAAGAAGCTGAGTGTTTAAGAAGTCAGCAGACTCAATCTCAATTATCATTGAGTCTACACATGAGGTTGATATAAATTAAAACAGGCTTCGACCACATAGGCTGGCAATCGCCTGTTGTACAAGGTGCTCTGGGTTTTCATGGCCAAGACCTTTAATTGATGCATCAATACGTAACAAAAGTGCAGGCCATGCTAAAAAAACATTAGGATTGAGGCGACGTAAGGCTTGTTGATACAAGCTGACTTTAGTTTTCCAAATCCCCAGCTGTAAGGCGTTTTGTGGCTGCTCAAACAGCGCCATCAATAAGCGCATATCTTTACTGATGCTCCACAAGATGAGACTCATCGGTTCGCCAGAGGCGATTAAATACTGAAAAATTTTAATCGACTGCGCCAAGTTGCCTTGTAGCATGGCATCGTTTAGATCGTAGGTGGTATAGCGAGATTGATCTTGTAGGCATGAATATAAATGATCAATTTGAATGATGTCGACATCAGCAAAGGTGTCGCTCACGCGCATTAAACTATTTTTGGCGGCTAATAGATTATGCTCATGGTGTTGCTCTACCCATTGCCATGCATCATTGGCTAATTTTATCCCTAGCTTTTGAGCTTCAACCGCCAAAATTTGCTGACGATCTTTGGCATAGTTCGCGGTCAACGCGACGTTAACACCATTGGCATCAATCGTTTGGAAGAAAGCGGTTTTTAAACTACTGGCATCTTGCTTGGGCATGACCACCAATAAGAGATTATGCTCATTATGCTGTAAATAGCTTTTGAGTTCTTTTAGCCCATTGGCATCAGGTTTAATGTTGCCATGCACTTCAATGGCCAACTGACTCGAAAACAGCGATAAGCTATTGAGTGCATTAAAGACGGTTTTCCAATCACTTACACTTGTAATATCAAAGCGTTGACGCTCGATTTCTTGCTTTTGCCAGCTGGCCCGAAAGGCATCGATTAAGTTTTGCTCAAGTAGAGGTTCTTGGCCATGTAAGACCCAAGCACCTCGAGCTTCATCAATACGTTTTAGGGCTTGTAGATAATCGAGCTTCATACGGTTTAAAGCTTATTCCGCAGCAGTTGCAGGTAGCGTAACACTCACAGGAGCATTCGTACGCTGTACAGCGGGTGGTAAACGATTCGATGAAATTTGGCGCGCAATTTGTTGTGCGACATCATCAATAATTACTTTGTTTAAATAAGTTTGTTCTTGATCATCCGTGTTTACAGTTGCTACGTCATATTGGTAGGTACGAGTTGCCATTACCGTCCGTGGTTCAGTTACGGGGTTACCTTGTGCATCTTCAATGCGGAAGGTGACATTCAGACGCAATAGGGTTTCAATCAGTTTGCCATTCAACTCAAGACGGCGCGGGGTGTATTCCAGCACACGTAACACATAGTTGTTGCTGTCATTGCTTACTTTAACGCCAGCAGCACCTAAATAAATCTGAAGTTTCTCTTCGAGGTCATCTGCATTTTTAGGAAGTGCCAAGCTCATGTTGGCATAAGTTACAGGTGCAACATTTGGGTTCGTGCCTTTCAAATGAAAGCCGCAGCCTGTAAGGCTTGCACCTAGACCCAAGGTTAATACAATTGCAGCAACACGTTGAACCAAATGCATGCGGTGTCCTCTGTCGTTATTAAACGCGATTTATATAAATTAAATTCTGTAGGGATTGTAAAGTCAAAGCCCGTTGGCTGGCAACGGGCTTTGTTTGGGAATTGTTTATTCCTTTTAGTTCCCCTCTTTCGTAAAGAGGGGTTAGGGGAGATTATTTTTGACGAAATCCCACCAAACCTCCCTTTGTAAAGGGAGGCTTAAAGGCTGTTAAACCACCAAGTTTACCAACTTATTCGGCACAACAATTTCTTTCTTAGTTGGGCTCGTTAAGTATTGTTGAACTTCTGGAAGTGCTTTTGCCATCGCCAAAATATCATCTTTAGACGCATCAGCTGCAACTTCTAACTTAGCGCGAAGTTTGCCGTTAATTTGAACTACAATTGTTTGTGTGTTGCGTGTTAACGCAGATTCGTCAACGCTAGGGAATGCAGTAGCGGTCAATTCAATGCCAAACTCAGCCAATAATGTTTGGCTTAAGTGTGGTGCAAACGGTGCAAGCAACGTTAATAATGCGATGATAGATTCACGGGCAACCGCAACATCGTTATCATCTTTTGCTTCAAACTTGTTGTTTGCATTCAGCAATTCCATCATCGCTGCAATAGCAGTGTTAAATGCATGACGGCGCTCGATGTCATCCCCCACTTTTTGGATGGTTTCATGCGTTTTTCGACGTAGGTCTTGTGCATCTTTTGATAAGTTTGCCTTATCAATTGCAGTTGTTGCATTGCCTTTTTCAAGGAAACCTGTGGTTAAACGCCAAACACGTTTCAAGAAACGGTTCGCACCTTCAACACCTGCATCTGACCATTCAAGTGATTGATCTGGTGGTGCAGCAAACATCATGAATACACGTGCAGTATCTGCGCCGTATTGGTCAATAATGGCTTGCGGGTCGATACCGTTATTTTTCGATTTCGACATTTTCTCTTGACCGCCAACGATCACGTCTTGACCATCTTCTTTGTATTTCGCAGAAGTGATACGACCTTTTTCGTCTTTTTCAAGTTCGATATCGGCAGGGTTAAACCATGTTTTCTTGCCTGACTCAGCTTCACGGTAGTAAGTGTCTGCAAGCACCATGCCTTGTGTTAATAAGTTAGTGAATGGTTCATTACCTTGTACCACGCCTTCATCACGCATCAATTTGTGGAAGAAGCGTGCATAAAGTAAATGTAGAATCGCGTGCTCAACACCACCAATATATTGGTTTACAGGAAGCCAAGTTTGTCCCGCTTCAGGTTTTACCATGCCATCAGTGAAGTCTGGAGATGCATAACGTGCGTAGTACCAAGAAGATTCTACGAATGTATCCAAGGTATCTGTTTCACGACGTGCGTCGCCACCACAGCATGGGCAAGTCGTTTCATAGAATTCAGGCATTTTGTTCAATGGGTTGCCTGAACCATCTGGAACCACGTCAGTTGGAAGTACAACAGGCAGTTGCTCTTCTGGTACTGGCACTTGACCACAGGTATTACAGTTAATCATTGGAATTGGACAACCCCAATAACGCTGACGAGAAACACCCCAGTCGCGTAAACGGAATTGAACTTTAGAGTTTGCAAGTTCAGCAGGTTCTAATTTTGCAAGGAATGCATCAAATGCACCTTGGAAATCTAAACCGTCAAATTCGCCTGAATTGACTAGTTTACCTTCTTTAGAGCCGTACCATTCTTGCCAAGTTGTTGCATCAAAGTCAGCATCATCAGCGCCTTTGGCATCAATCACTTGTTTGATGGTTAAGCCATATTTGTTAGCAAATTCGAAGTCGCGCTCATCGTGTGATGGAACCGCCATCACCGCACCTGAACCATAAGACATCAATACGTAGTTTGCGATCCAAACAGGAACTTCTTCACCAGTTACTGGGTGTTTTACAGAAAGACCTGTTGCCATGCCTTTCTTTTCAGCTTGAGCAAGGTCTGCTTCTGCAACAGAACCCATGCGACATTCTTCAATAAATGCAGCCAATTCTGGGTTTGTTTCAGCAGCTTTTAACGCCATTGGGTGTTCTGCAGCAACTGCAACATAGGTTACACCCATTAGTGTATCTGCACGTGTGGTATAAACAGTGAGGCTGTCTGCATAAACTGCTGGATTTGCAGAAGGGAAGGTAATTTCCATACCTTGCGAACGGCCAATCCAGTTACGTTGCATCGTAAGAACTTGCTGTGGCCAGCCGTCTTTTAATGTGTCTAGATCATCCAATAATTCTTGCGCATAGTCAGTAATGCGGAAGTAGTACATTGGAATATCACGTTTTTCAACCAATGCACCCGAACGCCAACCACGACCATTTTCAACTTGCTCGTTCGCTAAAACAGTTTGGTCTACTGGGTCCCAGTTTACTGTAGAAAGCTTACGGTAAATTAGGCCTTTCTTATAAAGCTGTACGAATAACCATTGTTCCCAACGGTAGTATTCAGGTGTGCAGGTTGCAAACTCGCGGTCCCAATCTACAGACAAGCCCAGTTTTTTCAGCTGGTTGCGCATGTAGTCAATGTTTTCGAAAGTCCACTTTGCAGGGGCAACTTGGTGGGCAATCGCTGCGTTTTCTGCTGGCAGGCCGAAAGCATCCCAACCCATAGGCTGAAGTACAGTTTCACCTTTGAGACGGTGGAAACGGCTGATTACGTCACCAATCGTATAGTTACGCACATGACCCATGTGAAGCTTGCCACTTGGATAAGGGAACATCGAGAGGATATAACGACGTGGGCCTTCTACTTGGTCGGCAACTTTAAATGCTTTATTGGTTTCCCAAGCTTGTTGAACTTGAGGTTCAATCGCGCTCGCTTGATATTCAGGGTCGATGTGAGTAGTCATATACGTATATAGGAACAATGGTTAAAAAGTTTGTGACACAGCATAGCGCAAAACATACCTAAAAGTGAATTTGGCGATGCTTTAAAATAGGAAAAAGCCACCGATTCCTATAAACCAAAGTGAGTTGTCACTGTTTAGCTTAAAGGCTGTGGCTTTTTAATGGAGCAAGCCAAGTGGTTTAACGTGCATTTCCTGTGGCTGTAGCAGGTGGGGTTGATTGGCCTAAGTGTGGAATGGGTGTAGGTTGGTTCTGCTGATTGTTATTCGATGTATTTGTGGCAGGGGCAGTTTGAGGTGTAACAACTTGCTCATTTTCAGATGCATTGTTTGCTTTAGCTGCAGGTGTTGTTTTCCAGCCATACGTTTCTACTTTGCTTTTCTTCTTAGCGCTACTTGGTGGTGGTGTCGCCGTATAATGTGTTGAACCTTTGGCATCTACCCATTTATAAAAATTTTGAGCAAATGTGCTTGGTGCGATACTCGCTAGTGCAATTGAAAGGCCAAATAAGCCAATCGTTGTATAGGTATTTTTCATGTCGATTAGATGTCCATTTTTATTCAATAACAAATCATGATAATGAAAATTATAAGGAAATTTTGCGCCATTTTTTATGAACACGCTATGTCTTTTTGTATGACAACAGATGAGTGGTGTTTATTAAATACAATGCTTTTAAAATAGGCTGTTATTGCTTGGAAATTCATCAAGATTTAAATAGTCATATAGATTGAATTGAGCAGAACTTAGGGCGAGGCAAATAAAAAATCATTTTTATATTTAAATTATTTATTCAATATATAAAAGTTTTTTATTTGTTTTAAGGATTTATGACGAAAAATCAGTGTAGGACGAGATTGTGCGCTATTTCGCAAAGATTAAAAAATATACGGTCTCTAAATAAACAAGAAAAAGCTAATTTTTAAACTTGACATTAAGGGTTTAAACCACAAAAATGCTGTCTTTAGTTTTATATGTCTTAGATCGATCACCCTTCGAATAAGTACATTTTAGCAATGGACTTCTTCTCTAGCCGAGAAGATGAACAAAGCCAACAAAATATGTTTATCCCAACATGTTTTAGGCCCCATATTGCTCAAACAGCAAGCAGGTCAGATTTTTTTCTTATTGCTATGAAAACTATGAAATTTGTGTGCTATAACAGTGCAGACAATCAATGAATGAGCGTCGCAAATGCCTCCCATTTGCCGACGAAAAAAGATTAGGGTGAATCACGTTGGAACTTTTATCTGGTGGTGAAATGCTTGTTCGCGCATTAGCGGACGAAGGCGTTGAACATGTTTTTGGATATCCAGGCGGCGCAGTACTGCATATTTACGATGCGCTATTTCAACAAGAAAGAATTAACCATTACCTCGTACGTCACGAACAAGCTGCTGGCCACATGGCAGATGCTTACTCACGTGTAACAGGTAAGACTGGTGTTGTTCTCGTAACATCAGGTCCGGGCGCGACCAATACAGTCACTCCAATTGCTACAGCCTACATGGACTCAATCCCAATGGTGATTTTGTCAGGCCAAGTTGCGAGTCACTTAATTGGTGAAGATGCATTCCAAGAAACTGATATGGTCGGTATTTCTCGTCCAATTGTAAAACATAGTTTCCAAGTGCGTCATGCTAGCGAAATCCCGGCAATTATCAAAAAAGCATTTTATATCGCTTCATCTGGTCGTCCAGGTCCAGTAGTAGTCGATATTCCAAAAGATGCGACCAATCCTGCAGAAAAGTTCGCTTACGAATATCCTGAAAAAGTAAAGATGCGCTCTTACCAGCCACCTCACCGTGGTCATTCAGGTCAAATCCGTAAAGCGATTGAAGAGCTTCTTAACGCTAAACGCCCAATTATTTATACGGGTGGTGGTGTTGTACAGGGCAATGCTTCAGCTTTATTGACAGAGCTTGCGCATTTATTGGGTTATCCAGTTACGAATACCTTAATGGGCTTAGGCGCATTCCCAGGTACTGATCCACAATTTGTGGGCATGCTGGGTATGCATGGTACATACGAAGCCAATATGACGATGGCGAATGCTGACGTGATTTTAGCGATTGGCGCGCGTTTTGATGACCGCGTAACAAACAATCCAGCTAAATTCTGTCCAAACGCCAAAGTCATTCATATTGATATCGACCCAGCGACGATTTCAAAAACGATTATGGCGCACATTCCAATTGTAGGTGCAGTTGAACCTGTACTTCAGGAAATGTTAGCGCAGTTGAAACAGCTGAATGTTTCTAAGCCAAACCCTGAAGCAATTGCGGACTGGTGGAAGCAAATCAATGCATGGCGCGAAGCGCATGGCTTAAAAATCGTTGCGCCGACTGACGGCACAATGAAGCCTCAACAAGTTGTTGCTGCATTGGACAAAATTACCAATAGCCAAGCGATCATTACTTCTGACGTAGGTCAGCACCAAATGTTCGGCGCGCTGTACTACAAATATACGCGTCCACGCCAATGGATTAACTCTGGTGGCTTAGGCACCATGGGTGTGGGCTTGCCGTATGCAATGGCTGCTAAGCTTGCATTCCCAGATCAACAAGTTGTTTGTATTACAGGTGAAGCATCCATTCAGATGTGTATCCAAGAACTTTCTACATGTAAGCAATATGGCTTAAATGTAAAAATTCTATGCTTGAACAACCGTGCGCTAGGTATGGTTAAACAATGGCAGGATATGAACTACGAAGGCCGTCATTCGAGCTCTTATGTAGAGTCATTGCCTGATTTCCCTAAATTGATGGAAGCATACGGTCACGTAGGCATTCAAATTGATCATGCGGATGAGCTTGAGTCTAAGCTTGCTGAAGCAATGGCAATTAATGATAAATGTGTATTCATCAACGTGATGGTTGATCGTACAGAGCACGTTTATCCAATGTTAGTTGCTGGCCAGTCAATGAAAGACATGTGGTTAGGCAAAGGGGAGCGCACATCATGAGACATATCATCTCTGTACTTGTAGAAAATGAAGCAGGCGCGCTTTCACGTTTGGTGGGTTTATTTTCTCAACGTAACTATAACATTGAGACTTTAAACGTAGCGCCAACTGAAGATCCGACACTTTCACGCCTGACTTTGACGACTTATGGTGATGACCACAAGATTGAGCAAATTACCAAGCAGTTGAACAAACTTGTTGAAGTTGTAAAGGTAGTGGATCTTTCTGAAGGTGCGCACATTGAGCGTGAATTGATGCTGATTAAAGTAAAAGCGCTAGGTTCAGCACGTGCTGAAATCAAACGCACAGCAGATATTTTCCGTGCCCAAGTAGTTGATGTAACACCAACGACGTATACGATTCAAATCGCGGGTACAACTGAAAAGATTGACGGTTTTATTGATGCTTTGGCTGAAAATACCATTCTTGAAGTTGTACGCTCAGGTGTTTCGGGCATCGCGCGCGGCGAAAAAGTTTTAACAATCTAATTTTTTAAACATACATGCCTGCCTGAAAGGGCAGGCGCTCAGCACGGCGAAGATCAAAAAACATCAATGTGTTGAGTTAAGGAAACAAAAAGCATTTTAGCGGAGACAGCAATGCAAATTTTTTACGATAAAGACTGCGACTTATCTATCATCCAATCTAAGAAAGTAGCGATCATTGGTTATGGTTCACAAGGCCATGCTCACGCGCTTAACCTTAAAGATTCTGGCGTTGACGTAACTGTAGGTTTACGTGCTGGTTCTACTTCTTGGAAAAAGGCTGAAAATTCTGGTCTTAAAGTTGCTGAAGTTCCTGCTGCTGTAGCACAAGCTGACGTAGTAATGATTTTGACTCCAGATGAGTTCCAATCTCAGCTTTACCGTGACGTAATTGAACCAAACATCAAGCAAGGTGCTACTTTAGCATTTGCTCATGGTTTCTCTGTTCTTTATAACCAAGTTGTTCCGCGTGCTGACCTTGACGTAATCATGGTTGCGCCTAAAGCGCCTGGTCACACAGTACGTTCTGAATACCAACGCGGTTCAGGTGTTCCAGATCTTATCGCGATTCACCAAGATGCTTCTGGCAACGCTCGTAACCTTGCTCTTTCTTACGCTTCAGGCGTAGGTGGCGGTCGTACAGGTATCATCGAAACTTCATTCCGTGAAGAAACTGAAACTGACCTTTTCGGTGAGCAAGCAGTTCTTTGTGGCGGTGCAGTAGAATTAGTTAAAATGGGCTTCGAAACTCTAGTTGAAGCTGGTTATGCTCCAGAAATGGCTTACTTCGAATGTCTACACGAACTTAAATTGATCGTTGACTTAATGTTCGAAGGCGGTATCGCGGACATGAACTACTCAGTATCTAACAACGCTGAATACGGCGAATATGTAACTGGTACTGAAGTGATTAACGAACAGTCTCGTGAAGCTATGCGCAATGCACTTAAACGCATTCAATCTGGCGAATACGCGAAAATGTTCATCAACGAAGGTGCTTTAAACTACCCTTCAATGACTGCTCGCCGTCGTCAAAACGCTGCTCACGGTATTGAAGTAACTGGTAACAAGTTACGTGCGATGATGCCTTGGATTCAAGCGAACAAAATCGTAGACAAAGAAAAGAACTAAGTTCTAATTTCTGAGTCAAAAAAGCCCCTGTTTTAACAGGGGCTTTTTAAATGGTTGAAGGCGAAGGTTGCGTGCCTCCAAAGCAAGTAAAGCAGTGCTTTCCTTGCTTTACGTACCTTGGATTCAAGCGAACAAAATTGTAGACAAAGAAAAGAACTAAGTTCTAATTTCTAAGTCAAAAAGCCTCTGTTTTTAACAGGGGCTTTTTTTATGCCTTATTGAATATAGTATCAAAGTTACGTGCCTCAAATGATGTAAGCGATGCTTACATCATTTTCGTGCCTTGGATTCAAGCAAACAAAATCGTTGATAAAGAGAAAAACTAATTTCTCGAATCAATTGATTTGAATATAAAAACCCGCTCATTTTGAGTGGGTTTTTTAATGTCTAAAGTTACGTGCCTTAAAAATAGAAAAGCATACTTTTCTATTTTTGCGTGCCTTGGATTCAAGCGAACAAAATCGTAGACAAAGAAAAGAACTAAGTTCTAATTTCTAAGTCAGTCAAAAAGCCTCTGTTTTTAACAGGGGCTTTTTAAATGCTTGAAGGCGAAGGTTACGTGCCTCTAAAGCAAGTAAAGCAGTGCTTTCCTTGCTTTACGTACCGTGGATTCAGGCGGACAAAATTGTTGATAAAGAGAAAAACTAATTTCTTGAATCAATTGATTTGAATATAAAAACCCGCTCATTTTGAGTGGGTCTTTTAATGTGATTTGATAAAAATAGCTGCACAAAATGATGAATTTCTTTCTTACATCAGGTTTTCTTTTCTACGCGGTTGAATTTGAAACAGCGCCACTTGCTGATCTGCTGCCAGATAATGTCTATGCTGGCATAGCGCATAAAATAAATAGATGAAGCTAATGGCTATGACTGCAGTGCTGAGCAAGCCGAGCAAAATATTCAGAATAATGTCATCAATTACTTTGAACAGTGTTGAGTATAAGACCGTAATGGCCAATACACTCAGTACAGTCGCATAGAGGCTTAATTTGACGGCAAGTTTATTGTGTAAAGCTCTCTTTTCGGCATGGCTCAGCGGGTTTTTATTCTCCCAAATTAATTGAGGATGTTCGGGGTGGTTAGCTTTAATCGTCTGATACTGCACATGATTGAAAGAAGGCAAAGTTTGTGAGAGCGCAAGTTCAAAATCACCAAGATTGATAATCTGAGAATGCAGGGTGATATTTTCAAAGGCTTCACCGTGAAAGCTGTAATGCCAATGTTGATCCTGTTCTGAATAGTATAAGTAAATTTTTCTCAGATCATCAGGATGTAAACAAATCGGGCTAAGCAGTGGGCCATGATGGAAGAACCACCATCGAGCGCGATTTTGAAAAAATTTGCCTTTCTTAAAATATACAGCTGATTCTGTTGAATTGAGTAAATACAACTGAATTAATGTTTCTGATTCAGCAGATAAATACAGTGTGATAGGCTGATTGATTAAGGAAAGAATGTAACTTTCACGATTCTTAAAATCGTTTGGATTATAAATATCAGCTTGGTAGAAATGCTTAAAAATACGTGTGATAGTTTGAAATTTTGGATGGAGATATTTAATTTCAAACTCAATCAGATTGTCTTTGGGGTGATGCGAGATTATTTTTTTGATTGTGCCTGTTGTAGAAAAATAAGCAGATTGATCGATTTCGCGTTTAATTTTCCGTTTGATCTTACGATCCATCCATGCTTCATAAATTGGATGCAGCAGAGCGAGTGCAAAAAATACGTAATAGTAAGGTTGAATTAAAACTCCAAATAAGATTTGATCTTTGCCATATCCAACTAGAAAAACAAGAACTAAAATCAATATTGGATGCATATTTTTATGAAGTAAAAATCTATTGATTTTTGATAATTTATAATCGCGTTTAGCTTGATTTAATAGCTGATATTTAAGCAGCTCTTGGTCTTCTTTGTTGGTGCAAACAGTATGCCGAATTGTATGTACAGGTGTCATTATGGTTGTGACTCCTGTATCGGCCCTAGTTGTTGAAAGGTTTTTGCTTCAATCCAATAATCTTGAAACTTACCTTGATAAATGCTGACGGGATAAGATTGTCTAATTTTTAAACTATGATTAAATTCAGCCCATTTTTCATGGATGTAAATTTCATTCAATCCCGTTTTTTCTTGAAGTTCCGGAGGGAGTTGCCACGTCTGATGGTGGCTGTCTGTTTCTGTGAGCTTAAGCAGGTGTGGCTGAAAGCTTAAAATTTCACGTTCAGGGGCGGACTTAAAATTCATTCAAGTTATATTTTTTATTTGATTGGCTTTTAGATTAATTTATGTGCTGTGAGAAAACAATGGTTTGCACTTTAACCAGTATTTAGCTTATCGAATGGTTAAGCAAAGACTATACATTTTAGTGTTTTAAAGTGTGATAAATTCCACATTATTCATTCCTTGTTTAGGTGTGGCTTCACAATGAACAATAAAATTTTGCTTTGTATCATTGCCTTATTTCTCCCTAGTCTTTCTTTTGCTGAACCTGCATCATCAGGAATAAGCAGTGAACAGCTTAAGCCTTTAAATAATGTCCGAGTGTCGATGCTTCGAATGCTACGTTCAACAGACAATCAGTATTTTTTAGATTTGTATGCGGGTATTTGGAATCCACACGGCACTTTATATGATGAGTCAGCTTCTACTGCCTACGCACTCAAAGGCACGCAAAAAGCAGATCAAATTAATTTACTCGCTGTGAGCGCGGAAGGTATGGCTACGCCCAATAATGAAACCTTAAGTGGCGAATTAAATGCAAACACGGGCATTATGCAAGCCAATTGGAATACATCGCTAGGTGCGACATCACTCAGTTTTGAACCTGCTTTTAAAGCAGCGGATAAGCCTGTGGTGGTTTTTAAATTTTATGGTGTGGATCATTCGCAATATCCGGCTGGTAAAGCCTTAACGCAAGTTGATGTGATTGATAAAAAAACGAATAAGCTATTACAAAGCCTGACGGGTTTTACAGCCTTTGCCAATAGCATTGGCTACATGGATGTGAATTTTGATGGTTATTATGATGTGGTGCTTTCAGATGTGTCCAATGGCAAAAAAATAGAAGATAAACGGTTTATCTATTGGATGTTTAACCCTAAAACACACCAATTTCAGCGTTCCGCACAGCTGGATGCATTGATTGGTTTTCCTCGGTTGCGTGGAGACCAGCAACAAATAGATTTTGGTGAGGGGTAGTTATATCAGGTAAAAGGTGGCTTGATGTATTTGGTGCAATAATTCAAGTGACAATTGCTTAAGTTGTATAAAGGGAGGTGTTTATACTTTGCACATATAAAAATTAAAATTAGATGATAATGAATATTATTACAATTTTATTGTATTGTTTGTGTAAATTTGAGTATGATTGAACGACTTTATAATTTTAAAAAATAAGGTGACGCTTTTGGCGTTTTGCCATAATACAGTTTGTATTTTTTGCCTAAATTTTGCTCATGTGATTGGTGTGAGAGGGCGAAGCTTACACAAAATATTACTGTGCCTTTGTGTTTTACTGTGGTCAATTTTTATGACGACAGAAGTACACGCATATCAGCAGGCCACCAAGTGTTATGCACAACTTAAGCAGATTCAAAGTGCAAAAGGAATTGGTCCAAATGCTAAAGGTCGGCCACAAATATCACAGTGGCAAACAATTTCAAGTACGCCAGATTATTGGAATGACCGTTGGCCAAAATTTAGCGGTACAGTTTGGTATAAGCTGACTTGGCAATTTCATTGTGACGAAAAACAAAATCAGCCCATGATGCTGTCAGTCAGTTTTATTAATATGGCTGGGCAGGTCTACATTAATGACCACTTCCTATGGCAAAACAAATCACTTGAAGAACCTTTATCTCGTAACTTGAACATCCCTAGACGCTGGATGTTGCCCGTCGGTATTTTAAAGCCAGGTGAAAATACAGTTTATATACGTGTGGAAGGTGTTTCTGAGCTCAATCCAGGAATTGGCTTTGTTCATTTGGGGGACTATGAGTCCGTCATGGCAAAGCACGAACATTATTGGCTTGAAATGCGAGACTTGTTGACCTACACACTCTGTCTGGAGGTTGCACTTGGATTAATTGCTGCTTTTGTTTGGTTGTTTAGGCGCAAGGAAAGTGCATTTGGATACTATGCTTTAGCAACCTTGCTTTGGGTACTATATATTGGGATGAAGCTCATTACAGAGCCATTATTTGCACTGAAAACATTGGACTTTGCGCGCATTCAAAGTTTAATTTTTTTAGTATTTGTTTGCTTTACCTGTTTATATAGTTGGCGTTTTGCCAACTTCAGGGCGCCTTGCTTAGAGCGTACATTGCTTTGGTTGGCTATAGTTTTTTTATCGCTCACTTTATTTATGCCTGTTCAATATCTCGATTTTTTATTGAAAGTGAGTTTTGTTGTGGCAGTTGGCATCTATTTGCTTAACTGTATTGTTTATCCTGTTGTTGCATATCGTTCTAAACAGCCTGAAGCTTATTGTTTAGCATTGGTGATGTTTTGTGTGTACTTGCCCTTGTCGTTGCATGATGGTTTGAGTATTTACCTACATGAGGGAAATTTATTAATTGTTTATGCATCACCTTTTACTGCAGTGATTTTAGCGTGTATTTTTGCCCTACGTTTAACCCGTAGTATGAATGGTGTAGAGCGATTTAATACACGTCTCGCCCTAAAGGTGAAGCAGGTACGCACAGAGCTAGAGGATAGTTTGAACCACAGTCACCAGCTGGAGCTGAAAAATGCTAAATTGCAGGAACGAATTCAATTAGCACATGATCTACATGATGGGTTGGGAAGCTCATTGGTGCGTTCTATGGCCTCGATTGAACATACCCGTGAAAATTTGAATAACCATCAGTTTTTATCTGTACTTAAGCATTTACGTGATGACCTTAGACTTGTGATTGATAGTGGATCAAGCCTAAATACTTCTGTTCCTGAAACACCAACGTTGTGGGTTGCGCCGACACGTCACCGTTTTAATCAGTTGTTTGATGAACTGGGTGTAATTGTCTGTTGGGAATTTCCAGATCATTGGCAAGGTGCAATTACTCCAGCAGATTGTATTGCACTACAACGGGTTTTGGAGGAGTGTCTGACGAATGTGCTGAAACATAGTTATGCAGATCGGGTGGATGTAAACATGCGCTTTCATAATCAAGAGCTGATTGCTTTTGTGCAGGATAATGGCGTTGGCTTTGATACCACAGCAGTGAAAGAATCGGGCTTGAGTGTAGGCTTAAAAAGCATGTGTGCACGATTGATCAAAATCAATGCGATGCTTGAAGTTGAATCTAGGCCTGGTTGTACACGCATTACAGTGCGTAAAAAACTCTGAGGATAAAGGTTGAGGTATTGTCAAAAAAGTGTCATTAAATCCACATTAAAATGCAAAGAAAGGGCAGTAGGCTAAAACAAAAAAGATAAATAGGTGGCCTATGTCAGATCAAACAGCGACAAGCCTGCTCAAGCAACAGCAATTTCCAGAAAACCTACGCTTTTATTTTAAAAATAAGAATTCAAATCATCTCAAAGCGGATAGACGTGAACTGAATGATTTGGTTAGACCCCGTTTGAAAATTGCCATTGTAACTGAAACATGGCCACCTGAAATTAATGGTGTGGCACTGTCATTGCTTCAATTGTGTAAAGGTTTACAAGCGTTAGGCCATAAAATTTTATTAATACGCCCACAACAAAAAAGTGAATGTTTGAGCTTTAAGCCCTATCAGGAGTGTTTGGTGTTGGCGCAGTCCATCCCGCGTTATCCGGGATTAAAGTTTGGCTGGCCACAATATTTAAAAGTTTCCAGTAGTATTGAAAGTTTTGAACCTGACGTTGTACATATTGTGACAGAAGGTCCACTGGGTTTGGCGGCATTGCAAGCGGCTAAAAATAAGAAAATTCCAATCTCAAGTGGCTTTCATTCTGCATTTCAAGATTTTAGTCGGTTCTTTGATTTGGCCTTTTTGCTTAAGCCAATACAACGTTATCTCTGTTGGTTTCATAACAGTACGCAATTGACCTGTGTACCCAGTCAGGGAACGGCAAAGTCGCTACAATCCTTAGGCGTGACTTGTCCCAAGGTTGTGGTGGGAAGGGGTGTAGATGTCGATGTCTTTCATCCTAAATATGCTTCGACTGGTTTGCGTCAGCAGTGGCAAGTCAAAGAGCAGACTACAGTATTGCTTTATGTTGGGCGCTTATCGCCAGAAAAAGAATTGCATGTACTGATTGAGGCTTTTATTACCCAGCAAACCAAACAAATAGCAATGCAGTGTTTGGTTATTGTGGGAGATGGTCCTGAGCGCGAAAAGCTACAACGTTTAGCACAGGGGCATCGTATTATTTTTATGGGAAGCTTGAGTGGTATTGCATTGTCAGAAGTATATGCCAGTGCTGATGTTTTTGTCTTTCCAAGTCAAGTTGAAACCTTTGGTAATGTAGTGTTAGAGGCGATGGCCAGCGGATTGCCCATCGTGGCTTATGACAATGCATGTGCGCAGCAATATGTGCGAATTGGGCATACGGGCTGGTTAGCGGGGTTGGGGCAACTTACCCAATTTAGCGAATTGATTAAGAAGCTACCTGCACGAGAAGTATTAAAAACCATGGGTATACAAGCACAAGCAGATGTGCAACATGTTGGATGGAAGCATCCTGTACAACAATTTGAGCAGGCTTTATATAGTGTTGCTAGGCGAAGTATTGCACCAAGCTAATCCTGCTTTATGAAGCGATAACAGGAAGGTTATTGACCACCTGAGGAGAGAGCCATGAAATTCAAAAATGCAAAAATAAGAATGCTTGATCTCGATTTAAAAGGCTGTATTTATCTCAATACGTTTTCTCACTCAGAGCGAATCGCGTACTTTTTTAAAATGATTAGTCGCTTGGGCGATGGAGTTTTTTGGTATCTCATGTTGATGGCTGTGTGGATGCTACAAGGACTGATGTATGCATTTCAATTGCTGTACATTGCACTGAGTGGTTTGCTGGGAACTGGTATATATAAGTTGCTCAAACAAAAAACCGTACGGCCAAGGCCTTATCAAGTGCATCAAGTGATTCGATTGGGCGAGCGCCCTTTAGACCACTTTAGCTTTCCCTCAGGGCATACCCTACATGCGGTGATGGTGACGACTGTATTGGGGTGGGTACAGCCGATTTTACTCATCTTGATGTTGCCTTTTACCGTATTGGTGGCTTTGTCGCGTATGGTTTTAGGGCTGCACTATCCTAGCGATGTGGTCATTGGGGCATTGATTGGTGCTGTGGTGGCGATAGCCATTATTTTATGTGCACCCGTTTTACATATTATGCTTTAAGCCAATGTTGTGGTGTGGGGGCATTAAAATCTGCCATGACAATAAAAAATGAGGCTTTATTGATTGAAAATTTAGGCAGCAATTTAGAAATTTGCTAAAGTACAGCATCGTTTATTGGATGTTAGGATGGCGCACATGGGCTTACGCTGGACAGATACGATTGATATCGCAATTGAGCTTTATGAAGCTCATCCAGATGTGGATCCACAATGGATTCGCTTTACTGATTTACATGCATGGGTGTGCGCTTTGCCAGACTTTGCAGATAACCCAGAAAAATCGACTGAAGGTTTACTGGAAGCGATTCAAATGGCTTGGATAGACGAAGCAAGTTAACACTGCGTCGAAAAAAGCAATTTTTTTACATCTCAAAAGCAGAAAACAGCGCATTATTCGGTATAATGCGCCAAATTTTCCTGTCAACATTATGACTTAAGGAGCCTACCATGGCTATCGAACGTACTTTATCTATCGTTAAACCAGACGCAGTTGCTAAAAACAACATCGGTGACATCTTTGCTCGTTTCGAGAAAGCTGGTCTTCAAATCGTTGCAACTAAAATGAAACACTTGACTCAAGCTGAAGCTGAAGGCTTCTACGCTGAGCACAAAGAACGTGGTTTCTTTGCTGACCTAGTTGCATTCATGACTTCTGGTCCAGTTGTTGTTTCTGTTCTTGAAGGCGAAAACGCAGTTCTTGCTCACCGCGAAATCCTTGGCGCGACTAACCCTAAAGAAGCTGCTCCAGGTACAATCCGCGCTGACTTCGCTGTAAGCATCGACGAAAACGCTGCTCACGGTTCTGACTCTGTAGCATCTGCTGATCGTGAAGTTAACTACTTCTTCGCTCAAACTGAGATTGCTCCACGTACTCGTTAATTCGAAGTATTCAAACCAGATAAGTGTTATTATACTTATCTGGTTTTTTTATTCCCTGAATAATCCTTTGCTCACTTATTGAGCTTCTCCTTTCATCTTTAGACATGGTTTAGGTAATTACACATGAGTACTGAAGTAGTCGCTACATCAGCTGTTTCTGATGCACAGCAACAATCTCCATCCGCTCCAACGCAGCAAAAGCCTGTGGAAAAAGTGAATCTACTTGGCATGTCACGTCCACAAATGGAAAAATTCTTCGAAGATATGGGGGAGAAGAAGTTCCGTGCTGGGCAGGTGATGAAGTGGATGCACCAATTTTTTGTGACTGATTTTGCTGAAATGACCAATATTTCAGGCAAATTGCGTGAAAAACTAGAAAAAATTGCTGAAATTAAAGCGCCAGAAGTGGTGCATAAAAACTATTCTAAAGATGGTACCCGTAAGTGGGTATTCCGCGTGGGTGAGGGTGCAGGTTCTTTAGTTGAAACTGTTCTCATTCCTGCTGAACACCGTAGTGGTTTACGCCGTACATTGTGTATTTCTTCACAAGTCGGCTGTGCACTAGATTGCTCATTCTGTTCTACAGGTAAACAAGGCTTCCAGCGTGATTTAAATCAGGCTGAAATCATTGGTCAGCTATGGATGGCAAACTATTCTTATATGGAAGATGTGCCTGTTCTTGAGCGTGAGCGTTCGGTAACGAACGTCGTAATGATGGGGATGGGCGAACCACTCCTTAACTACGATGCAGTGCTGAATTCTATGCGTACCATGTTGGATGACTTTGCTTATGGCATGTCAAAGCGTCGCGTGACTTTATCAACTTCGGGTGTTGTGCCTAAAATCGATCAGATGGTGAAAGATATTGATGTCGCATTGGCGATTTCATTGCATGCACCAAACGATGAGCTTCGTAACGAACTGGTGCCAATCAATAAAAAATATCCACTAGAACAATTGATTGCAGCATGTCAGCGTTATATTGCTAAAGATGGCAACGAAAGTTCACGTAAACACGTGACGATTGAATATGTCATGTTAGATGGTGTAAATGACCATCCAGAGCATGCGCAACAAATGATTAAATTACTCAAAAATCTGCCGAGTAAAATTAATTTAATTCCATTTAACCCTTTCCCGCATGCGCCGTATGGCCGCTCAAGTCGTAACCGCATTATTTCTTTCCAAAAAACTTTGTCTGATGCTGGATTTGTGTGTACGATTCGTCAGACACGTGGCGATGATATTGATGCTGCGTGTGGACAACTTGTGGGGCAAGTTGCAGACCGTACTCGTCGTGCGGAGCAATGGAAAAAGAAAGTTGCGGCAAAGAATGAGATTCTGCGCTCGCAAGGATAACAAAGAGGCAGCCAATTGAGAAAGTCGACTTATAAAATTGCTTTAATTTCATCACTATGTATTGCGTTGAGTGCAATGGTAGGGTGTCAAACTACGGGTATTCATAGTGCAAGTGGTGGGGTAGTCAAAAAGGACCCAGAAAAAGCAGCAAAAGTAAGAACTCAAATGGCTGCTGAATATATTAAAAATGGCGATCTCGACTCGGCAAAACGTGAGCTTGACCAAGCCTTAGAAGCAAATAGCCGTGATGCACAAGCAAATATGATGATGGGTGTGCTTTTACAGCAAGAAGGAAGTAAAGCCAATATTCAAAAAGCGGATGGTTATTTTAAACGCGCCATATCATCTGAGCCTAAAAATGCGCAAGTACGTAACAACTATGGTACGTATTTATATCAACTTGAACGCTATAATGATGCGCTTGAACAGTTGAATATCGCCGGTTCTACATTGGGGTATGATCAGCGTGCAAGAGCGCTGGAAAATGCAGGGCGTATTTACCTTAAATTAGGTAATGTTGCGAGTGCTGAAAAAACATTCAAGCAAGCCTTGCAAGCTAATCGTGATTCTTATGTTTCGATGTTAGAGTTGGCAGAAATTTTTTATTTGAACCAGCAGACTGCTGATGCGACACAAATGTATGAACAATTTGTGCGTACAGTAGGTCAGAACAACCAAAGTGCACGTGCGCTTTGGATTGGTATTCGTACCGCGCGTGCGAATAAAGACAACATTGGTCAGCAGGTTTTAGTGAACCAGCTACGTGCTTTATTCCCGGAAAGTCCAGAATACCAACGTTATTTGCAATTACAGTACAGTACTGAGGCCGTATGGAAATAAATCCTAATTCACCGCAATCGAATAACTCGAGCGTAGCCCCAAATGCGTTAGGAAATGTTCAGCGTCCAGGTGAGTACCTACGCCAGATTCGTGTCACGCAAAAACGTGATTTAGATGAAGTTGCGCAGGAGTTAAACATTCCTGTAAAGACATTGATGGCATTGGAGCAGGATGACTATAAGTCATTACCTGAAGCAACCTTTATTAAAGGTTATTACCGTACCTACGCAAAATTTTTAAAAGTTGATGCGACCAATATCATTCAGCGATTTGATGAAATTTATGCCAATGATACGGGCCTCTTGCCAAATCATGCTTTAAATAATTCTCCAATTAAAATTATGGGCAAATTGCCAGGTTCTAACCGCGATCGTAATCGTAAGTGGTTAAAACGTGGTGTGTTGGCGATTGTTGTATTGGTGGTCTTGGCGGCAATCGTGATGGCTGTGCAAAATATGTCATCTACACCTTCTGATACTGAAGGCGCTCCAGTCAAAACATCTGATGTAGAAGTCATTAATATGGATGGTTCATCGGCTGTATCTGGCGAGCAATTAGAATTGAATTTTAGTCGCCCAACCTCAGTGAATATTGTTGATGCGACGGGTAAAGTACTGGCGACGGGTCGCCAAGCTACGACATTAACTTTACATGGTGAATCACCATTCCAAATTCGTTTAGATGATGCAGAAGCCGTGACACTAAGCCTCAATAATGAAAATATTTCATTGTCGCCGTATACCGTAAATGGTCGAGCAGACTTCCGTTTATCTCGTTAAGGCATAACAGAGCAGATTCGAACAATGATTGAAAATCCGATTAAGCGCCGTCCAACTCGTAAAATTCGTGTCGGTTCGGTGTATGTAGGTGGTGACGCACCAATCAGTATTCAAAGCATGACCAATACTGAAACCTGTGATGTAGATGCAACAGTTGCACAAATTCAGCGCTGTGTAGATGCGGGTGCAGATATCATGCGTGTTTCTGTGCCGAGCATGGAAGCGGCAGCAGCTTTTGGTGAAATTCGTAAGCAAGTGAATGTGCCATTGGTTGCCGATATTCACTTTGACTATAAAATTGCCTTGGCAGTTGCCGACTTTGGCGCAGATTGCCTCCGTATTAATCCGGGTAATATTGGCTCGGAAGCAAAAATCCGTGAAGTGGTGGCTGCAGCTCGTCATCACGATATTTCTATGCGTATTGGGGTGAATGCAGGTTCACTCGAAAAAGATATTCAAAAAAAATATGGTGAGCCTACAGGCCAAGCTTTGCTTGAATCTGCAATGCGCCATATTGATATTTTAGACCGCTTAAATTTTCATGAATTTAAAGTGTCGGTCAAAGCATCGAATGTATTTTTAACTATGGATGCTTATCGTTTGTTATCACAACAAATTGATAATCCACTTCATTTGGGTGTGACTGAAGCGGGAATCTACCGCACAGGTTCAGTCAAGTCAGCGATTGCATTGGGCGGTTTACTTATGGAAGGCATAGGTGACACGATGCGTATTTCATTGGCAGCCGAGCCTGAAGAAGAAGTAAAAATTGGTTTTGATATTTTAAAATCACTGGGCTTACGTTCAAATGGCATTAATTTTATTGCGTGCCCGAGTTGTTCGCGTCAGGAGTTTAATGTCATTTCTGTGATGCAAGCTTTAGAAGAACGCCTTGAAGATGTACGTACGCCAATGGATGTCTCGGTGATTGGCTGTAAAGTTAATGGCCCTGGTGAAGCTAAAGAAGCTGATATTGGCGTGGTGGGTGCAAGTCCGCGTTCACTGGTGTATCGTAATGGCGAAAAGAGTCATTTAATCGACACCAATCAATTGGTTGACGAAATTGAAGCGATGGTTCGTCAACGTGTTTTAGCGCTTGAAGAAGCGAAATCTAAAGAAATCATTCGCACCAGTTCTGAGTAGGTCATGAGTTCAATTGTAGCAATTAAAGGTTTTAACGATATTCTCCCAACGCAAACTCCTGCGTGGAGACGTTTAGAACAGCATTTAGCATCATTAATGGATGCATACGGTTATCAACAAATTCGTTTGCCTATCGTTGAGCAAACCAATTTGTTTAAGCGTTCAATTGGCGATGCAACAGATATTGTTGAAAAAGAAATGTACACTTTTTTAGACAAAGGTCAGCCACCTGAGTCTTTAACCTTGCGCCCTGAAGGGACCGCAGGCTGTGTGCGTGCAATGCTAGAACATAACCTACTGCGTGGTGCAACGCCAAAAGTGTGGTATGTCGGCCCGATGTTTCGTTATGAAAAACCACAAAAAGGTCGCTATCGTCAATTCCACCAATTTGGTGTAGAAACTTTTGGTGTTTCAACGCCAGATCAAGATGCTGAATTGATTCTTATGACAGCGCGTCTTTGGAAGCGTATGGGTGTTGCAGATAAAGTTCAACTTGAACTCAACACTTTGGGTGAGTCTGATGAACGTGCAAACTACCGTGCAGCCTTAGTTGAATTTCTTCAAGCACACAAAGCAGATTTAGATGAAGATTCACAGCGTCGTTTGACTACCAATCCGCTTCGTATTTTAGATTCTAAAGATGCAAAAACACAAAGCATTCTTGAAAATGCACCAAAACTTCATGACTTTATGGGTGAAGAAACTTTGGCTCATTTTGCACAGTTACAGCAGTATTTAACAGATGCTGGTATAAGCTTTGTGATTAACCAAAAATTGGTGCGTGGTTTAGACTACTACAACAAAACTGTATTTGAATGGACTACAACGCATTTGGGTTCACAGGGTACAGTGTGTGCAGGCGGTCGTTATGATGGTCTAGTTGGGCAGTTGAAAGGCAAGCCAGATCAATCTGTACCAGCAGTCGGTTTTGCAATGGGTATGGAGCGCTTATTGCTTCTTCTTGAACAAGTTGAAGACAATACACCAGTCCGTGATTGTGAAGTATTTTTGGTTTCTGAACCTGCATATCAATCTAAAGCATTGGTGCTTGCAGAGCAAATTCGTGACCAATTAGATGCTGCGACATCGGCGATTCGCTTCAAAGTAGGCTCACAGGGTTCAATGAAATCACAAATGAAAAAAGCCGATCAATCGGGTGCAATTTTCGCTGTGATTCTGGGTGAACGAGAGTGGGATGCTCAGCAATTATTGGTGAAAGAGCTTGCAACAGCGACACAAACAGAAGTTGCTGTTTCAGCCATTGTGCCATTTATTATCGAACAAATTTCTTCAAAATAAGCCATAACAGATAAGGAAAAGGGAATCACATGAGCGCATTAAGTGATGATGAACAGCTTGATAACTTGAAATCATTCTCTAAGAAGTATGGTTCTGCCATTATTAGCGGGATTTTAATTGCGTTGATTGCCTTTTTCGGTTGGGAATATTGGCAGAAGAAAAATCTGGCTGAGTCCCAAGTGGAAACAGCCAGAGTGCAACAATTGATTGGTGATGCGCAGTCTGCACAGGGTGATGCATTTACTCAACTGTCGACATCTGCAGATAAAATTGTAAAAGATGCACCTGACTCAGCTCAGGCAATTCAAGCACAATTGCTGATGGCGAAATTGGCTTATGATAAGTCAGACTATGCAAGTGCTGAAAAAGCATTGAAAAAAGTTGAAAACTCAAAAGTAGATGATCAAGGCTTAGTACAAGTCGTGAAATTACGTTTGGCTTATGCACAATTGGCACAGAAGAAATATGATGAGGCCTTAAAAACCTTAGTAGCTGTGACTGATCCTGCCTTTAAAGCAACAGCTGATGAAGCGCGTGGTGATGTGTATGTTGCAAAAAATGATATTGAAAATGCTAAAAAAGTATATCAAAGTGCATGGGATGCGTTGGTAGAACGTAAAGAAGAACGCCAAATTTTACAAATTAAACTCGAAAGTGTAGGCGTTTTAGTTGATGATCCAGAAATTGAACGCCCGATATTAGATACACATGTGGAAGAAGCTGAATGAATAGAAAATACAAATTTGCGTGTGCATTGACAGTTTTAACACTTGCACTAACCGGATGTGCAAGTAAAGGTCCAAAGGTAGAAGAGCCAAAGCCAAATCCTTTACCAAAATTAGTCAATCCACAAACACTGAGCTCTGTATTTTCTACCAGTGTTGCATCGACCAGCGAAGCAGACCCATTACGTTTACGTTTGGATTCAAACAACGGTGTAGTGTATGTCATTAATCCAAAGGGCGAAGTTGAGGCTTATCAAGGTAAACAACGTCTTTGGCAGAAAAATGTCAGCAAACAAGGTTTGAGTTCTGGTGTAGAAGCAGCCGAAGGTCTTGTTGTTGTGGGTAACCAGAAAGGTCAATTGTTTGCTTTGGATCAAGCGACAGGCGAACAAAAGTGGACAGCACAATTGTCTGGTGCAATTCTTGCGCCGTCGTTGATTCATGCGGGTCGTGTAATTACCGTAGCCAACGATGGTACGGTTTATGCGCATGAGCTTGATACAGGTAAACAAGCGTGGACATACAGCTTACCAAACGTACAGTTTAGTTTGCGTGGCCAAGCAGCACCTGTCGCGCTGGATGCTCGAAATGTATTGATTGCCTCAGCAAATGCTTATATTTATGCTATTGATGCTTTAAGTGGCGCACCGCGTTTACAACGTCGTATGGCAGTAACGGAAGGCCGTTCGGATATTCAGCGTTTAGTTGATATTGATGGTGAGCCGACAGTTGCAGGTCAATTTTTGGTAACAACCAGCTATCAAGGTCAAGTGACTGTGATGGATATGGTGAGCCAACAAGTGATTTGGAGTGAAGATGCGAGCAGTACGCAGCGCCCAGAAGTTTCAGGTAACGGTGTGTTTGTGGCGCAAAATGATGGCAAAATCACGGCTTATGAAATTACCACAGGTCATAAACTTTGGGAAAACGATCAGCTGTTGAATCGTAAACTCAGTAACCCTGTAATGTTAGGTCAAAACCTTGTGGTGGGTGATTTGGATGGTGTATTACACTTGATTGATCCGAGCACAGGAAATATTATTGGCCGTGCAAAAACCAGCGGTGATGTCCGTACTTTACGCGTAATCGACAATCAATTATTTGTTGCGACGCGTAAGGGTGCAATGAGCATTTGGCAGAACCGTTAATTTTTCGTTGGCTTATGCTAAAATAAGCCAACCGTATTTTTGAACGCGGGGTGATTGTTATTCAATACCCCGTGTTTTTATTTATTTTTGGGCCTAAATCCAATTCTTATTCTTCCCAAACTTTCTGATGTTCAGACCAGACCTAGCTGGCTGATCTTGAATAAAGGTTAATCTATGAAACCCGTAATTGCGCTCATTGGTCGTCCGAACGTCGGAAAATCAACGTTGTTTAACCAGATTACTAAGAGCCGTGATGCACTTGTTGCCGATTTTGCAGGTCTTACACGTGACCGTAAATATGGTGATGCAACGTATCAAAATAAATCATTCATTGTTGTTGATACTGGTGGTATTGGCGAAAATGAAGGTGGTATTGACTCATACATGGCTGAGCAGTCAAAAACTGCAATCAACGAAGCAGATATGATCATTTTTGTGGTCGATGCTCGTGCGGGACTGTTGGCATCTGATGAACAGATTGCTCGTGAGCTACGTACATTAGGTAAAAAAGTTTATCTTGTTGCTAACAAAGTTGATGGTGTACATGCTGAAGCCGCACTTGTTGAATTTTACAAGTTAGGTATGGGTGAGCCTTTGCAGGTTGCAGCCAGCCATGGCCGTGGCGTACAACAAATGCTTGAGGAAGTCCTTACAGACGTACCTGAAGATGAAGATGCTGCAGAACATGACAAAGATACAGGCTTACGCCTTGCGATCATTGGTCGTCCAAACGTGGGTAAATCTACGCTAGTAAACCGTTTATTGGGTGAAGATCGTGTTGTTGCATTTGACCAACCAGGTACAACGCGTGACTCGATTTATATTCCTTTTGAACGTGATGGCCGTAAATACACATTAATCGATACTGCTGGTGTACGTCGTAAAGGTAAAGTGGATGAAATGATTGAGAAGTTCTCAATTGTTAAAACTTTACAAGCGATGAAAGATGCCAACGTGATTGTGGTAGTGGTCGATGCGCGTGAAGGGATTGTTGAGCAAGACTTACACTTGATTGGCTATGCCATTGAAGCGGGTCGTGCGATGGTGATTGCGATTAATAAATGGGACAATATGTCTGAATATGATCGTAAGCAATGTAAACTTGATGTTGAGCGTCGTTTTGACTTTATTCCATGGGCAAAAATTCATTTGATTTCTGCTTTGCATGGTACAGGTGTTGGCGATCTTTATCCTTCAATTCACCGTGCGTATGATTCATCACGTTTGAAGGTTTCACCAGCAAAAATCACCCAAATTTTGAATGATGCGACAGATGCGCACCATCCACCGAAAGTGCAAGGTCGTGCAATCAAAATGCGTTATGCGCATATTGGCGGTCAAAACCCACCAACGATTGTGATCCATGGTAACAAAGTGGATAAAACACCTGCGGATTACCGTCGTTACTTAGAAAACGTGTTCCGTAAAGTGTACAAGCTTGAAGGTACGCCAGTGAAGATCGAATTTAAAACCTCTGAAAACCCATTTGAAGGTCGTAAATCTCAAGTGGATGAACGTACTTTGGCACGTAAACGCCGTTATGTTCAGAAGTTTAAGAAAGCTGAAAAGAAATTTAAACGTTAATTCGTTGATCTCAAAAAGCCTGCAATTGCAGGCTTTTTGCGCTTTGGGCTAGACTAGAGATTGGTGAGTTAAATTGGTTTACACACATGAAATTGAGGTCAGCTTGATGGCGCAGATTCGGATTGATCTACAGCAGATTGTACAATTAGCAGATTTACAGCTGAACCGTCAGCAACAAGTACAACATCGCAAAGTAATGACAGCCGAAATGCGCAATCGTTATTTATCAGCAGTGCTTGAGCAACCTATTCAAAATACAGATTTTGCACGGACTGAATATGGCAAACCTTATTTGCTTGAACATCCGAAATTTTATTTTAATCATAGTCACAGTCAAAAACATTATGCCTTAGCCACGAGCCATCGTGTGGCAGATTTGGGGGTTGATGTGGAAGACCTTGATCGTGTTGTGCGCTTTGCTGCTTTGGCTCAACACGCATTTCATCCCGAAGAAATACAACATTGGCGCGATTTAGCAGAGGATACGGAATATTGGTTTAAGGTTTGGACCATTAAAGAGGCTGTATTAAAGGCATCAGGGCTCGGCATTCGCCTGAATTTACATGAGCTGAACACACAAGCTCATGCTACACAAAACAGTGGAATATGTAGTCATCCTGAACTTGGGGTGTTTGCTTATCAATGTTATGTGATTGGAAAAGCTATGCTTAGTGTGGCTTGGCGTACAGAACGTTCTTGTCAGGGTTTTCGCCTGCCCGTGATTGCAGTTCATTCGCACCTTTAGTTTGTTTAAATGAAGTCTGAATCACGTGCAAGATGCTGTGCAGTGGATTGCTTAACTATTTTTTGCTAATCCAAAGATTGCTCATTCGATTAACAAACTGTGGGCTTACATTGGAGAGTGTCATGAGGACTTTGGCCTTTAGGCCAACTGTATGATGCGTGACGGTAAAAGGCGTATCTTTTAATTGGACTGTGTGTAGTATTTGCCGTGCAACATCTGTAGCACTTAAGTGTACCCCCATATTGTGAATACTCCCTGCATTCATGTTTTTCACCATATTGGTTTGTACAAATAAAGGCATAATATCGAACACGCGAATCCCGTATTTTTGCCATTCAATATCTAGACCCTCGGTCAGGCCTCGGACTGCAAATTTAGATGCGGCATAGCTGACTAAATCGGGTTGACCATAAATGGCAGAAGCAGAAGATAGATTAATCACACGTGCAAAAGATGCTTGGCGTAAATAGGGCAATGCTAAATAGCAACCCGTCAAAACGCCCTTAATATTAATGTCGACGGTTTTAAGGTGAGTACTGAGTTCAGTCTCTTCAAAGGGGCCAGAGTAGAGAATTCCTGCATTATTGACCAAGATATTGAGCTCACCTGCCCAAGTGCTAAATTCTGCGAGCGCATTTTCCCAGTGTTGAGCATTGCTGACATCGAGTAAGCCTGCTTTGGCATGGGGGCCAAGTTGCTGAGCCAGTTGTTGAGCTTGTACGACGTTAATGTCGTAAATACCGACTTTATAGCCCTGTTGATAAAATAATTGTGCGGTTGCTGCACCAATGCCTTGTGCTGCCCCACTAATAAATATACTTTGCACTTTTATGATTCTCCTTATTTTCCCTATGCGATTTTGAGCATAACAAAATAAAATGAGGAAATCTTGAGCAACATGAAAAACACTGAGGTGAAATGTGGAACGTTTATTGAATATTATGCAAGAGCTACGGATGAAGTGCCCTTGGGATCAACAACAAACGCCACAAAGCCTCACTCAATATGCCATTGAAGAAGCATACGAAGTTGAAGCGGCAATTCGTGAAGGTCATATTGATGAGATCAAAAATGAACTTGGTGATTTGCTCTTACAGGTGGTGTTTCAATCGCAAATGTATAGTGAAATGGGGGCTTTCACCTTTGATGATGTCGTGAATGCGATTTCAGAAAAATTAATTCGTCGTCATCCGCATGTGTTTCAAGCCGAGCAATTTAGCCAGCTCAATGCGGACGATGTTGCCAAGCTTTGGCAAAAAATTAAAGCAGAGGAACGTGCTGGAAAAAGTGCATCCCGCTTAGATGCAATTAAACCTGGCCCTGCATTGAATCAAGCAGAAGAGATCCAAAAAAAAGTTGCCAAAATAGGGTTCGATTTTCCAGATGTGCAAGAGGCGTATGGCAAGGTCGAAGAAGAATTGGCAGAATTTCAAGAGGCTTTGGCTTCGCAAAATTCCGATGAAATTATAGATGAATTTGGCGATTGCTTATTTTCACTGGTGAATGTTGGTCGTAAACTAGGCATCTCTAGTGAGATTGCATTGTTGGGCACGATTCAAAAATTTCGCTCACGCTTTGCATATATAGAATCACAGGTTGCATTACACAATAACAATATAGAAGACCTGTCACTGGCTGAAATGGATCAGCTGTGGGAACAGGCAAAACAACACTTAAAACAGCAGGCACAGCATGAAACAGGGCGGATTGAATAAAGCACAGCTTCTTCTTTGGTTAATGATTTTGATGACACTGAGCATGTCTTGGGCTAAAGCTGAAACTGCAGACTACACGCAGTGGAAAGCGACGCAACAGGCACATGATCAGCGCTTGAAAACCCCAGATGCTACGGCACAGCATTATTTGGCTAAACCTACGTTACATGCGAATACTTCAGGCGCCAAAGTGAGTTTAAACACTGCGAATAGTGAGCAGTTACAACAATTACACGGTATTGGTCAGAAAAAAGCTGAGGCAATCATTGCGTATCGGAGCCAAAACGGGAAGTTCAAAAGCATTGAAGAAATCCAACAAGTCAAAGGTATAGGGCCTGCTTTGTATGCCAAAAATAGAGCGCGCTTAAGTTTGTAAATATTGCAATTGTAGAAAATTCCAATCTAGGCAATACGGTTGGATTGATAGAATCAAATTGCCCTTTGATTGTGTTAGAGATATGATTACGGCATCTTAAAATTTTTACGTCCAGACGTAGGAGACAGCGTCTTTTGCAAACTTTGCGCGCGTCCAAATGCGGTTTATCTACCGCACAATTACCTTCTTCCATATTAGATGTGATTGATGCCTTAACTAAGGCAGGCTATGAAGCTTATATCGTCGGCGGTGGTGTACGTGATTTAATGCTGGGTCTGAATCCTAAGGATTTTGATGCGGTGACGAATGCCACACCATCACAAGTTAAAGAAGTCTTCGGACGACGTTGTCGGATTATCGGACGTCGCTTTGAGTTGGCACATGTCTATTCAGGTCGTGAACTCATTGAAGTTGCTACTTTTCGTGCACCTCCGAAAAAAGCAGTAACTTCTGCTGCAGGCATGATTTTACGTGACAATAACTGGGGAACCATTGAGCAAGATTTTGCACGACGTGATTTTTCAATTAATGCCATGTATTACCAGCCACGCAAAGGTATCGTGCTCGATTTTTGTAATGCCTATGAAGACATCAAAGCGAAAAAGTTAAGTTTATTGGGCGATCCAATGCTTCGTTTTGAAGAAGATCCTGTGCGTATGTTACGCACATTGCGTTTTGCAGCGAAATTAAACTTCTCTATCGATCAAAGCATTTTGGATGTCTTTACACCTGAAACTGCGCAATTACTCCGTGATGTGTCTCCACATCGTTTATACGATGAGTCCCAGAAACTCTTCACGATGGGACACTTAAACCGTGTCATGCCAATGCTGATAGAATTCGAGATCTGGCATCAGTTATTTGCGGATATCCAGCCAAATATCACGCCATTTATCGAGCGCGCAGCCAAAAACACAGACCAGCGTATCTCAATTGGTAAGACCATCAATCCTGCATTTTTCTATGCAGTGTTGCTGTGGAAGCCTTTCCTTGAGCGTTGTGAGTTTTATGCGAAAAAAGGCGTAGTTGCTGCTGAAGCTCGTGCTCAGGCTGGTTTAGATGTGCTTAAACGTCAAGCGACACGTACTGTTATTCCACGTTTTGCAGAAACTTTTATTCGTGAAGTTTGGGAGATGCAGACGCGTTTGCTTAATCCAAAACCGCAGCAAATTGAAGCATTGTCTGGACATGCACGTTTCCGTGCGGGTTTTGACTTTTTATTGCTACGTGAAAAATCGGGTGATCAAACGACTCAAGGCATGGGTGTGTGGTGGGATACTTACCAAACACTTAGCACAGATGAAAAAGAACGTGCGATTGCGGACTACAATCGCCAACGTGCGAAAGGGCGCCGTAAAGGTGCTACTCAAGAAGACATTAAGCCATTACATCAAGTTCAACAAGCTGAGATTGAACCTTTGGTGAATGAGCCAGAACCTCGTAGTCGTCGTGCGCGTAAAGCCAAGCAACAAGCTGACTTTAAAGCACAGGCGGTGAATGGGGGGAATGATCAAATTACGGCAGATCACCCAATTCTAAAACGTAAGCGTGTAAAACGAGATTTGAGCACGGTGATTTTTGGACCAACGCAATGAGCGTGATTACCTATATTGGCTTAGGCAGTAATTTGGGGGATTCTCTGCAAATTTTGACCGAAGCTGTGCATAAATTGTCGACACTAGGTACGGTTAAAGTCTCTAAACTGTACCAAAGTCCGCCCATGGGTCCGCAGGATCAACCGAATTATTTAAATGCTGTAGTGCAATTGCAAACCGATTTAGAACCATTGGCATTACTTGATGAATTACAGCGCTTTGAACAAGAGTCTGGTCGCGTACGTCTACGCCGTTGGGGCGAGCGTACACTTGACCTAGATTTGTTGATTTATGGCCAACAAAATATTCAACATCCGCGTTTAATTGTGCCTCATGTAGGCGTGATGGAACGTGATTTTGTGCTGATTCCATTACTCGATTTAGATGAAAATCTACAGTTAAATGGACAACAATTAAATACTTTACCCATTCTGGATCAAGTCAGTCTGACTGTCTTAGATGCAGGAAATTGGGCAAAAATTTAAATTTTTATTGGCTGAAAATATGGCCATAAGAGGAAATTCTAGATGATCAGTCTAAGCCACTTAAAAAAATTTAAAGCGGAAGGCCGAAAGTTTTCTTGCTTAACTTGTTATGATGCAAGTATGGCAAAAGCAATGGAAGTTGCTGAAATTGATACAATCTTAGTAGGTGATTCACTCGGAATGACCATTCAAGGTCATGATTCGACTTTGCCTGTAACTGTTGAAGATATGGCATACCACACTGCAACAGTGCGCCGTGGTAATCAACATGCCTTTATTTTAACTGATCTGCCATTTATGAGTTATGCAACTTTAAATGATGCCTTAGAAAACTCAAAAACCATTATGCAAGCCGGTGCGCACATGGTGAAACTTGAGGGTGGGGCATGGTTAGCAGAAACTGTGGCAACGCTGACACGTAACGGGATTCCTGTATGTGTGCATTTAGGTTTAACACCTCAATCTGTACACGTATTTGGTGGCTATAAAGTCCAAGCCCGTACACGTGAAACAGCAGATCAGCTTATTGCAGACTGTAAAGCTGTGGTTGATGCAGGCGCTGCGATTTTGTTGTTGGAATGCGTTCCAGCACAAGTCGGTAAAGAAATTAGTGAATTGTTCCCGCAAACACCTGTGATTGGTATTGGTGCTGGGGCAGATACGGATGGCCAAGTGTTGGTACAGCAAGATATGCTCGGGCTTACATTTAGCCATGTTGCGAAATTTGTACGTAACTTTATGAAAGAACAGTCAGGTGAGACGGCTATTTTAGATGCATTTAAGGCTTACCATGCCGCAGTGCTCGATGGATCTTTCCCTGCAAAAGAACAAACTTTCCAAATTGAGTTATAAAAGATGAAAACTGAAACCACGATTCAAGGCTTGACTGCATCGCTGAGTCCTGCAAAAGCAGCACGTAAAATTATTGGCTTTGTTCCAACTATGGGTAATTTGCACGAAGGGCATTTAAACCTTGTACGTGAAGCGCGTAAACTCTGTGATGTGGTGGTGGTGAGTATCTTTGTCAACCCAATTCAGTTTGGGCCAAATGAAGATTTTGATAATTATCCACGTACTTTAGAACGCGATCAGCAACTTTTAGCTGATGTGGGTTGTGACATCGTTTTTGCGCCAACTGTAGAGCAAATGTATGGCAATCAACCGCGTCTAACCAATATTTCAGTGAATAACATTACAGATGATTTATGTGGTGCACAGCGCCCAGGTCATTTTGATGGTGTTGCAGTAGTTGTGACCAAACTCTTTAACATGGTGCAACCCAATTTTGCATTTTTTGGTCAAAAAGACTATCAACAACTGGCTGTGATTCGTCAGTTTGTGCGTGATTTAAATATTCCTTTAGAAGTGATTGGTGTGCCGATTACACGCGCTGCAGATGGTTTGGCACTCAGCTCACGTAATGGTTACTTAAGCCCTGAGCACCGTGAAATTGCTCCAGTTATTTACCAAAGCTTACAAACGGCAGCACAACAACTCACGTCAGGCACTGCGTTGTCAGATGCTTTAAATACAATTCGAGCAACATTAACGGATGCTGGTTTTGTGGTGGATTATGTGGAAGCACGTAGCCCAGAACTTCAAAAAGTCGATAGCTTTAATCAAGACGTCGTCTTGTTTGTAGCAGCCAAAATTGGCAAAACACGCTTAATTGATAATTTACAGGTTAAGTTTACTGCATCTTAATTTGCATGAAAGGACAGCACGCGCGATGAAACGAATTTTAATCGTTACAGGCCAGTCAGGATCAGGAAAGTCATCTGCTTTGCAGGTGCTGGAAGATTTGGGGTATTACTGTATTGATAATTTGCCTCTCGCGCTGTTGCCTGAAATTGTTGAAAAATTAGATCAGGAAAATAATCTCGAGCAACTGGCCTTAGGGGTGGATGTTCGAAGTACACGCCAAGATATGCAAGAGTTTGACCATGTTTTTTCATTATTGCAAAAGCATGGTGCCGTGGATGTGATTTATTTGACTACGCGTGATCAGGAACTGATAGCACGCTTTAGTGCATCGCGTCGTCCTCATCCATTATCCAGCCGTTTTAATAGTTTGAATGAATGTATTCAACAAGAAAAAGATTTGTTGTTGCCGATTCAATTTCGTGCGACAGTACATATCGACACCACAGATAAAAGCGTACATGATTTAAAGCATGTGCTTTTATCTAAATTAGGGCAAGCTGACCAATTAATTGTTATTTTACAGTCTTTTGGTTTTAAACATGGCATCCCTTTAGATGCGGACTATGTGTTTGATGTTCGGCATTTACCTAACCCGCATTGGGATTTAGAGTTAAGAAAATTTTCTGGTTTAGATGTACCTGTACAAAAATTCTTAGAAAGCAGTGCACAAACCAATGAAATGTTTACTGATATTTATCAATTTTTAGAAAAGTGGTTGCCTGCTTTTGCAGAAGGACACCGCCATTATATGACGGTTTCTATCGGTTGTACGGGTGGACAACATCGTTCGGTTTATATTGTGGATAGACTCAAGAGAGCCCTTGAGGCAAAATGGTCTGTTCAGGTCTTACATAGAGAAATGAAGCACTGGTCATGATAGACACAACTGTTGACGTAATAAACAAACTAGGTTTACATGCGCGTGCGTCTGGAAAACTCATTGAAGTCACCACTAAATTTCGCTCATCGATTCAGATTGGCAAAGGTGATAAATTAGTAGACGCAAAAAACATTATGTCTTTGCTCATGCTCGGTGCTGGTAAAGGCACAACTTTGCGCTTAGTGATTGATGGTGCAGATGAAGAAAAAGCTTTGTCTGATATTCAAGCATTATTCGCAGCAAAATTTTATGAGGCAGATTAATCGTGGCACGTCGACCAACTCGTTTTACTGAAGATGATTTTGAATCTCTAGAAGGACGTGCAAGCAAAACCGAACAAAAGAAGGCTGTACAGCGTATGGCCGCTTTGGGTGAACAGCTTGCAGAGCTGAGTCCTAAACAAATCAAAAATCTTCCAGTGGATGAGCGCTTGATTGAAGCGCTTCTTGATATTCAAGCAATTTCATCGCATGAAGCGCGTCGCCGTCAATGCTCGCGTATTGGCAAGTTAATGCGTAATGAAGATGAAAGTGTCATTTTATCGTATTTAACACCGAAGCAAGGTTTGAAAAAAACTGCGCAGTTGAATCGTTGGGTTGATCGCATTATTAAAGATGGTGATCCAGTCATTAATGACTTTTCTAAAACTTATAATGCGACAGAGCGCCATACTCTACGTCAGCATGCTTTACGTGTTCATCGTGATATCGCAAAGAATGCAACGGAAGAAGAAATTGCAGCGTCTAGACTCAAATTATTCAACTATGTACAGCAAGTTGCATTAATTTCAGACAATTAATGTTGTAATTAAAAACGGCTCATAAGAGCTGTTTTTTTTGAATCTATGAGTAGTATGTCTATTGATTCTATCTGTGCATAAAGAAAAACGACCCATAGCGGTCGTTTTTCTGTTTTAACTGAATGCTTAGCTGAACTCACCTGTGGCACGTTCTTTTGCCCAGTCACGAAGGACAAATTTTTGTAACTTACCTGTCGAGGTTTTTGGAATTTCTGTAATCACCACATCTTTAGGGACTTTAAAGCGTGCAAGGTGTTGCTTACAGAATTCAATAATTTCCTCAGGAGTGGCTTCTTTGCCGACCTTGAGCTCAATGAAGGCACAAGGGACTTCTTGCCAACGTGGATCTGGTTTCGCAACGACAGCCGCAGTGAGTACTGCTGGGTGCTGGTACAGGACTTCTTCAACTTCAAGCGATGAAATATTCTCGCCACCTGAAATAATCACATCTTTAGAGCGATCGGTAATTTTTGCATAGCCATCGGGCTGGCAGACTGCTAAATCACCAGTATGGAACCAGCCACCAGCAAAAGCTTCAGCCGTAGCTTCGGGGTTTTTCAAATAGCCTTTCATCACAATGTTGCCACGGAACATGATTTCACCCATGGTCTGGCCATCATTTTTTACAGGGAGCATTGTTTCTGGATCAAGCACTTTCATGCCATCCTGAAGTGGATATGGTACGCCTTGACGCGAGTGTAGCTGTGCTTGTTCTTGAATTGAAAGCTCTGACCAGCCTGCTTGTGAAGCACACAGTGCAGAAGGACCATAGGTTTCTGTAAGGCCATAAACATGAGTCACATTGATGCCAATACCACGCATGCCTTCAATAATGGCTGCTGGAGGTGCTGCACCAGCCACCATCACTTCTACACGATGATCGAATGAAGTCTTTTTCTCTTCTGGGGTATTGATCAACATTGAAAGTACGATTGGCGCACCGCAGAAATAATCCACTTTATGTTCAGCGATTAATTTGAAAATCAGCTCAGGATCAACTTTACGTAAACAGATATTGGTTCCACCATTGGCTGCCATGGTCCAGCCAAAGCACCAACCATTACAATGGAACAGCGGGAGGGTCCAAAGGTAAGTCGCACGTGGCTTCATACCACAGGCAATGATATTGCTGGCTGCATTAATATAAGCACCACGGTGATGATAAACCACGCCTTTTGGATTGCCTGTGGTGCCTGAGGTATAACTCAGACTAATCGCATCCCATTCATCGCCAGGGAGGTCCCATTCGAAATTGCTATCACCTTGTGCAATCCAGTCTTCATATTCAATTTGACCAATGCGTTGGCTGGTGCCTTCATATTCAACATCAGCGACATCAATAATGTAGATCTCTTTATTGATCAGGGCTAAGGCCTCTTGTGCTACGCTGGTAAATTCAGGATCAACCAAAAGAACTTTGCTTTCAGCATGTTCAAGCATGAAAGCAATGGTTTTTGCATCTAAGCGGGTATTAAGGGTATTTAAAACCGCACCTGCCATAGGCACTGCAAAGTGTGCTTCGATCATTGCTGGAATATTTGGAAGTAAAACCGACACAGTGTCATTTTTTTGAATGCCCAATTGCTGTAATTGGTGGGCAAACTGACGACAGCGCTGATACGTTTGACGCCAGCTGATATGACGATCACCATGAATAATCGCATCTTGGTCTGGATAAATATATGCAGCCCGTTCTAAATAGCGCAAAGGTGATAATGCAACGAAGTTTGCCGGTGTACGAGGCAATTCATCATAAGGACTGACCATGTCAAAACTCCAAATTTATTTATTCTAATTTCCTGCTTACACAATATTCAGAATTGTGGATTGTTGCATTTATTCTTTAGTCGAGTATTTACTCTATTGTATGCTTAACGTCGAGTGCATTGATCTTTTTTTGGGTATAGAGAGATGAGGTGATTTAGACAGCTTTTGGGGTCCTGAAGTATGAGAAAGAGCATACCTGTGTGTGAGATTTTTAATGAAGTATATTCAACAAGGTAGCGTTCAATAACAGCATAGCTGTGCCTTTTTCGTTTTTATAGCTAAGCAAGAACTTAAAGTAGATTGACTTTTGTTTATAAATTGAGCCATATACATATAGGAAGGGTCAATATTGCATTGCACACTTTAAAAAAATAAGAAGAGCAATTCAGCATTGTGCTTAGCGCACAGACTGAGGATATAACAATGATAAAAATGCAATCCGAGTTTTGGTCGAACTGGTCAGGTTCGCAACAGGCCTATCCAAAAGTACTGCGTCCGAACAGCTTAGAGGTATTACAAAATGTGATACGTACACACCCCAAAATTCGAGTGATCGGTGCAGGGCATTCATTTAGTCGCTTGGCCCAAACCAATGACGTACTTTTGAGCCTAGATTACTTTAAAGGTGTGGTCTCACATGATGATCAGCATTGCCAAAGTGTGGTGCAGGCAGGTACGCATTTATATGATTTAGGTGAAAAACTGGCTGCCTATAATCAGGCGCTCATGAATCAGGGGGATATAGATCAACAGACATTGGCGGGTGCAATTGCGACAGGAACGCATGGCACGGGGATCGATTTGCAATGTCTATCTGCCTATGTAGAAGGCTTTGAGTTGATTACGGCAGATGGCGATTTAATTTGGTGTGATGCATTGCACCATCGTGAGATATATCAAGCAGGTCGCGTTGCTTTTGGAAGCTTGGGGCTCATGACTAAAATTAAATTACAAAATCGTCCCATGTATAAGCTCAAAGAGCAGATCCGCAGTTGCCCATTTACAGAAGTGCTCCAACATATTGAGCAATGGAAATCACAACATCGGCATATCGAGTTTTGGGCATTTATTCATTCGCCGAATGTCATTTTAAAAACTTTAGACGAAACCAATGAACCCGTACAACCTAAAACAGAACAAATTGTAGATGAAGATGTATTTTTACGAATCTGTTCTGAACTCACCAAGTCATGTCCTGTTTTAAATCCAGCATTGCAGAAATTGGTGAGTCTATTGGTACGACCGAGTACCGCAATTGATTGGTCCAGTCGGATCTTTCCCGCTGTACGTGAAACACGCTTTAACGAAATGGAATATCAGTTGCCAGTCAAAGAAGGACTCGCTTGCTTAGAAGAGCTGATGTACTGTTTAAAAAAGCACAAAGTCCCGATGTTTTTTCCAATTGAATTTCGTTATGTCAAAGCCGATGACATTTGGCTGAGCCCATTTTATCAGCAGGACTCGATTTCAATTTCGATACATCAGTACTATCGGCAAGATTATGTCAGTATTTTTAAATTGGCAGAGCCAATCTTTCAAAAATATGGTGGACGACCACATTGGGGGAAATTGCACACGCTAGGAGGAGATGTGTTAAGTACCTTGTATCCGAAATGGGATGATTTTATGCATTTGCGGCAACAGTTAGATCCTGAGAAAAAGTGGATCAATTCGCATCTGGAACATTTATTTTGGGGACGTAGTGATTGATATGTCTGTTGCGTACTTTGAAGCACTGAATCGTGAGTTGATACAAGCAGGAACGGGGCAAGCACAGTTGCTGTTAGATCTCGATAGTTTAGATGCTAACCTTGCTGCATTACAAGCTCAATTGAATGCTCAATGTCAGATGCGCATTGTTGTTAAGTCTTTGGCAAGTCCTGAGTTGTTGCAATACATTAGCCAGCGATTGCCGAGCCAACGCTTTATGCTGTTCCATTTTCCACATTTAAAACAGATTCAAACTCTATTTCCGCAGGGTGATATTTTATTGGGCAAGCCTATGCCGATCCAATCTTTACAAAGATCGGATCAACAGCTTTTTGAATCGCAAAATATACAATGGCTCATCGACTCAGTTGAGCGCTTAAACCAATATTTGCAGTTTGCGCAGTCAAGACAGATTCAACTTAGGGTAAGTTTGGAAATTGATATAGGCTTGCACCGAGGTGGCTTTGCAGACGAAACCAACTTTACACAGGCATTGGCATTGATTCAGGCGAATGCGCCGTATTTGAAGCTCAGCGGCTTAATGGGCTACGATGCGCATGTGAGCAAGTTGCCTCAGCCTTGGTTTAAGCCAGAAGCTATTTTTCAACGTATACAGCAACGGTATCAGTTTTTTATACGATGCCTACGCCAGTATTTTTCTGAAGCTGAATTAAAGGACGTGTGCTTGAATGGTGCAGGCAGTGCCAGCTTTGGCTTACATCAGCAAGCTACGGTTTGTAATGATTTGGCGGTGGGATCTGCTTTAGTCAAACCGCTGGATTTTGAGTTAAGTTCATTAAAGGCATTTCGTCCTGCGCTGTGGATTGCAGCACCAGTTTTAAAAGTGATTCCTCACGTGCAATTACCTGAACTATCATTCTTGTCACGCGTATTTCGCAAACAACAGGCGGTATTTATTTACGGCGGATATTGGCGGGGGAAATGTGAGTACCCATTGGGTGCAAAACCACATGGTTTATATGGTCGAAGTAGCAATCAGGAAATGTTGCAACTACCTTCAGGCTGCCAAATACAGGTCGATGATTATGTGTTTATTCGCCCCAGTCAAAGTGAGGCGATCATCGCGCAGTTTGCGGCACTGTGTGTAATTCGTAATAGGCAACTACATGCCACGTGGTGCACATTTAGAGACTAAGTGTGCACCATCTGTTTTTGGCATTTTAAGCATTGCTTTTACAGCATGTTCATCGCGATGTTCTTAATTCTGAAACCCGCCATAATGAATGCCAGTCAGTTCAGACATTTCTTTTTTCCATGTGGTGAGGTCATCTTTACAAAATTGATTTAGATGATGATGGCCACATGCCCGCGCCATGACTTGCATGAGTTCAATAGATGCATGAAAGAAATTTGCCAATTGCTGTGCAGATTTTTCAATTTCAAGTCGTGCATGTAAATGATCTTGCTGTGTGGCAATACCGACTGAGCAATCATTGGATTGACATGCGCGCATACCCAAACAGCCAATGGCTTGCATCGCAGAGTTAGACACTGCAATTGCATCTGCACCTAAAGCCAAAGCTTTAATAAAGTCGGCAGGCACACGTAAACCACCTGTAATCACTAAGCTGATATCTCGGCGACCCAAGCGATCTAGGTGTCGACGTGCACGTGCCAGTGCTGGAATGGTCGGAACGGAGATATTGTCACGGAACAGCGTGGGTGCTGCACCTGTACCCCCACCACGGCCATCTAAAATAATGTAATCAACACCAACCGCGATGGCTGCATCGATGTCTTTTTCAATATGCTGAGCAGACAGCTTAAAGCCAATTGGAATGCCACCAGTTTCTTCGCGGATATAATTTGCAAAGTCTTTATATTGAGACAGCTCCGTCCAGTCAGGGAAGGTCGCTGGAGAAATTGCGGCTTCGCCTTCAGGTAGATTACGTACTTCGGCAATTTTACCTACTACTTTATGACCGGGTAAATGTCCACCTGTGCCCGTTTTGGCGGCTTGCCCGCCTTTAAAATGAAAAGCTTGGCATTTTTTAACTTCTTAGATTCTCAAATGAAGTGCAACAGAGATTAATGTATTGGAAGAAAGCAAGATGAGTTAGCATTATGCTTCCGACCGACCAAAGTCAAAGTTGCATCATGAACTATACTCATCTTACTCAAGAAG